>NZ_CALXFV010000168.1 GCF_944387675.1 uncultured Flavonifractor sp. | reverse complement strand
CTCTACGATTTTTATGGCATGGCCTTTATATTCAGTTGGGCATAACAAAATATTATAACCATTTATTTCTAATAATTCCACAATTTTATCAATATCCTTTTTACTATTAGTCTTACCACTTTCCGGATTATAAATAAACGCACACTTCTTCATATAAACACTCCCAATTAAATTATATACTTTATAACAAAATTTATCAATTAAAAAACCTACAATGTAGGTCATTCATTTTTTTCTAATTTAACTTCAGTAGTTTTATACTCGCCATCTCTATAATATTCCACTTCGACAACTTCACCAGGTTCATACTTATACAAATTATATCTAAATTCAGCAATATTACCAACTTCAATACCCCCAACCTTAATAATAATATCCCCAGTAGATAAACCAGATATAGAAGCAGGGCTACCATTTTCAACTTGATAAACCACAACACCCTCATCTACATTCCCATCAATTCTTATTCCAGCAAGCATTAAATCATAACTAGCAGACAAATCCAACATAGAAATTCCAAAATAAGGTCTTATAATTTTAGTACCAGACTCAATATGCGAAGCAATATCCATAGCATCTTCAATCGGAATAGAAAAACCTAACCCCTCAATTTCATCTTCAACAACTTTCAAAGAATTAATACCTATTACATTACCATTAACATCACATAAAGGGCCTCCACTATTTCCCGGATTTATTGCAGCATCAGTTTGCATAACATTCATAATCCAATCGCTTGAATAACCAGAAATAGAGACACTAACCAATCTATTTTTACCACTTATAATTCCACGAGTAACTGTCCCAGAATAATCCTTACTCAAAGGAGTACCAATTGTAAAAACTGTGTCTCCAAGTTCCATATCTTCACTACTTCCCAAAGTTGCAACCTTTAACACATACTTATTGTCAATTTTTAAAACCGCAATATCCGCATATTCATCAGAACCAATTAATTCAGCAGTAACAACATCACCATTAGTAAAAGTCAATTGTACACTTTCCGCATCTTCAATAACATGATGATTTGTCATAACATAAGCATCGTTTCCATCAGTTTTATAAACAAAACCAGTTCCTATCGAAATAACAGAATTTCTAACTAAACTTTCCACAACAACCACAGAATCATATACATTATCGACACCGGCACTTATTCCTTCATCTGTAACAGTTACTCTATTTTCACTCACTTTCTCAACAATAGTATTTGGAAAAAAATAAAAAACACCATACATCAAACACGCACCAACAAACAAACTAAAAATAATAGTAAATAAATATACAATCCTTTTACGCAAAACAATCGCACCCTTTCTATTCTAAATACATAATATCCTTATAATTCATAGGAAATCCCATTTTTTCATAAATCCTTTCTATTCCAATATGAACAAGTCTTCCCTTTAACCTATCAAACTCATAATTAATTTCATTCATCATCATTTTAAAATCAGCAGGAGTTAACATATGTTTAAGAATAAGAATTAATGCAAAAATATCGTTTTTACCACAAACATACTCATCATCTACCTTATCAATATTAAGAATATGATGATACTTATTATCAGGAATAACTCTTTGAGTAAAATGATCAAACAAAATATCCTCATGAGCGCACAAATTTCTATAATTAGCTAAAATCGGCAAAAAAATTTCTAAACTTTTAGCATCCAATCCATATATTTTAGCTATCCTATCAGCGTCCTCATCCTTAAGAATACTAAACAACTCACTCATCAAACCAAAACTAATAACTTTTATTCCAATCCATAAAGGAATATAACCATAATTAACCATATAATGACTAGTAGCGCCGTGTTGTTTCCCATTAACTCTATACTGTCTTTTTAACTTTCGAATCAAGTCACTAACCTGTCCCTTTTTATCTTCAGCTTGATCAAAATTTGACGGATTTAAATAATCTTTTTCCTTATAACCATAATTACTACTTAAAACATAGCTAAAAATAGATTTATAATTATTTTCAACAATCAATAAATTTTTAAAAATAATATTTCTAAACGCACGATCAAACAAAAACAAAGCATAAAGTTCATTAAAAGATGTACCAGTAATAAACTTTCTACTAACATCTTGTTTCAAAAAAGAATGTCTATAGCCCATAAGGAAAAAATAATTTTCACGTAACAACACAGATTTTACATACTCATCATCTTCTATTGTTAAACCCTTATCTTTTAAAATTTCAACCTGTTCTTCTATTGATTTAAAAACTTTTTTTGCCACAATATCACCCTACAAATTCAGTATAACATACTACAATAATATCTTCTAGCATTTTCACAATAATTTCAAGCACAAAAAAACCTACAAAAAACGTAGGTCTTAAACAAATTCTATCTCTTACTAAATTGTGGAGCTCTTCTAGCCTTTTTCAAACCATACTTCTTACGTTCTTTAATTCTAGAATCTCTAGTAATCATACCACTTTCCTTAAGTATAGTTCTATTATTCGGATCAATTTGTAACAAACAACGAGCAATACCCAATCTAATTGCGCCTGTTTGACCATTAAATCCACCACCATTAACTTTAACAACAATATCAAATTTACCATCATTTTCAGTTAAAACCAAAGGTTGCTTTAAATCCATAACCAATGTTTCATAAGGCATATAAGAATTTACATCCTCGCCATTTACAACTATAGACCCCTTACCATAAGACATTGATACTTGAGCTATACTTCTTTTTCTTCTACCTGTAGCTTTCCAAACTTTACTTTCTG
>NZ_CALXFV010000167.1 GCF_944387675.1 uncultured Flavonifractor sp. | reverse complement strand
GTTGATAAAACTTATGCGATGCAAGCTGGTAGAGAATTACGTGTAATAGTTAAACCAGAAGAAATTGATGATTTAACTAGCTACAAAATGGCAAGAGATATAAAAGAAAAAATAGAAAACAAACTACAATATCCAGGAACAATAAAAGTAGTTGTAATTAGAGAAACCAGAGCTGAAGAAATTGCAAAATAAATATGTTGTTTTAAACATATTTATTTTTTTATATAATTATTAGGAGGGATTATAAAGTGAATTCGATTTTAATTCAAATTCCTGTGAATAATTATCAATGGATTTCGAATTATTTTAAGTTAAATTACGGTCTTGAATGTGATATTTTAATTATTAGTAATGATAAAATGATTATTGGCTTAGTATGCGATAGCGAACAGAAAAAATTGATAAAAAAATATGTTAAAAGTAAGTTTTAAATCATAAAAAAACACAAATATGGTTTTTTGTGTTTTTTATAAAATTATTAGTTTTTATATTTTCGTTTCTAAAATCATTGGCATAATTATAGGTCTTCTGCCTGTTAACTCAATTATATAAGAATTAATTTCCAATATTATCCTATTTTTTAAATCAATATGATTGAATGTTTCTTTATTTAACTCGCTAATTGCAATTTGTTTAATCTTTTTTTCTATGTCGTTAATTAAATTTTGATTTTCATTTACGATGACAAAACCACGAGTAGTTACATTAGGATTTAATGTTAAGGTTCTATTTTCACTATTTACGTTTAAAATGGCTATTAAAACACCATCAGTCGACATTATTTTTCTATCTTTTATAATTGAAGTTCCTATATTACCAATTCTTTTACCATCTACATATATACTATTAATTGGTATTGAATCTTTTAAATAAACTTTATCTTTATTTAATGCAATTCTATCGCCATTTTTGATAACAAATGTATGATCTTTGTCTATTGAACATGAATTTGCTATTTCTGCATGCTTCTTTAACATTCTATATTCTCCATGAATAGGTATAAAGTATTCGGGCTTTATTAATCTCATAATTAGCTTTAATTCATCTTGTTTTCCATGACCACTTGTATGTATATCTGATTCGCTTGCATTAGTATATACCTTTGCGCCTTTTAAGTACAACTTATTAATAACCCTATTAATACTTAATGCATTACCAGGAATAGGACTTGAAGAAAAAATTATTGTATCATCTGGTAATAATTTAACATTGCTATCTACACCGTTTGCAATTCTTGATAAAGCTGCTAACGGTTCACCTTGGCTTCCGGTACATAAAATGCATACTTCGCTTGGATTCATTCTGTTAGCTTCGTCACTAGTTATAAAAATATTATCATCTGATATAAAGCCGCATGATTTAGCGATCTCAATACTATTGATCATACTTCTACCAAAAACAACGATTTTTCGGTTGTTATCTTTACAAGTTTCAATTATATGTGCAACTCTATATATATTACTTGCAAACGTAGCTAAGATAATTCTGCCTGTACTTCTAGCAAATAATTCTCCTAATGCCTCATCAACTGCTGATTCGCTTATTGAAAAACCAGGTACTAAAGCATTGGTACTATCGCTTAATAATAATCTTACACCTTTTTCTCCTAAAGAAGCCATTTTTTGTAAATTGGCCATTGGCCCTATGGGTGTTAAATCAAATTTAAAGTCTCCTGTAGTCACAATTGTTCCATTTGGTGTATGAATTGCTATTCCATATGAGTCGGGTATAGAGTGAGTAGTTCTAAAAAATTCAACTTCAAAATGATTGAATTTAGCAACAACATTTTCATTAATAATTTTTATATTGTTATACTTAATATTTTTATCATCTAATTTATGTTTTATTAATTCAGTAGCTACATTTGATGCATATATTACTGGTATTTCAACTTCATTTAATAAAAACGGAATACCTCCTATATGATCTTCATGACCGTGCGTTATAAATAAAGCTTTTATTTTGTTTTTGTTATTTATTAAATATGTGTGATCAGCTAAAACGTAATCGATTCCAAGTAATTCATCCTTGGGAAACATTACTCCAGCATCAATGATTATTATTTCATCATCATGCTCAATTACATACATATTTTTACCGACTTCTCCAAGTCCTCCTAACGCAAAAAAAAGCGTTTCAATATTTTTATTCATTAAAAATTCTCCTTTGCTATTAACAACTAATTTTCAAAACGAAAAATAAAGTAATTACAATTATACTATAAATTTCAAAAAAAGTCTAGTAAAGTATATATAATTAAAATAAAGTAAGTTGTAAAAGATAATTTCGCTTGCTATAATATTGGTGGTGAATAAATATGAGTTTTTTAAAAAATATAGGGAAAATATTTGGAAAAAGTAAAGATAATGAAGTGAAAAAGTATGAAAAAGCGTTGTCTAAAACAAGAAATGAATTTGTAAATAGATTAAATTTTTTAGGTGTAAAGTATACCAAAATAGATAATGCATTATTTCAAGAACTAGAAGAAATATTAATAATGTCTGATATTGGAGTTATGACTGCTATAAATTTAACTGAAAAATTAAAAAAAAGAGTTAAAGAAGAAAAAATAGAAAATTTT
>NZ_CALXFV010000166.1 GCF_944387675.1 uncultured Flavonifractor sp. | reverse complement strand
AGGCGCGCCATCATCTGGCGCACCAAGCACGACCGCCGCACCTTCTCCCCCGGCGTGGACTTCGTGACCGCGCAGGGCAACGTGAGCGAGATCGTCACCCCCCTGTGCGTGTTTACCATGTATCAGGGCCAGCTCATTTTAAAGAGCGTGCACCCGTATACCACCATCGACGAGGTGGCGCAGAACACCGCTTTCCCCATCCGCTACTTTTCCATCGAGACAACCCCGCCGCCCACGGCGGAGGAGATGCGCGCGCTTTGCGCGATCGACCCGCTGGACCTGCGAAACATCGAGTTTCGCTGACGGCGGCCCAAAACCGGAACCAAAAAGGCACTTTTTATAGAGAAAGGAAGTCTTGCACATGCCCCGTTACGACACCTATTTTCTCATGAAGGAAGCCGACGTGATCGACTATGTCCAGACCAAGTATCCCGGCCACTTCGACAAGGACGCGGTGCTGACCGTCAAGGAAATCGGCGACGGCAACCTCAACTACGTCTTCCGCGTGGTGGAGGAAAAGACCGGCAAGTCCATCATCGTCAAGCAGGCGGGCGAGGCGCTGCGCATCTCGGCGGACATGAAGGTTTCCACCGACCGCAACCGCATCGAAAGCGAAATCCTTCAGATTCAGGACAAGTACGCCCCCGGCCTGGTGCCCAGGATCTACGGCTATGATACCGTGATGTGCGCCTGCGCCATGGAGGACCTGTCCGACCATGCGCTGATGCGCTACGCGCTCATGCGGCACGAGACGTTCCCGCGCTTTGCCGAGGACATCTCCACCTACATGGTCAACACCTTGCTCAAGACCACCGACGTGGCCATGGAGCACAAGGAAAAGAAGGCCATGGTCAAGAGCTTCATCAACCCCGAGCTGTGCGAGATCACCGAGGACCTGGTCCTGACCGAGCCGTACAACGACTGCAACCACCGCAACAACGTCTTCCCGCCCATCGCCGACTTCGTGCGCCGCGAGCTCTATGAGGACGACGCGCTCAAGCTGGCCGTGGCCAAGCTCAAGTTCGAGTTCATGAACAACGCGCAGTCCCTCATCCATGGCGATCTGCACACCGGCTCCATCTTCGTCAAGCAGGATTCCACCCGCGTGTTCGACCCCGAATTCGCCTTCTACGGCCCCATGGGCTACGACATCGGCAACGTGGTCGCCAACCTGATCTTCGCCTGGGACAACGGCCGCGCCGCCGGGGCGGAGGAATTCTGCGACTGGGCGCTCAAGGCCATCGAGGAGACCGTGGACCTGTTCTGCCAGAAGTTCCTCAAGTGCTTTGACGAGTGCGTGACCGATCTCATGGCCAAGACCCCCGGCTTCAAGGAGTTCTACCTCGATTCCATCCTGTCCGACACCGCCGCCTACGCCGGCACCGAGCTCATCCGCCGCACCGTGGGCATGGCCAACGTCAAGGACGTGACCACCATCGCCGACGAAGCCAAGCGCGCCCACGCCGAGAAGGTCAACATCCTCTGCGGCAAGGACTACATCATGAACCGCACGGCCTTCAAGACCGGCGCCGATTTCGTGGCGGCCGTCCTGCGCGCCGATGAAGCGGCCAAGTAAGGGAGGAAAAAAGCCATGGCTGACAAGAGCATCATGAGCTACGAGACCGTCGCGCTGGACGACGAAAAGAGCGCGCTGGTCATCCTGGACCAGACCAAGCTGCCCTACGAGGTGGAGATCCTCAGCCTGACCGACCAGAAGGACATCTGGAACGCCATCTACCTTTTGCAGGTGCGCGGCGCGCCTGCCATCGGCGTGGCGGCGGGCTTTGGCGTGTATCTGGCCGCCAAGCAGATTCAGGCCGACACCTGGGACGAATTCTATCCCCAGTTCAAGGCAGCCAAGGATTACCTCAACTCCTCCCGTCCCACCGCCGTCAACCTCTCCTGGGCGCTCAACCGCATGGAGCAGGTAGTGCTGGACAACAGGGACAAGAGCGTTCCCGAGCTCAAGGAGCTTCTGCACAAGGAGAGCGTGGCCATCAAGGACGAGGACGTGTGGATGTGCCGCCAGATCGGCGAGTACGGCCTGACCCTCATCAAGGACGGCGACGGCATCCTCACCCACTGCAACGCCGGCCAGCTGGCCACCTCCAAGTACGGCACCGCCCTGGCCCCCATCCACCTGGGCCGCGAGCGCGGCATGAACTTCCGCGTCTATACGGACGAAACCCGCCCGCTCCTGCAGGGCGCGCGCCTGTCCGCCTTTGAGATGCAGGCCGACGGCGTGGACACCACCGTCATCTGCGACAACATGGCCTCTCAGGTCATGAAAAACGGCTGGGTCAACGCCGTGTTCGTCGGCTGCGACCGCGTGGCCGCCAACGGCGACGCCTGCAACAAGATCGGCACCTCCGGCGTGGCGATTCTGGCCAAGTACTACGGCATCCCCTTCTATGTGCTGGGCCCCACCTCCACCATCGACATGTCGATTGCCCGCGGCGAGGACATCACCATCGAGCAGCGCCCCGCCGAGGAAGTGACCGAGATGTGGTACAAGCGCCGCATGGCGCCCGAGGGCGTGAAGGTCTATAACCCCGCCTTCGACTTTGCCGACAACGAGCTCATCGCCGGCATCGTGACCGAGTACGGCATCGCCCGTCCGCCCTACAACGAGAGCCTCAAGGAGATCTTCAAAAAGAAGGCTGAGGCCGAAGCCGCCAAGAAGAAGTAAGAAACCGCGCCGGGGCGCATGCCCCGGCCACCCCCCGAAGGGAGGGGCGTTATGAACGAAAAGGAACTGCGCGCCGCGGTGGAGCGGCTGGTGCTGTGCGAGCTGGCCAAAACGGGTCAGCGCCATGTGCCGGTGATGTCCTCCAACCGCCATGTGCATCTGTGCCAGGCGGATGTGGAAAAGCTCTTCGGCGCGGGATACCAGCTG
>NZ_CALXFV010000165.1 GCF_944387675.1 uncultured Flavonifractor sp. | reverse complement strand
CTATGTATCCCGCATTGAGAAAAAGGCGTTAAAAAAGCTGGAAATGGCTATGGAAGGCAATCTATAAGGGCAAAAAAACCAGGAGCAAGCGCAAAAAGCGCTTGCTCCTGGTTGGCGCAGAAGGAGGGATTTGAACCCTCGCACGGTTTAACCCGCCTACTCCCTTAGCAGGGGAGCCCCTTCGGCCACTTGGGTACTTCTGCATACAGAATACGCCGCCGAATCAAAGCAGTATAAAAATGGCGGAGAGAGTGGGATTCGAACCCACGGATGCTTGCACATCGCCGGTTTTCAAGACCGGTTCCTTCAACCACTCGGACATCTCTCCACGTCCGGGCTCCGGCCAAATGCAAAAGAAATTATACAATACAATTGGTGGCTTGTCAATGAAAAGTAAGAAATTATTTTGCGTTTCCGCGCCTGGAAATCCTGGGGCGGGTGTGCTATAGTAAAAAAGTCTATAGCCCAGAGCAAGACGCCGGGAGATGGTCCCGGTATCCAAAGGCGGAATTATGGTGGAGCATATGAGAGATTACAAAGCACTGTATCAGAAAAAACGGACCACGCCGGAAGCGGTGGCCGCCCATGTGCGGTCGGGACAGCGGGTATTTGCGGACATTGCCCTGGCTCAGCCCAGGGCGATCATAAGCGCCCTGGATGAGCGGGTCCGGAGCGGGGCAATATCCGATGTGTGCCTGAGCACCCTGATGGACCTCTATCCCATGGCGTGCTATCAGCAGGATGCCCCTCCAGGTCTGGAGGGTATTTCCCTGTTTTGCGGCGCGGGGGCGCGGCAGGGTGTCAATGCGGGCCATGGGGACATCCTGCCCGGTTACTACCGGGATTTTCCCGACATCATCCGCCGGCACCGGGAAGCGCATGTATTCTGTGCTGCGGTGTCGCCAATGGATGAAAAGGGTTTTTTCAGCCTGGGAACGGTATCCTCTGTCTCTGAGGCACTGCTTGAAAAGGCGGACGTGGTCCTGCTGGAGGTAAATGAGCGGGTTCCGTACACCTATGGGGTCCCCTCCGTCCATATTTCCCAGGTTACTGCGCTGTGTGAGAATAACATGCCTCTGCTCTGTCTGCCGGCGGAAGAGCCGGATGAGATCAGCCGCACCATTGGCGGCCTGATTGCCCAAGAGGTGTGTGACGGAGCCACCCTCCAGCTGGGAATCGGCGCAATTCCGGACGCGGTGGGACTGGCGTTGCGGGACAAACGGAACCTGGGGATTCATACCGAGATGTTTACGGCCAGTATGGTGGAGCTGCTGGAGTGCGGGGCGGCGGACAATAGCCGGAAGCCGATACATCGGGGGTGTTCGGTGGCTACCTTTGTGTTCGGGTCCCAGCGGATCTATGACTATGTGGATCACAACCGTGCTTTTCAGCTGCTGCCGGTAAACTACGTGAATGATCCTGCGGTCATCGCCAGGCATCCGCATTTTGTTTCGGTAAACGCGGCGCTGGAGGTGGATTTTTTTGGCCAGGTATGCGCTGAGTCCATTGGGACTTATCAGATTTCCGGTACCGGCGGGCAGGCGGACTATGTGCGTGGGGCGGTGCTCTCCCCCGGTGGGCAGAGCTTTATTGCCTTCCCCTCCACCGCCAAGGGGGGGACGGTAAGCCGGATTGTACCCACCCTGACACCGGGCGCCATAGTGACGACCAGCAAAAATGATGTGGATAACATTGTGACAGAGTATGGGATTGCCCGGCTGCGGGGCCGTACGCTGCGGGAGCGAACGGAGAATCTGATTGCCATTGCCCATCCCAGGTTCCGGGATGAGCTGCGGTATGCGGCCAGACAGCGGAATATTCTGGTTTGAGCGAACCGCCGCCGGATGCGGAGGGGGAAGGCCTGGTGCGTCTTACCCGCCTGCGGATGGGAACGCTGCAAGACTTTTCGCACAGGATGAACGGCCGATGCCCCTTTGCTTGAGGGAGCATCGGCCGTTTCTGTCTTGCCGGGGAAGTTTTTGCGGCGCCTGCCGCAGGCTTTGCGGCCGGCGTATCCGGTTCTGGTAAAGGTGTCCTTATTTCCTGCCTTTGGCGCGGCGTATTTTTTTGATGCCGAGGACGATGAGAAGGCCGGCCGCGGCGCCCCCCACGCAAAGCGCAAGAATCCCGGCCGTCCGGTTCCCGCCTGTTTCCTGTACGGTAAAGGTGACGGAATCCCCCTCCGCCCGGAAGACCAGGTAGGTGCCGTCTCTCTCCGCCTGCTGCTGCTGCCAGCCGGCGGCGGTCTGGACCCACACCGAGTAGCTGCTGCTGTGATCCGGCAGCTTGTACTGAACATCAAAGGAGGTGGCGGGCAGGACGGGGTCGGTGACCGCGACGGTGTAAATCTGTCCGGTGTGGGTCTTACCCAATCCATCCGTCCAGGTTCCGTCCGCGTAAGAGGCGGAAATGGAACTCCCGGCGCCAAACGTCCCCTGCACCACAATCTGAGGAGGATCTCCCAGGGCGGTGAGGGCGGTGGTGTAGGAAGTGTACTCCGCCTCCAGGGTCCGGGAAAAGGTGAGACAGCTGTAGTCCAGATCCGGCCAACTGGCGGAGCAGCCCTCCTTGGCCGGGATCTCCGGCAGCTGGGTCAGGGCGTCCCCGTAAGAAAAGTCAAAGGTCTCCACCACCTGACCCTCC
>NZ_CALXFV010000164.1 GCF_944387675.1 uncultured Flavonifractor sp. | reverse complement strand
GAGCCCAGACCGTAGCGGCCGCCGATGATGGTGGCCTGACGGCCGGCGTTGGCAAAGGCGGTAACCACGTCCAGGTACAGGGGGTCGCCCTGAGCGCCGGGCTCCTTGGTGCGGTCCAGCACGGCGATCTTGGTGGCAGTGGCGGGAATGGCCTCCAGCAGCTTGTCGGCGCGGAAGGGCCGGTACAGGCGGACCTTCACCAGACCCACCTTCTCGCCGTGGGCGTTGAGGTAGTCGATGACCTCCTCCGCCACGTCGCAGATGGAACCCATGGCCACGATGACCCGGTCGGCGTCGGGCGCGCCGTAGTAGTTGAACAGCTGATAGTTGGTACCCAGCTTGGCGTTGACCTTGCCCATGTACTCTTCCACGATGCCAGGCACCGCGTCATAGTACTTGTTGGCGGCCTCACGGTGCTGGAAGAAGATGTCGCCGTTCTCGTGGGAGCCGCGCATCACGGGCCGCTCGGGGTTCAGGGAGCGCTTGCGGAAGGCCTCCACAGCGTCCATATCCACCATATCGGCCAGATCGTCGTTGTCCCAGATGGCGATCTTCTGAATCTCATGGGAGGTGCGGAAGCCGTCGAAGAAGTTCAGGAAGGGAACGCGGCCCTTGATGGCGGCCAGGTGGGCCACCGCGCCCAGGTCCATGACCTCCTGGGGGTTGGATTCGCACAGCATGGCGAAGCCGGTCTGACGGCAGGCCATCACGTCGGAGTGGTCGCCGAAAATGTTCAGCGCGTGGGTGGCCACGGTACGGGCGGACACGTGGAACACGGTGGGCATCAGCTCACCGGCCAGCTTGTACATGTTGGGGATCATGAGCAGCAGGCCCTGAGAGGCGGTGTAGGTGGTGGTCAGGGCGCCGGCGGCCAGGGAGCCGTGAACAGTACCGGCGGCACCGGCCTCAGACTGCATCTCCACCACGTTGACGGTGGTGCCGAAAATGTTCTTCCGGCCCTGCGCGGCCCACTGGTCCACATTGTCGGCCATGGGGCTGGACGGAGTGATGGGATAGATGCCGGCGACCTCGGTGAAGGCGTAGGATACATGGGCCGCCGCGGTGTTGCCGTCCATGGATTTCAGCTTTCTCGCCATTGAACGATTCCTCCTTATTCATTGTTCCAGGGCAATGGGAATCTGTCCCCGTTTCCCCTCGTACCGGGCCTGATTCCCCTTACCCTGGCAGTTCCCATATGTTGACAGGGACTTACCTCTAAAACGTCTTCATTTTATCACCAACCCCTCCGTTTGTAAATCAATTCTTACTTTAAAACAAAAATTTTCTGTTATGCTCCAAAAATAGGGCAAAATTTGTGAGTTTTGCTATCAAAACGCGGAAAATGCCGGGATACGCTCCGGTCAAAAACAGAAACTCCCCGTATTGAAACCGTCAGTTTAAACAGTTCTGCTAATGGCATGATAAGTCAGGGTGAACGAATGGTAACATTGTCCCCCGGCGGAAGGCTTTCCACCGGGGCGGGGATGTGGTATAATATCAACAGTTGCCGCACATGTGCGGCAGGATACCGTGTATCCTGGCGTTTTGCTCACAAAACGCCTGCTGTTGATGTTACACCATAGCCAAAATCGGCAGAGCCGATTTTGGCTATGGTATAATCAACCATCAGAAGCCCGCGTGGCGGAGGAAGAGGCGGTGATTTTGTGCTGTGTGAGGTACGCTCCCTGGGGCTGTCCGGGGTGTCCGGCTATGAGGTGCGGGCCGAGTGCGATTTGTCCGGCGGCCTGCCCGCCTTTGAGATCGTGGGTTTGCCTGACGCAGCGGTGAAGGAGGCCCGGGACCGGGTGCGCGCCGCCATCAAAAACTGCGGTTTTTCCTTCCCGGTGTCCCGCATCACGGTGAACCTGGCCCCCGCCGACCGGAAAAAAGGGGGGACCATGTATGACCTGCCCATTCTGGTGGGCGTGCTGGCGGCGGGGGGACAGCTGAAGCTGGACGGGCGGGACAGCGCTTTTGTGGGAGAGCTGTCCCTGTCCGGCAGGCTGCGGCCGGTCCCCGGCATGCTGCCCATGGCCCTGGCCGCCCGGCGGGCAGGGATTACCACCCTGTACGTTCCCGCCCCCTCCGCCGCCGAGGCCACCCTGGCCGGCGGGCTGACGGTGTATCCGGTGGAGGACGTGGGCCAGCTGGCCGCCCACCTGCGGGGGGAAGCCCCCCTTGTCCCCGCCCGGACCTGGACCCCCGGGCCGGAGGTGGAGCCATGCCCCGACTTTGCCGACGTAAAAGGGCAGGAGAACGCCAAGCGGGCCCTGGAGATCGCCGCCGCCGGCGGCCACAACATCGCCATGGTGGGTCCCCCCGGCTCGGGCAAGTCCATGCTGGCCAAGCGCCTGCCCTCCATCCTCCCCGACCTGAGCCGGAAGGAGGCCATGGAGGCCACCGCCGTCCACTCGGTGCTGGGCCTCACCGACGCGGAGCATCCTCTGCTGCTCCGGCGGCCCTTCCGCTCGCCCCACCACTCCATCTCCGCCACCGGCATGGCGGGGGGCGGCTCCCCCATCCCACGGCCGGGGGAGATCTCCTTGGCCCACAACGGGGTGCTTTTCCTGGACGAGCTGCCCGAGTTCCACCGGGATGTGCTGGAGACCCTGCGCCAGCCTCTGGAGGAGGGCCGGGTGGTGATCAGCCGCTCGGCGGGCAGCGAGGTCTTTCCCGCCCGGTTCATGCTGGTGTGCGCCATGAACCCCTGCAAGTGCGGCTGGTACGGCTACGGCAGCCGGTGCCGCTG
>NZ_CALXFV010000163.1 GCF_944387675.1 uncultured Flavonifractor sp. | reverse complement strand
GCCACCCCGGTGAACTGCCGGCCCTTCGAGTGGGGGGCGGACATCGTCACCCACTCCACCACCAAGTACATGGACGGCCACGCCAACGCCGTGGGGGGCGCCATTGTGGATTCGGGCCGGTTTGACTGGAATGCCCACGCCGACAAGTTCCCCGGCCTCACCACCCCCGACGAGAGCTACCACGGCATCACCTACACCGAGCGCTTCGGCCTGGAGGGGGCCTACATCACCAAGGCCACCGCCCAGCTCATGCGGGATTTGGGGGCCATTCCCTCCCCCCAGAACTGCTACTACCTGAACATCGGCCTGGAGACCCTCCCCCTGCGGATGGCCAAACACTGTGAAAACGGCCTGGCGGTGGCCAAGTTCCTGAAGGACCACCCCAAGGTGGCCTGGGTGCGCTACCCCAGCCTGGAGGGGGACCCCTACTACGAGCGGGCCATGAAATACCTGCCCAATGGCACCTGCGGCGTGGTGTCCTTCGGCGTGAAGGGCGGCCGGGAAGCGGCCTCCAAGTTCATGGCCGGACTGGAGCTGGCCTCCATTGCCACCCATGTGGCCGACGCCAAGACCTGCACCCTTCATCCTGCCTCCACCACCCACCGGCAGATGAGCGACGAGGAGCTGGCGGCCGCCGGTGTGTCTCCGGACCTGGTGCGGCTCAGCGTGGGCATTGAGGACATCCAGGATATCATGGAGGATGTGGACCAGGCCCTGGCGGAGGTGTAAGCGGTGTACGTGAACCCGGAGCTCTATTCCGCCCCCCCGGCGGAGGCGCGGGACCCCAGAGAGATGGCGGTATATGCCTTCCTGGACGGGCTGGGCATCCCCTACCTGCGGTGCGACCACGACGGGGCCAACACCATGGAGGACTGCAAGGCGGTGGAGGCGGTGCTGGGGGTCCCCATCTGCAAGAACCTGCTGCTCACCAACCGGAAGCAGACCGACTTCTACCTGCTCATGCTGCCGGGGGACAAGCCCTTCAAGACCAAGGACGTCACCGCCCAGCTGGGCTGCGCCCGGCTGTCCTTTGCCACGGCGGAGCAGATGCAGGCGCTGCTGGGGGCCGCCCCCGGCTCGGCCAGCGCCTTTGAGCTGATCCACGACCAGTCGGGCAAGGTGCGCCTGGTGATGGACCGGGAGCTGCTGGCGGGAGAGTCTATCAGCGGCCACCCCTGCTTTTCCACCTCCACCCTCCGGGTGGGCCTGCGCGACTTCCTGGAGCGCTTCCTCCCCGCAGTGGGCCACGTCCCCACGGTAGTGGATCTGCCCTGGCCGGACTGACAGGGAAGAGGAAAACGGGCGGGATGTGAAGCTGCAAGAAAAAGCCCCCTTTAAGGGCGCTGGAGCGTCCTTAAAGGGGGCTTTCTGATCAAGAAACAGTTCAAGCCGCCGTGCAGCCCGGCAACAGGCGCCCTATTCTGTCTCCTCCATTCTCTCAAAGGAAGAGGCGGGCTGCTTGCAGACCGGACAGGTAAAGCCCTCCGGCAGGGACTCACCCTCGTAGATATAGCCGCAGACCTTGCACTTCCACCGGCTCACAGGTCTGGGCGCTTCTTCCGGGCAGGCCTCGTTGCAGGGAATTTGCTCCAGCAACTGCTTGGCCGCCTCCGCAGGGAAGCCCGGGACCGGGGGTTCCGCCACAAACCCCTGGAGCAGCCGGTGGGTATTGGCACTCTGGGGCAGCATATAGCCGGCCTCCCGCAGCAGATCCTCATTGACCAGACGGACAGATTTTCCGACAGCGGTCATCAGTCGGAAAAGGCCGTCGTCCTCTGCCTTCTCCGCCAGCTGGCGGGCCATCCGCTCCTGCTCCGCCTTGCCTTCGGCCAGGCCGTTGGCCTGGGCCACAACCGCCGCCTCCTTTTTCTGCTGGGGCGGATATTGGGTGGGTACCATGGAGATAGCGCCGCTGGGGCAGGCATCGGCGCAGACGCCGCAGCCCAGGCACTTGCTGAGGTCGATGATGCTGTTTTCCGTATCGGTGGCCCCTGTGGGACAGACATACAGGCACAGGCAATCCTTGGTACACAGGCGCAGGTTTCTCACCGCCACTTGTTTCATCTCTCAGCGCCTCCCTTCCACTTTTTCAAACTTCCAGTCGGGTACCTTGCACACGGGGCAGAGCTGAGGGGCGCTGTCCCCCACGTACACAAAGCCGCAGACCGAGCACACCCATACCTGGGTGTCCTTCAGAAAGGCATCCCCCTCCCTGCGGTAGCGGCTGACCAGGGATTCCAGCATACGGGTTACCTTTTCCCCCCAGACGCAGATGCGCTGAGTCCCGCGGTCAGCGGCGGCCACGGCGGCGGCATTCAGCGCGGGATACCCCCTGTTCAGATCCTCCTGGAGCAGTTCCAGCAGCTTGTCCAGATCCCCGTCAGGGACGGGCGGGGTGGCGGCGGTAAAAAAGTCAGCCAGCTCACGGAACAGGGCCGCCTGCTTGTCCTGGTACTGCTTTTCACACCCTCGGGCCAGATTGGAGCATACGGCGGCCAGCGCACCGGCGGATAGCTCCTTTCGCTCCAGCGCAGGGGAAGAGGAGGGGACCGGTGCCGGAACAGGCTGCGGCGCTTCCCGGCGAAAAACACGCTTGTCTGCACCGCACAGCGGACAAACCCAGTCCTCCGGAAGGGCTTCAAAGGGAACACCCTCCTTCTCTTCGTCGTAGATGTAGCCGCAGATTCCACAGATCCATTTGCTCACATGCGTTCCTCCTTTCCTACCAGGCACTTTCTGAGCTGTTTCGGGCCAACGATATTGTAGGCCGCCTGGGTGGGGACGAGTTTATTGTATTTCTCT
>NZ_CALXFV010000162.1 GCF_944387675.1 uncultured Flavonifractor sp. | reverse complement strand
TAGCTGCGGTAATACCCGCCGTCGGTGAACCACTCGTTGTACTGCTCCAGGGCCTCCTGCCGCTCGGCCTCGGTGACTCCCTCCAGGGCGGCCGCCTCCTCCTCGTTGGATATCCATTCCCGCTGCCAGGGGGCAAAGTCCAGTGTGATGTTCCGCTCCGCCGTGATGCTGTTGTTTTCCTCCCTCAGGGTGAGGGGGAAGACGGGACCGGCGTAGGACATGAAGGTGGAGGCCTCCTCATGGCCGCTGCCCCCGGCGTTGCCGCCCATCCGCACGTTGGTCACCAGCCAGGCCCCGCCCAGCACCACCACCGCCAGAGCGGCGCACACTCCCATCCAGGGCCTCAGCCGCCGCCGGGGCCGGCGCACCTCCCCGGCCAGGGCCGTGATCCGGGTCCGCAGCGCCGGGGAGGCGCGCAGGTCCTCCACCTGGACCATGTAATCCAATCTATTCATCTTCAAAGCCTCCGATCATCCGCGCCCGCAGAGCCTGCCGCCCCCGGGACAGCCAGGACAGCACGGTGTTCCGCTTGGTCCCCAGGATCTCCCCGATCTCCTTGGCGGTGTAGCCCTCAAAATAGTGCAGGTAGATGGCGTTACGGTAGGGCTCCGGCAGAGCCCGCACCTCGTCCAGCACCGAGCCGTCCGTCCCCGCCGGAGCGGGAAACTGGGGGGGCAGGGGTACCTCCTGGGAGCGCTTGGCCCGGCGGAGGTTTTTGCACTTGTTGATGGCCACCCGCAGCAGCCACGCCTTCAGATGCTCCCCGTCGGCAAAGGCCTTGCCGCTGCGCAGCAGGGCCTCAAAGACCTCCTGGGTCACATCCTCCGCGTCCTGCAGTGTGGGGGCGTTGTGGCAGGCCGCCCGGTAAACCGTATCCAGATAGTGCTCCATTGCATAGGAGAAGGGGGCGTCCCCCCGGAGCTGCATGGCCATGGCTCTCTCTCCTTTCTGCCCCTAACACACCTGAGCCGGGCGAAAGATTGCATGGGAAGGAAAAAAAGTTTGCCGCCGCAGGAGCGCGGCGGCAAACTTCACTTAGAGCTGCCCGGCCACTGCTTCGGCAACTTTGATACCGTCCACGGCGGCACTTGTAATACCTCCGGCATAACCCGCACCCTCGCCGCAGGGGTAGAGGCCCCGGACGGCAGACTGAAAGTCCGCTCCCCGCAGGATGCGGACGGGGGAGGAGGAGCGGGTCTCCACTCCGGTGAGCAGGCTGTCCGGGGCGGAAAAGCCCCGGAGCTTCCGGTCAAAAAGGGGCAGAGCGCCTCGAAGGGTGTCGGTAACATAGTCAGGCAGGCAGCCGTCCAAATCGGCGGGGGTGACGCCGGGGCGGTAGGTGGGCTTTACCGTCCCCAGATGGGTGGAGGGCCGCCGGGCCAGGAAATCCTCCACTCGCTGGGCGGGGGCCAGGTACCCGCCGCCTCCCAGGGAGAAGGCGGCCTCCTCCCAGTGCCGCTGGTAGGCCACGCCGGCCAGCGGGTGATCCGAGCCAAAGTCGGCGGGGCCTACCCCCACCAGGAAGCCGCCGTTGATGGTTTCCCCATCTCTGGCCCGGCGGCTCATGCCGTTGGTTACCAGCCGCCCCTCCTCCGAGGCGGCGGCCACCACCTGGCCGCCGGGGCAGACGCAGAAGGTGAAGGCGGAGCGGCCGCCCGGCAGGTGACAGGCCAGCTTGTAGTCGGCGGCGGGCAGCTTCTCCCAGGCCGGGCCGAACTGGGCCAGGGAAATGGCGCGCTGGGGGTGCTCGATGCGCACCCCGATGGCAAAGGACTTCTGCTCCATAGGAATTCCCGCCGCATAGAGCATCTGGAAGGTGTCCCGGGCGGAGTGGCCGGGGCAGAGTATCAGCGCGTCGCAGGGCAGGGAATAGGCCCCTTGGGGACCCTCCACCGTCAGGCCCGCCACCGCCCCGCTCCGGAGAGAAAGACCGGTGAGCTGGTGGCCGAAACGCACCTGGCACCCCAGCCGGAGAAGCTCCAGCCGGATGTTGCGTACCACGTCCCGCAGCACATCGGTGCCGATGTGGGGCTTGCTCTGATACAGAATATCCGCCGGCGCCCCCGCCTCCACCAGGGTACGGAACACGGTGGAAATACGGGGATCGTGAGTACCGGTGTTCAGCTTGCCGTCGGAGAAGGTACCAGCGCCTCCTTCCCCGAACTGCACGTTGGAGGTGGGGTCCAGCAGGCCGGTGGACCAGAATGTTTCCACATCCGCCGTCCGGTCCTCCACCGGGCGGCCCCGCTCCAGTACGATGGGGGCCAGGCTGTGCCGGGCCAGAAAGAGAGCGGCGAACAGCCCCGCCGGTCCCATGCCCACCACCACCGGCGGCAGGGAGGAGACCCGCCGCACCGGTGGGAAGACGTAAGGCTGGGGGACGTAAAGGCTGACGCTTTTCTCCCGGCACCGGGCCATGACCTTTTCCTCGCCGGCCACAGCCACATCCACGGTACAGACGTAATGGACGTCACTCTTTTTCCGGGCATCAATGGACTGTCGGGCCAGGGTGAGGCTGGTGATGGCATCCGGCTTGATTCCCAGAAGACGAGCGGCCTTCTTTTTCAGCTGTGCCTCGCCCCCGCCCAGAGGGAGGGCAATATTTTGGATACGGAGCATCACATGGTCCTCGCATTTCTCAGGATGGTGGTATTATACCATAAACAGAGGGAAAGGGCATCCTCTGATTGCCCAGAGGATGTCCTTGCATATGAGAATCTTAGTAGGAAACGCCCTGCCAGATCATGGCGTCGGCCGTTCCCAACCCGCAGGGCAGGTTGGGGACCCCGGCGATTTCATCTGCTCGGGC
>NZ_CALXFV010000161.1 GCF_944387675.1 uncultured Flavonifractor sp. | reverse complement strand
TCCACACCGATGAGGATGGTCACGTTCCCCGCCATCAGAAAGCCGCCGGTGGTGGCCAGCTTGGTGGAGGAGAAGCCTTTCTTGGTCAGGGACTGGGTGACGGTGTTGGCGTCGTCATGGTTGATGATCGCAAGGACCAGTTTCATTCCTATCCCTCCTGCCTTGGGTTCACACACAGAGAATCAATTCCGCCGGGAACAGATTCGACAAATCTTATTATAACCTATTTCCTCCAAATATGCGATAGTTTTTTTCTCAATCCCCTCCCCCGGGGCCACCACCGGCACGCCGGGGGGATAGGGGGCGATGGGATGGGCGGCGATTTCCCCCTCCGCCTCCTTCAGGGGGCGGTCCTCCCCCGGGTCAAAAAGGGCCTGGCGGGGAGTGCGTATCTGGGCGCCCGGCTCCGGCGGCGGAGGAAGGGCGGGGCAGGGTCCCAGGACCGCCTCCCCCAGGGCGGAGCGCAGCCGGGCAAGGTCCGCCGGGGTGTCGGCGCAGGTGAGGATGAGCACCACATGGCCCCGGTCCGCCAGCTCCGGCCACACCCCCAGTCCCTCCAGCGTCCCCTGGGCCGCCAGGCCGTCGGGGGAGAGGAGGGTGAGCCGGGTGGGGTCCAGGGGGGCGTCCCGGTCGGTCAGGGCGGGGAACTCCCGGCGCAGGGCCGCCGTCCCCTCCGCCGCCCGGCGGTAGGCGGCCGCCCCCTCCTCCAGCATATGCGCCCGGCAGACATCCAGCGCCGCCATCATGGGGTAGGAGGGGCTGGAGGAACCGTAGATGCCCCCCGCCCGCCGCAGCGCGCCGTGGGAAAAGCCCTTCCCCGCCAGCAGCAGGGCGGTCTGCCCCGGGGCGGGGAGGGTCTTGTGGGCGGACACCACCGCCAGATCGGCGGCGGAAAAATGGTCCAGTCCCAGAAAGGGCAGGTGGGCGCCATGGGCGCCATCCACCACCAGCACCCCGCCGTGACGGTGCATCACGGCCGCCAGGGCGGGGATATCTGATAACACACCGTAATAAGTGGGAGATGTAATACAAAGCGCTTTTGCATTTGGATGGGACGCCAGCAGGGCTTCCACCTGACCGGGGGAAATGGGGCCGGCCACCGCCCCCCCGGCCAGCCAGGGCCGGGGTACGTACACCGGCTTCAGGTCCAGCAGGGCCAGGGCGTGGAAGGCGGAGCGGTGGCAGCTCCGGTCCAGCAGCACCTCAGAGCCTGGAGGGCAGGCCAGGGTAAGGGCGGAGAGCACCCCCTGGGTGGAGCCGCCGGTGAGGAAGAGGCAGCTCTCCATGTGGAAAACCTCCGCCCACAGCGCCTCCGCCGCCCCGATGGCGCCGTCCCCGTCAAAGAGGTTGCCGGTGGGGGGCAGCTCGGTAAAGTCGATGACGGAATACCCCGCCAGCTCGGGGGCGGGGAGGGGTTTGCCCTTGTGGCCGGGCATGTGCATCCGCAGGGGGGCTTGGGCGGCAAAGTCCCGCAGGGTGGTATAGAGAGGGGTGCGTTCCACAAAAGTCACCTCCGCTGTGGAAAAGAGACTGTTGAAAAAGTGGCTCCGCCACTTTTTCGAGCCGGATGCAGTCTGCCGCATACAGATTTTGTCCGCTTTCCGCGGACAAAATCCACACTTGCAGCCTGAGCTGTTTCGACAAGCTGAGAGCCCCGGCGTTTGGCCGGGGCTCAGCTTGTCGAAAAACCTCCCCCGTAGGGAGCCTCGCAGAGTTCTGTCGCCCGCAGGCGACAGAATCATACTGAAATTCGTCATTTCCGGGGACATGTGCCTCGGAAATGACACTTCTCATGACGGATCGGGTGACTATTTCGCAAGAAATCGAGGCCGATCCGTCATGCAGCCTTTTGTCGGAAAAGGCCAACGGCCTTTTTCGACAGTCTCAGCCCCGGCGTTTGGCCGGGGCTCTTTTTGATTTAGAACTTGACGCGCTGGGCAATGTAGTTCTTGACCTCACTCATGGGAATGCGCACCTGTGCCATGGAATCCCGCTCCCGAATGGTTACGCAGCCGTCGGCGGGGGTGTTTTCGTCCCCCACGGTCTGGAAATCCAGGGTGATGCAGAAGGGGGTGCCGATCTCGTCCTGGCGGCGGTAGCGCTTGCCGATGCTTCCGGCGTCGTCGTAGTCCACCATAAAGTCCTTGGCCAGCTCATCCCGCAGCTGCTGGGCGGGGCCGGAGAGGACTTCCTTTTTGCTCAGGGGGAGCACGGCGCACTTGAAGGGAGCCAGGGCGGGGTGGAGGCGCAGCACGGTGCGCACATCGTCGTTGCCCTTCTTGTCCTGGCCCACCACCTCCTGGTCAAAGGCGTCCACCAGGAAGGCCAGGGTCACCCGGTCGGCGCCCAGGGAGGGCTCCACCACGTAGGGGATGTAGTGCTCCCCGGTCTCCTGGTCGAAGTAGGTCATGTCCTTGCCGGAGACGGTCTGGTGCTGGGTCAGATCGTAGTCGGTGCGGTCGGCCACGCCCCACAGCTCGCCCCAGCCGAAGGGGAAGAGGAACTCGAAGTCGGTGGTCCCCTTGGAGTAGAAGCACAGCTCCTCGGGGCTGTGGTCCCGCAGGCGCAGGTGGTCCTCCTGCATGCCCAGGCTCAGCAGCCAGTCTTTGCAGAAAGAGCGCCAGTACTGGAACCACTCCAGGTCGGTGCCGGGCTTGCAGAAGAATTCCAGCTCCATCTGCTCAAACTCCCGGGTACGGAAAGTGAAGTTGCCGGGAGTGATCTCGTTGCGGAAGCTCTTGCCGATCTGGCACACGCCGAAGGGCAGCTTCTTCCGGGTGGTGCGCTGGACGTTGGGGAAGTTGACAAAGATGCCCTGGGCGGTCTCGGGCCGCAGGTACACGGTGTTCTTGGCGTCCTCGGTGACCCCCTGGAAGGTCTTGAACAT
>NZ_CALXFV010000160.1 GCF_944387675.1 uncultured Flavonifractor sp. | reverse complement strand
GTGGGGGGCAGGCCGTACTCCAGGGCGTTGATGAAGTCCTCGTCCATCATGCCGGCCTCGTCGTTGCCCATCTCCCGGAGGGCAAGCTCATGCTCGAAGCGGCCCCGCTGGTCGATGGGGTCGTTGAGCTCGGAGAAGGCGTTAGCGAACTCGGAATGGTTGATGAACAGCTCAAACCGCTCGGTGAGCCGGGGGTCGGCGGGGGAGCGCTTGGTGAGGGGGGAGACCTCTACGGGGTACATAGTAATAAAGGTAGGCTGAATCAGCTTCTCCTCCACCCGCTGGTCAAAGGCCTCGTACAGGGCGGTACCCCAGGTGCGCTCGCACCCCTCCATGTCCACGCCCACGGCCTCCACCGCCTTGCAGGCGGTCTCGTCGTCGGAGATGGCGTCAAAGTCCACGCCCACATACTGCTTTACCGCGTCAATCATGGTCAGCCGCTTCCAGCCGGGGGTCAGGTCGATGTCCACGCCCAGCCACTTCACCTGGTAGGAGCCCAGGATCTCCTTGGCGGCGGTGGACAGGATGCCCTCGGCGATGTCCATCATGTCGTGGAAGTCGGCATAGGCCTCGTACAGCTCAATGGAGGTAAACTCCGGATTGTGCTTGGGGTCCATGCCCTCATTGCGGAAGATGCGGCCGATCTCGTACACCCGCTCAAAGCCGCCCACCACCAGCCGCTTCAGGTGCAGCTCAGTGGCGATACGCATATACATGTCAATGCCCAGGGTGTTGTGGTGGGTGATGAAGGGCCGGGCGGTGGCGCCGCCGGAGATGGTATTGAGGACGGGAGTCTCCACCTCCATATAGTCCCGCTCGTCCAGGTACTTGCGTACATGCTTGATGAAGGCGGTGCGGATCTGGAAGGCCCGGCGTACATCCTCATTCATAATGAGGTCCACATACCGCTGGCGGTAGCGCGTCTCCTTGTCGGTGAGGCCGTGGAACTTCTCGGGCAGGGGCTGGAGGGACTTGGAGAGAAGCGTCACCTTGTGAGCCTTGACGGAAATCTCGCCCCGCTTGGTTTTGAAGACCTCACCTTCCACGCCCACGATGTCGCCGATGTCGGTCTTCTTGAACTTGGCAAAGGCCTCCTCGCCCAGCTCGTCAATGCGGACATAGAGCTGAATGCGGCCCTGCACATCCTGCAAGTCGCAGAACACCGCCTTGCCCATGCCCCGCTTGGACATAATGCGCCCGGCGACAGAGGTCATGGTACCCTCCAGGGCATCAAAATTCTCCTTGATGTCGGCGGAGCGGTGCTTTACCACATACTTGGTGATATGGAAGGGGTCCTGCCCCGCATCCTGGAGCTCCTTGAGCTTGGCGCGGCGGATGAGCCGCTGCTCGGACAGGGTCTGCTGCTCCTCGGGCTGATTGACGCTTCTCTCTTCAGTACTCATCGTTTTTGCTCCTTACTTTTGAATCTCTAAAATACGATATCTTAATATACCGGCGGGGGCCTCCACCTGGACCTCCTCGCCCACGGCCCGGCCCAGCAGGGCTTTTCCAAAGGGGGAATCCTCGGAAATACGGCCGTTCATGGGGTCGGCCTCCTGGGAGCCCACCACCTGATAGCTCTCCTCCTCCTCAAACTCCAAATCCAGCACCTTCACATTGGAGCCCAGCCGGACGGAGTTGGGGTCGGTCTCATGCTCTTCAATGACCACATAGTTGCCCAGGATGTTCTCCAGCTCCGCAATGCGGGAGTAGAGCTTGCCCTGCTCGTTCTTGGCCTCGTCATACTCGCTGTTTTCAGACAGGTCCCCGAAGGAACGGGCTTCCTTGATCTGATCGGCCACCTCTTTCTCCCGGACCGTTTTCAGATAATTCAGCTCCTGCTTCAGCTCCTCCAGGCGCTCCGCGCTCAATTTAAATTCTTTTGCCATGTTGATCGTGCACACCTTTCTTTCCTTGCTCTCACGATAAAAAAGAAGCCGTTCACGGCTGTTCTGAATGCTCAGCAGAAAACATTCCGCCACGTTAATACGATATTATAGGTAGTTTAATTCCTCCTGTCAAGTCAATAATTTGGCGTCAGGATGGAAGAATTCGGATTTTCTCCAGGTCCAGCCGGCCCTCCTCCCACAGCAGGGCCAGCACCGCCAGCCGGTCCAGGCCGCCTGCCTCCAGGCCCTTTGGAGGCCGCAGGACAAAGCCTCCCAGCTCTGGTCTGGGTCCGTACAGATCCAGCTCCACTCTTCCTCCGCCTCCAGCCGGACCGAACCGGAGGTCCACGTCCGCCCGTTTTCCGGCCTCCGGGTCAGCCATGGCCGCCCCGAACTCCCGCCACAGCCAGTCCGCCAGGGCTGCGCCCCCATCCGGCACGTCGATGGAAAGTCGGCGCACCATGGGACAAAGTCCCTCCGCCGTCCGAAGCAGCGCCCGGTTCACCCGGGGGCCGGACAACACCACCGTCCCCTGCCGGGGCGGCACGCCGCACCGTTCTAGTGCCGCCAGGGCCAGCGGAACAGCCAGGGCCTGGCAAAAATCTTCCGGCTCCACCGGCCGCAACCCTCGGCTGTACAGCACTTCCCACCAGGGAAACTCCGCCGCCGTCACCACCCGGCGTACCCCCGCCCGGGCCAGAAGCCGCGCCCCCTTGTCCACCCGCCGGGCAAGCCGGGCCGGGCTGAGGCCGGGGGGCGCCGGAATCTCCGCCCGCAGGCAGGGCAAATCCAGCAGAGCACAGCCCTCCGCCCTCGGCCCGCGGCCCTTCCCCTCCCTGATTTCCAGGATGCCCACCATGGTTTTCACCTCGGGTACAGGGTATGCCTCTGCCGCCTGAATATGCGCAAAAAGAAGCGGCGGATGATTCCGCCGCTTGAGGCTGTCGAAAAAGCCCAGCTTAGGCTGGGCTTTTTCGTTTATAAGCGGTAAAATAGCAGAAGGTGGTGAGAG
>NZ_CALXFV010000159.1 GCF_944387675.1 uncultured Flavonifractor sp. | reverse complement strand
CAGGGCGCGGTTGGCGTCGTCGTTCTCCAGGAAGGGGATCTGGGCGGTGGCGATGGAGAACATCATCTTGGGGGAGACGTCCATATAGTCCACCTGGTCCCGGTCCACGTCGATAATCTCGTTGCGGTGGCGGCAGGTGATACGGGGGTTTTTCAGGCAGCCGTTTTCGTCCAGAGGTTCAGTGGCCTGGGCGATGGTAAACTCATCCTCCATATCGGCGGTCATATAGATCACCTCGTCGGTGACCTTGCCGGTGGTCCGGTCCACCCTGCGGTAGGGAGCCTCGATAAAGCCGTAGCGGTTGATGCGGGCATAGGAGGCCAGGTAGGAAATCAGGCCGATGTTGGGACCTTCTGGGGTCTCAATGGGACACAGCCGGCCATAGTGGGAGTAGTGCACGTCCCGGACGTCGAAGGAGGCCCGGTCCCGGCTCAGACCGCCGGGACCCAGAGCGGACATGCGGCGCTTGTGGGTCAGCTCGGCCAGGGGGTTTGTCTGGTCCATGAACTGGCTCAGAGGGCTGGAGCCGAAGAACTCCTTGATGGCGGCGGTGACGGGGCGGATGTTGATGAGGGACTGGGGGGTGACAATGTCCAGGTCCTGGATGGTCATCCGCTCCCGGATCACCCGCTCCATCCGGGAAAAGCCGATGCGGAACTGATTCTGGAGCAGCTCACCCACGCAGCGCAGCCGGCGGTTGCCCAGATGGTCGATATCGTCGGCGCTGCCCACGCCGTGGGCCAGGCAGTTGAGGTAGTTGATGGAGGCCATGATATCATCCACAATAATATGCTTGGGGATGAGATCGTCCATGCGCTCCCGAATGGCGTCCTTCAGCTCCTCGCCGGAATAGTTGGCCAGCAGCTCCTGAAGGACGGTGAAGCGGACCTTCTCAGTGACGCCGCATTCAGCGGGATCAAAGTCCACGAAGCCCGCCATATCCACCATATGGTTGGAAAAGACCTTTACCAGCGTTCCCTCCAGATCCAGCACCGCCTCATTGACGCCCTTGGCTTCCAGCTCGTGAGCCCGTTCCCGGGTGAGCACCTCGCCGGGTTCGGCCAGAATCTCGCCGGTGGAGGGGTCCACAACGGGCATGGCCAGCTTCTGGCCAGACAGCCGGGACCAGATGGCCAGCTTCTTGTTGAACTTGTACCGGCCCACGGCGGACAGGTCGTACCGGCGGGGATCAAAGAACAGGGCGCTGAGCAGGCTCTCGGCGGAGTCCACCGTGGGGGGCTCACCGGGGCGCAGCTTGCGGTAGATTTCCAGCAGGGCGTCCTCATAGGTCTTACAGGCGTCCTTCTCCAGGGTGGCCACAATGCGGGTGTCCTCGCCGAACAGCTCCAGGATCTCGGCGTCTGTCTTGGGACCAACCGCCCGGATCAGGCAGGTGATGGGCAGCTTGCGGTTTTTGTCAATGCGGACGTAAAAGATGTCGGAGAGGTCGGTCTCATACTCCAGCCAGGCACCCCGGTAAGGAATGACGGTGGTGGCGTAGGTGACGGTGCCGGCCTTGTCCTCGTTGCGGGCGTAATAGATGCCGGGGGAGCGGACAATCTGGGAGACAATAACCCGCTCAGCGCCGTTGATGACAAAGGTGCCGGCCTTGGTCATCAGGGGAAAGTCCCCCATGAAGATCTCCTGCTCCTTGATCTCCTCGGTCTCCTTGTTCCGCAGGCGCACCCGCACCTTGATGGGAGCGGCGTAAGTGGCGTCCCGGGCCTTGCACTCCTCCACGGAGTACTTGGGAGGCTCATCCATGGAGTAGTCGATGAAGGAGAGCTCCAGATTGCCGGCGTAGTCGGTGATGGAGGCCACATCCTTGAAGACCTCCCGCAGTCCCGTGTCCAGGAACCACTGGTAGGAGTTCTTCTGTACCTCCAGGAGGTTGGGCATGTCCAGGATCTCTTCATGGCGGGCAAAGCTCTTGCGGAGGGTTTTGCCGTAGTAGACGTCCTTGACCATCGTAGAAAAAACACCTCGTTTTCTTTGTCTGGGCGCGGCCTGGAAGGGTCCGCACCCGGTTTTCATCGGCTGCTTTTCGTCGAACCGCACGAACCGGACGGTTCAATCCGGGTGCTACACGCCCGGACGCGTGGACAAAATATAATGATATCCTCTTGCGCATCCCACGGCCCTGTGCTATATTGTTCGTAACATGGGGGAGCAGCGGGAAAACGCGCTCTGGACATGAAAGCATTTAAGTATACCATGTATGAATTGGAAAAGTCAACGGCTTTTTGTGGGAATCTGGAGCGATCCAGATTTTTTCTTTTGAAAAAGCACAGCGCCCCCCGGACGGAATATCCCGCCGGGGGGCACTGCTTGTTATTTGGACTCTAGATTTTTACAAAAACGGCTCAGGATCACAGCCGCCTGCGCTCTGGTGGCAAAATCAGAGGGGGAGAGAGTGGTGTCGCTGGTGCCGGTTATCAGCCCCGCAGAGATGGCCCAGCCCATGGCGTCCACCGCATAGGGGGAGACCTGGTCGGCATCGCGGTAGCTGTCCATGGGAGCGGGAGAGGCGCCGGTATAGCCCTTCCAGGAGGCGTAGCGGTAGAAGATGGTGGCCAGCTGCTCCCGGGTGATGGTGTCCTCCGGGCCGAACCGGCCGTTGTCGTAGCCGGTGACGATACCGCTGGCGCTGGCCCAAGCTACCGCGCCCGCATACCACTGACCGTCCGCCACGTCGGGGAAGGGGGCAGCGCCGGATGCGGCGGGGCTGCCCTCCAGCCGGTAGAGCATGGTGACCAGCATGGCCCGGCTGGTGGTCAGGTCGGGGGAAAACCGGTCGGGAGTGGTGCCGGTCATCAGTGCCAGCTCATACACAGCCTGTACCGCGTCGGCGTACCAGGCGCCGTCGGCCACGTCGGTAAAGGGATGAGGCCGGGGGGACTCATCTTGGTCGGGGTTCTCTTCCGTGCCGCCGCCGATGGAGCCACCGCCGGCAGAGCC
>NZ_CALXFV010000158.1 GCF_944387675.1 uncultured Flavonifractor sp. | reverse complement strand
ATCAGGCGGTAAAAGGCTTTGTCTTGGGATTGACGATATCCCGCCAGTCCAGATCCCCCCGCTCCAGGCCGTGGATGAGGATTTCCGCCGTGGCCACGTTGGTGGCGTAGGGAACGCTGTTCTGGTCGCACAGCCGGGTGATATACTGCAAATCGGCGTCCAAATCGTTGGACTGGGGGTCGGAAAAGAAGAGGACCATATCAATCTCATTGTAGGCGATGCGGGCGCCAATTTGCTGGCTGCCCCCGTGCTCATGGGAGAGGAAGAGCTGCACCGGCAAGCCGGTAGCCTCCGCCACCAGACGCCCCGTCGTGTTGGTGGCGCAGATCGTGTGCTTGGACAAAATGCCGCAGTAGGCGATACAGAACTGAACCATCAGCTCCTTTTTTCGATCGTGGCTCATCAACGCGATATTCATAAATCAATCCTCTCTTTTCCCTATCAAGTGTTATCGAATCCGCATCAGGGGCGTTTTTTGCCCCAGCAGGCGCTTGGCAATGTTTAAGTAGGCGGTGGCGGCGCCCCGGTTGGCGTGGAGGATCAGGGGCTGCTCCCGGTTGGCGCAGAGCATCACCTGGGGGTCCTCCGGCACGATGCCCAGCAGGGGCAGGCCGGCGGCGTCCATGGCGTCGTCAATGGTGGTGTGCAGGCGGCGGAGCAGCTTGGGCTGCACCCGGTTGACCACCAGGTGGATGCGGGGAATGCTCCCCCGCAGCAGGGTCACCGTCCGCTGGGCGTCCCGCAGGGCGGAGGCGTCGGTGGTGGATACCACGATGGCCCGGTCCGCGCCGCAGCAGGCCAGCCGGAACCCCTCTCCCAGCCCCGCTGGGGAGTCCATCAGTAAAAAGTCATACCGGTCCTTGGCCTGGCGCACCAGCTGCTCCATGGCCTGCTGGCTCAGCGGCTGAGGGGGCAGAGTCACCGGCGCGGTGATCAGGCTCAGCCCCTGGATCACCGGGTGGGCCACCGCCGCCTTCTCCAGCGGGCAGCGGCCGCACAGCACGTCGGTAAAGTCCATCAGCGCCCGGTCGCTGAGTCCCAGGCTCAGATCCAGGTTGCGCAGGCCGATATCCATATCAAGGCACAGCACCCGCTTCCCCAGGGCCGCCAGGCAGGAACCCAGGCCGGCGGTGAGGGAGGTCTTGCCCGTGCCGCCCTTGCCGGAGGTTATGACGATTGCAGTGGACATAGGCACACTCCGTTTCAACTATCAATACCATATCATGGTTTCCCAATAGAATCAATGACTTTTTGTGCAGTATGCGGGAATTTTCCCCTCACAGCGGCGCCTTCTGGATCTTTGCCCACCGGCGGGGGTACTCCTTGGGAGTGGGGGACACCTTTTCCACCGCCACCACCCGGTGGACAATGCCGGTGCCGGGGATGGTGTAGTCCACCCGGGGCAGCAGCCTGCCCCCCAGCTTGGCAATGGCCCGGGCCGCCCCCTCGGTTTCCGCCCCGCTGTCCACGCTTTTCATGGCCAAAAATTTGCCCCCTACCTTTACATAGGGCAGGCACAGCTCACTGAGCACCTCCAGGGAGGCCACCGCCCGGGACACCGCCAGGTCAAAGCTGTCCCGGAAGCCGGTCTCCCGCGCCTGCTCCTCCGCCCGGGCGTGAAGGCAGGTCACATTGTCAAGGGAAAGCGCTTTACATACGTCCTCCAGCCAGCTCACCCGCTTCCCCAGGCTGTCCAGCAGGGTGACGGAAAGGGAGGGCTCCAGAAGTTTCAGGGGCAGGCCGGGGAAGCCGGCGCCGGTCCCCACGTCGATGAGGGTTTTGCCTGCAAAGGCCGTCCCGATGGTGAGCAGGGCGGCGCTGTCCAGGAAGTGGAGGTCCACCACCTGGTCGGGGTCGGTGATGGCGGTGAGGTTCATCACCTGGTTCTGCTCCAGCAGCAGGCGGCCGTATGCTTCCAGCTGTGCCGCCGCCTGGGGCGGGGGAGTTAGGCCCAGGGCGGCCAGACCCCGCTCGATCCGCGCCCTCATTGTCCGCCTCCCAGCCCGGCCAGCAGGGGAGGGACCCCCAGCGCCAGACTCACCGCCAGACCCACGGCGCACACCAGGGCCAGCACCGCCATGGAGGCCCGTTTGGCGTAGGTCTCGTCGGGCCGCCGCAGGGTGTACAGGGCGATGGCCAGCAGCCCGGCGATGCCGGGGCAGGCGAACAGGGGGGCCACCCCGGTTAGATACCGGCCCTGGTGGAAGAAGGGGTAGAGGTTGAGCAGCACCAAGCACACCATATACACGATGCCCACCCAGGCCAGAATACGCTTGACCGGGGAGGCTGGGGTATAGGACGCCCGGGTTTCCCGGGATCTGTCCTCTGGCTGCCGGTCAGTCATGGCGGGCCTCCTTCAGCAGGTCCCGAATCTCGGTGAGAAGGACCTCCTCCGCCGAAGGCTTGGGAGCGGGGGCGGGGGCCTCCTCCTTTTTTCGGTGGAAAGCGTTGATTCCCTTCACCAGCAGAAAGATGACAAAGGCCATGATGAGGAAGTTGACCACCGCCTGGACAAAGCTGCCCAGGGCGATGGTGGCGTCCCCCAGCTGGAAGGAGAGGGCGGCAAAGGTGCTCTCCCCGATAAAGATGCCCACGAAAGGCATGAGAATATCGTTGGTGAGGGAGTCCACAATGGTTTTGAAGGCGCCGCCGATGATGACGCCCACCGCCAGGTCCATTACATTCCCCCGGGCGATGAATTTGCGGAACTCGGCCAGAAAGCTGCGGGTTTTCTCTTTTGCAGACATGATTACTCCTTATGCCCGTTTGGGTACCAGTACTTCCTTGCCGCCCATGTAGGGGCGCAGGGGGGCGGGGATCTTCACCGAGCCGTCGGCCTGGAGGTTGTTCTCCAGGAAGGCGATGAGCATCCGAGGCGGGGCCACCACGGTGTTGTTCAGGGTGTGGGGGAGGTACATGCCCTTTTCTCCCTTTACCCGCATCTTCAGACGGCGGGCCTGGGCGTCCCCCAGGTTGGAGCAGGAGCACACCTCGAAGTATTTCTGCTGCCGGGGGGACCAGGCCTC
>NZ_CALXFV010000157.1 GCF_944387675.1 uncultured Flavonifractor sp. | reverse complement strand
CCGGATCCATGGTCAGCACGGCGGTGTCGATGTGGGCCTCCTGCTGGAAGGAGATCAGGTTCCAGGCATTTCCCTCCATCCTGGGCAGCCAGTAGATGATGAACTCGTTGGCCTCTTTTTCTGTTAAGCCCAGGTCAGCCAGAGCGCCCTCCAAAAAGGCAGCGGTGTCCGCTCCTGTTACGCAGAACCCGGTGGAGAAATCATACGCTGTGTCTGCCACGCCCTCCCAGAACAGGCAATAGTACTGCCGCCCGGTGGCAGGGTCGGTGAGGGTGCCGTCTGGGGCTGCATCCACCGTCCAGCCATCTCCGTAGAGAGGATAGGTTGAAGTAAGGGTACCGTCGTAGTCTAACTTGACGTTCACCCGGGTCTCCTCCTCTGGATAGAGGTAGATCACCGGCTTCGCTGAGGTCGCCTCCATGACACACCCGGACAGTACCACCGTCAAAAGGCCCGCCGCCAAGGCTATCGCCAACCATCTGCGCATAAAAACTCCTCCTTTCAAATTTTGTCCTATGTATTATAACAGACGAATTTGAAAGGAGGAAGTTCCCCATTTATTTAGATCTGGGTAATATCAATGGGCCGCAGGTCGGAGGCCCGGCTCTGGGTGCGGACGGTGAGCATGGCCCGGGCGGTGTCGATGGCAGTGATGCAGGCCACACTGTGCTCCACGGCGGAGCGGCGGATCTTGAAGCCGTCGGTGTCGTGGCGGCGGCCCCGGGTGGGGGTGTTGATGACCAGATCCACGGTACCGGAGGCGATCATGTCCAGGATATTGGGATGGGCCTCGGACACCCGCGCCACCTTCCGGGCGGGGATACCGGCGGCGTTGAGGGCATCGCAGGTGCCGCTGGTGGCAAGAATCTCAATGCCCATGTCGGCAAAGCCCTGGGCGATGCCCAGCAGTTCCCCCTTGTCCTCATCCTTCACGGTGACGATGATGCGCCCGCCGCTCTTGGGAACCTTCATGTTGGCCCCCTTGAATGCCTTCAGCAGGGCCTGGGGGAAGGATTCGGCCAGGCCCAGGCACTCGCCGGTGGACTTCATCTCGGGACCCAGGCCGGTGTCTACGTCGGTGAGCTTCTCGAAGGAGAACACCGGCATCTTCACGGCGTAGTAGTCGGCCTCTCTATAGATGCCGGTGCCGTAGCCCAGCTCCTTCAGCCTCCCGCCCAGCATCACCTTGGTGGCCAGATCAATGATGGGTACCCCGGTGACCTTGGAGATGTAGGGGATGGTGCGGGAGGAGCGGGGGTTGACCTCGATGACATACACCGTGTCGTCATAGATGACGAACTGGATGTTCACCAGGCCCACCACCCCCAGGGCCTTGGACAGATCGTAGGTGTATTTGAGAATGGTCTGCTTGTGCTTGTCCTCAATATGGATGGGAGGATAGACGGAGATGGAGTCGCCGGAGTGGACGCCGGCCCGCTCGATGTGCTCCATGATGCCGGGGATGAGCAGGTCCTCCCCGTCGAACACGCCGTCCACCTCCACCTCCCGGCCCATGAGGTACTTGTCCACCAGAATGGGGTGCTCCTGCTCCACCTGGTTGATGATGCGCATAAATTCGGTGATATTCCGGTCGTTGTAGGCAATCTCCATACCCTGGCCCCCCAGCACGTAGGAGGGGCGCACCAGCACGGGATAGCCTACCTCGCGGGCGGCGGCCAGGGCCTGCTCGGTGGTGAACACCGTCTTGCCTGCGGCCCGGGGAATGCCGCACTGATTCAAAATCTCGTCAAACCGCTCCCGGTCCTCAGCGGCGTCCACCCCATCGGCGGAGGTACCCAGGATGGGGACTCCCATATTGGTCAGGGCCTGGGCCAGCTTGATGGCGGTCTGGCCGCCGAACTGCACCACGGCGCCCCAGGGGCGCTCCAGCTCCACCACCGCCTCCACATCCTCGGCGGTAAGCGGCTCAAAATACAGCTTGTCCGCCACGTCGAAGTCGGTGGACACGGTCTCGGGGTTGTTGTTGATGATGATGGTCTCGTAGCCCAGGCGCTTGAAGGCCCAGACCGAGTGGACCGAGCAGTAGTCAAACTCGATGCCCTGGCCGATGCGGATGGGGCCGGAGCCCAGCACCAGCACCTTTTTCTTCTCCTCCCCGGCCGCCTTGCGGTGGGGCTCGGCAGCGGCGGCGGACAGCCAGGGGGCCTCTGGGATGTGGGGCGCCAGCTCCCCCACCTGGGGCAGGCTAAGCTCGTCCAGGGCCTCGTTCTCCTGGTCGTAGGTGGAGTAGTAATAGGGGGTCTGGGCCTCAAACTCGGCGGCGCAGGTATCCACCATCTTGAAGGCGGGGCGGATGCCGAAGGATTCCCGCAGAGCCTTGATCTCCCCCCGCTCCTTGCCGGACAGGGCGGCAATCCAGGCGTCGGAGAAGCCCATCTCCTTGGCGGTGCGGAGGGTGATCTCGTCCAGGCGGCCGTGGTCCAGCCGGTCCTCCATGTCCACAATGGCCTGGAACCGGTCCAAAAACCACAGGTCGTACTTGGTGATCTTGTTGATTTTCTCCGGGGAGAAGCCCCGGCGCAGGGCCTCCGCCACCACGAAGAGCCGCTGGTCGTCGATGTTCACCAGCCGGTCCTCAATCTCCTCGGTGTACAGCTCGTCCAGGCCGGGCAGGCGCAGAGACTTTACCGGCAGCTCCAGGGAGCGGATGGCCTTCATCAGCGCCCCCTCGAAGGAGTTGCCGATGGCCATCACCTCGCCGGTGGCCTTCATCTGGGTACCCAGGGTGCGGCTGGCGGTGGTGAACTTGTCAAAGGGCAGGCGGGGAATTTTGAGCACGCAGTAGTCCAGGGTGGGCTCAAAGCAGGCGGTGGTCTTGCCGGTTACCGCGTTTGGAATCTCGTCCAGGGTATAGCCCAGGGCGATCTTGGCCGCCACCTTGGCGATGGGGTAGCCGGTGGCCTTGGAGGCCAGGGCGGAGGAGCGGGAGACACGGGGGTTGACCTCGATGACGGCGTACTCAAAGCTGTCCGGGTTCAAGGCCAGCTGCACGTTGCACCCGCCCTCAATCTCCAGGGCGGAGATGATGTCCAGAGACGCCTTGCGCAGCATCTGGAACTCCTTGTTGGCCAGGGTCTGGGTGGGGGCCACCACAATGGAGTCGCCGGTGTGGACCCCCACCGGGTCCACATTCTCCATGGAGCAGATCTGGATCACGTTGCCCGCTCCGTCCCGCATGACCTCGAACTCGATTTCCTTCCAGCCGGAGATGCACCGCTCGATGAGCACCTGGCCCACCCGGGACAGGTGGATGCCCCGGTCGGCGATCTC
>NZ_CALXFV010000156.1 GCF_944387675.1 uncultured Flavonifractor sp. | reverse complement strand
GTGTCCGGCTTCCTGATTCAGAAGGAGCTGGAGATCATCGGCGGCGCCCTGGCCAATCCCAAGCGGCCCCTGGTGGCCATCCTGGGCGGGTCCAAGGTGTCCTCCAAGATCGGCGTGATCAACAATCTGCTGGAGATTGCCGACACCATCATCATCGGCGGCGGCATGACCTATACCTTCCTGAAGGCCCAGGGCGGCGCCATCGGCAAGTCCCTGCTGGAGGCCGACTGGCTGGACTACTGCAACGACATGATGAAGAAGGCCCAGGAGAAGGGCGTGAAGCTGCTGCTGCCCGTAGACACCGTGTGCGCCAAGGAGTTCTCCGCCGACGCCCAGCCCATCACCGTGGACAGCATGTCCATCCCCGATGACTGCATGGGCATGGACATCGGCCCCAAGGCCATTGCCGCCTATGCCGAGGCGGTGAAGGATGCCGGCACCGTCATCTGGAACGGCCCCATGGGCGTGTTTGAGTTCCCCGCCTTCGCCGCCGGCACCAAGGCCGTGGCCGAGGCCCTGAGCAAGAGCGACGCCATCACCATCATCGGCGGCGGCGACAGCGCGGCCGCAGTGCAGCAGCTGGGCTATGCCGACAAGATGACCCACATCTCCACCGGCGGCGGTGCCTCCCTGGAATTCATGGAGGGCAAGGAACTGCCCGGCGTGGCCTGCCTGCTGGACGCCTGATTTGACAGAATCCGTTTACAGACTTTTGAATATGAAGATTGGAAGAAAGAGGTGCCATCCCAATGAACAGAAGATATCGAAAGACCATTATTGCCGGCAACTGGAAGATGAACAAGACCCTGTCCGAGACCCGCGCCTTTGCCGAGGAGCTCAAGCCCCTCATCGGCAAGCCCAAGTGGTGCGAGGTGGTGCTGTGCGTACCCTCCGTGAACCTTCAGGCCGCGGTGCGGCTGTTTAAGGAGAGCCGGGTGGCCATCGGCGCGGAGACCTGCCACTATGAGTCCCACGGCGCCTTCACCGGCGAGGTTTCTGCGGAGATGCTCAAGGAGATCGGGGTCAAGTATGTGATCATCGGCCACTCTGAGCGCCGCCAGTACTACAATGAGACCGACTTCACCGTGAACAAGAAGGTACACGCCGCCCTGGAGGCCGGCCTGTATCCCATTGTGTGTGTGGGCGAGAGCCTGGAGCAGCGGGAGCTGGGGGTCACCATGGATCTCATCTCCTACCAGGTGAAGGCCGCCCTGTGCGGCGTGCCGGCGGACAAGATGCGCCACGTGGTCATCGCCTACGAGCCCATCTGGGCCATCGGCACCGGCAAAACCGCCACCGCCGAGCAGGCCGGTGAGGTGTGCGAGGCCATCCGCACCGTGATCCGCAAGCTGTACGGCGCCCGGGTGGCCCGGGCCGTGACCATTCAGTACGGCGGCTCCATGAACGCCAAGAACGCCCAGGAGCTGCTGGCCCAGCCCGACGTGGACGGCGGCCTTATCGGCGGTGCGTCCCTGAAGGCCCCCGACTTTGTGGAGATCATCAACGCCGCCAATCAGGAGTAAGTTGCCGGTTGGGGCAGAGAACAAGAGGTAACATATGAGTAAAACACCGACCACACTCATTATTATGGACGGCTTTGGCCTGCGGGCGGACAAGACCGGAAACGCCATCGCCGCCGCCCGCACCCCCAACCTGGACAAAATCTTTGGGGAAAATCCGGGCTGCAAGCTGGCCGCATCCGGTATGGATGTGGGTCTGCCCGAGGGACAGATGGGCAACTCCGAGGTGGGCCACACCAACATCGGCGCCGGCCGGGTGGTGTTCCAGGATCTGCCCCGGATCACCAAGGCCATCCAGGACGGCAGCTTTTTTGAAAATGAGGCCTATATTGAGGCTATGGACGACTGCAAGGAGCGGGACGGGGCGCTGCACGTGTTCGGCCTGCTGAGCGACGGCGGGGTTCACAGCCACATCACCCACATCTTCGCCCTGCTGGAGATGGCCAAGCGCCGGGGCCTGCACAAGGTGTTCGTCCACTGCTTCCTGGACGGGCGGGACGTACCCCCCGCCTCCGGCAAGGAGTATGTGGAGCAGATGGTGGCCAAGTGCGGGGAACTCGGCGTGGGCCAGGTGGCCACTGTCATGGGCCGCTTCTACGCCATGGACCGGGACAAGCGGTGGGAGCGGCTCCAGCGGGCCTATGACGCCATTGTTCTGGGCGTGGGCATCCAGAATCCCGATCCGGCGGATGCCGTGCAGAAATCCTATGATGCCGGTGTCACCGACGAGTTTGTGGAGCCTGTGGTATGTACCAAGGAGGGAAAGGTGAAGGAGGGTGACTCCGTCATCTTCATGAACTTCCGCCCCGACCGGGCCAGGGAGATTACCCGCTGCTTTGTGGACCCCGCCTTTACCGACGTGGCGCGCAAACACGGATATTTCCCCGTGACCTACGTGTGTACCACTGAGTACGACGCCACCATGCCCAATGTGCTCATCGCCTTCCCCCATCACGAGCTGGTGAATATTTTCGGGGAATACATTGCCCGCCAGGGCTACACCCAGCTGCGCATTGCCGAGACCGAGAAGTACGCCCATGTGACCTTTTTCTTCAACGGCGGCGCCGAGCAGGTGTTCCCCGGGGAGGACCGGTGCCTCATCCCCTCCCCCAAGGTGGCCACCTACGATTTGCAGCCTGAGATGAGCGCCCCCCAGGTCACTGAGGAGGCGGTGCGCCGCATTGAGAGCGGCAAGTACGATGTGATCATTCTCAACTTTGCCAACTGCGACATGGTGGGTCATACCGGGGTGTTTGACGCCGCGGTGAAGGCGGTAGAGGCCGTGGACGAGGGCGTGGGCAAGGTAGTGGAGGCCACCACCAAGATGGGCGGCGTGTCCCTCATCACCGCCGACCACGGCAACGCCGACCGGATGCTGGACGAGGATGGAGTGACCCCCTATACCGCCCACACCACCAGCCTGGTCCCCTTCTACATTGTGGGGGCCGACGTGAAGCTGCGGGACGGCCGCCTGGCCGACATCGCCCCCACCATGCTGGATCTGATGGGCCTGGAAAAGCCCGCGGAGATGGATGGGGAGACTTTGATTCTGAATTAAGGGCTTTTCAGGCCCATCCCCGCCGCAGGCGGGCGGCGCTTGCGCCGTCCAAGCGTTTTGGCCGAAGGTCAAAACCTTGATGCCGGGGCAATTCATTTGCCCCGAGCAGATAAAAAGATCCGGGGTCCCCGCGCGGCCTGACGCGTGGGGTGCCTGGGAAAGCCCGCGGAGATGGATGGGGAGACTTTGATTCTGAATTAAGGGCTTTTCAGGCCCATCCCCGCCGCAGGCGGGC
>NZ_CALXFV010000155.1 GCF_944387675.1 uncultured Flavonifractor sp. | reverse complement strand
CCGGCCTCCTCGTCCACCTGGCCGCCGGCGCACACAAAGGTTCCGGGGCCGAAGTCGCTGGAGAAAGTGTACCAGGCGTCGTATTCCTCCGAATAGGGCACGCCGGAGGTGTCCGCCAGGTCGGCGGCGGTGATGCCGGCGTACCGCTCCAGGGCCTCGTCCACCGAGGCGCGGGGGATGCGGTGGGTGGGCACGGGCAGGTCCTCCGGGGAATCCCAGCCCAGGGTGTCCACCTCGTCCCGGTAGGGGAAGTCGGGCAGGGCGGCCAGGGCGGCATACTCCGCCTGGTCTTCCTCCCCCAGGGTGCCGTCGCCGGGGAAGTAGTAGAGGAAGTCGAAGAAGTCCAGCTGGGTCACATCGTCATAGTAGCTGGTGAAGAACCCGCTCACCGGCGTGGCGTAGGTGACGCCGTCCCGCTCCATGTGGGAGAGGAAGGCCTCGTTGACCCGGTCTATCTCCTCCTGGGTCAGGGGACGGGTCTCTGCCGCCGGTGAGGGACTGGCGGGGGTCGGAGCCTGTTTTGCACAGCCAGCCAGGAGCAGCAAGGCAAGGGCAGCCGGAAGTATGCGCTTCATAATAAAACCTCCTTTGTCACCCCTATGGTACCATGGATATCGGTACAAAGGGTGACAAAGGAGGTTACAATTCAGAGGCAAAAAGCTACGAAAAGAATTAAAAACCGAAAATTTCCAGACAATTTTCCTTTGCTTCTTCCAGGCACTGGACAAGGGAGCCGTCCGCGCCGGCGGGGATGACGGAGGCGTCGGTGAGGGTAAAGACCCGCTCCGTCCCGTTCCGCCGCACCATCAGCATGGGGACATAAGACCAGTCGGTGAGGTTGGTCTCGCCTGTCTCATTGTCCCGGGTCAGCTCCAGCGTGAGGACGGCGGTAGTGTCGGTGAGAGGGTCTACCTGGGAGGAAATGAAGTTGCCCAGGGAGTAGCACACGAAGCCGGTGCGCTGGGAGCCGTCCCAGCCGGTGACGGTGCGCGTCTCCATAGGCTGGGGCACATGGGAGTGGCCGCCCAGCACCAGGTCGGCTCCGTTTGCAATGAGCAGGTCGGCCATCTCCTCCTGGTAGCTGTTCTGCTCGGTGCGGTACTCCACTCCCCAGTGGATCATCACGGCGATGAGGTCGGGCTCCATGGACCGGGCGGCGGCCAGGTCGGCCTCCAGCTTTTCCGTGTCCGGGGTGGACAGACTGGTCATGTAATCGGTGTTGAACAGACTGACGGCCCAGTCCTTTCCGCTGGGCAGGGGGATACCGTTGGTGCCGTAGGTGTAGCCCAGGAAGGCCACTTGTATGCCACCCACGTCGGCCAGATGGACGGGACTTGCGGCCTTTTCCGCCGAGGTCCAGGTCCCCACATGGGCCAGCCCCGCCCCATCCAGGGCCTCTAGGGTGGAGACCAGCCCCTCATAGCCCTTGTCCAGACAGTGGTTGTTGGCGGTGAGCATCAGATCAAAGCCCAGCTCCTTCAAATCCTCTGCCAGCGCCGCCGGGGTGCGGAAGGCGGGGTAGCCGGAGTAGGGACCCTGGGCGGACAAGGTGGTTTCCAGATTGGCCACGGCGTAGTCCGCCCCCTCCACATAGGGCCGGGCCTGCTCAAAAATGGGGGTATAGTCGTAAATGCCCCGCTCCTCGTCCCAGGCATCACGGGTCACCGGCATATGGCTCATCACGTCCCCGCACACCGCCAGGGTGGCCACCGTGGGAGGAGCGGGCGTAGGAGCTGGAGCCGGAGCGGGTGTGGGCGTGGGTGTGGGAGCCGGGGCCGGGGCGGAGCACCCTGTCACGACCGCCAGAAGCAGGACGGCGGCCAGTACCTTGTGTGGATGCAAGCGGGTACCTCCTCACTCGGCCTGGCCGTAGACCGCCCAGGCAATCTGACTGCACACCTGATACACGCCCCAGGAGTCAATGTCCCCCCTGGCGCCGTTGGTGAAGACCACCACGCCGTCCCCGGTGTCCGGGTCGTAGGACATCAGGCCGTAAAAACCGTAGGCCGAACCGGTGTGGTAATACATGCGCACCCTGCCGTACATGTTCTCCCGGCAGCGCAGGGGCCTGCACTGCAAGAAGCCGTCGGGCGTCTGGCCCAGAGGCTGCTCCAGGTAGGCCACCGTCTCCGGGGCGAGAAGCTGCTCCTGCTGATATTTGCCGTCCGCCGCCAGCAGGGCGGTCAGTCTGGCCATGTCCCCGGCGCTGCAAGTGAAGCCCCCGGCGTAGAAGTTGCCCCGGTAGCCCGGCTGGTCGATGCGCACATAGCCTTCCTGCTCCGGGACCGAGCGGGTGACCGCGCCATCCTGGTACAGGGGGCAGAGCAGGCCGGTGTGGGTTGCGCTGCCCGCCTCAAAGGCGGCGTCAATTCCCAGAGGGGTGAGCACGGCCTCCCCCAGCACTGCGTCCAGCATCCGGCCTGCGGCCAGTTCCAGGGTCATACCCAGCACGGCAAAGCCGTAGTTGTTGTAGCACCAGCTCCCCAGAGCTCCCGGCTCCACCTCCTGAAAGCCGTCGCCCGCCAGCCGCTGCCGGGCGGCGGACCCTTTCAGGGCGGCCAGGCTGCCGCTGGCGTCGGTGAGGGAGGAGGTGTGGGTGAGAAGCATGTCCACCGTAATGGAATGGTCGGGATAGGTGGGATTGCGCACCGTCACCCCCCAACAGTCCGACAGGTCGCTCTGGGGGGTGATGATTCCCTGCTCCATCAGCACTCCGGCGGAGAGGGCGGTGGCAATCTTGGTCAGGGAGGCGCAGCGCATCTTGTGCTCCGCCGTCATGGGCGCCTGTCCGTCCACCGCCCAGCCCCAGGCGGCCTGGGCGATCAGCTCCCCGCCCTGGATGGCGGCGGCCTGGATACCCATGGCGCCCCAGTCCGTTCCTGCCCGGGCGACGGCCTGCTCCAGCTCCGCCTGGGTTATCAATGGCTCCGGCGGCGTGGACTCCGGCGCGGGACTGGGGGAGGGTGTGACGGCGGGAGCGGGGGAGGGAGAGGGGAAATTGGCCTGCTCCACCGGCCTGGTTTGCCCGCAGGAGGCAAGGAACAACAGGGAAAAAAGACAAATTGCGGCGCGTTTCATGCAAAAACCTTCCTTTCCGCCTCTATTCTATCATGGGGAACGGTACAAAAGGTTACGGGAGCGGTTCCGATTTGGAAACAACAAACTACAATTGCCCTTTTCTCAAAAATCACATATAATAGATTTCGTTTAAAACAGAGGGAGGAGCGCTATGATCCTGAATATTTTGGCGGTAGGCGATGTGGTGGGAGACGGCGGTCTGGACTGCCTGAGCCGCCACCTGCGCCAGCTGAAGAAGCTGAAA
>NZ_CALXFV010000154.1 GCF_944387675.1 uncultured Flavonifractor sp. | reverse complement strand
ATCATCTCCGCCGTCAGCCCCCGGCTCACCCAGCGGATGGCGTCCCCGTCGTGGTTTTCCGCCAGCAGCCACTCCCGCAGCTCAGACACCGTCCAGTTCTTGATTTGGTCATAAATTGTTTCGTTCACATCGTCTTGGATAATGCGGGTGACCTCGTCCTCCTCATAGGGGACGGCGGGGTGGTTGCGCAGATCGGCCAGGGTCAGGTTGGCCACCACAACCTTGGCCGCCACCCGCTCCTCGGCATTTTCGGCGGCGATGCCCGCCAGCCGGTCGCCCGACTTCTCCTCATTGGCTTTGGCCAGGGCATCCTTTACCGACTTGAATTCATAGACATGCCCCAGCAGCTTGGTTTTGAGTATCATGTGATCGCTCCTTTGCGGCTACGATTTGTGAAATGCGAGGGTCTTGATCACAACGGGTAATACCGCGCCACCGGCCACCGGGGCGCCGATGTCCAAATAGTCCCCGTTGTCCATTCCCACCCCGTCCAGGCAGAGAACGGGGCCGGGGCGCAGGGCGGCCATGGCCTGGCCCAGTACCTTGGCCTGGTCGGCTTCCACCGCCACCACGGGGAGAAAGCCCGCCCGGAGCAGGGGCTCCAGGCCCTGAATAATCCCCCGGGCCAGCTCCTGAATCCGAGTATAGCCGGGGTTTGCCTCCCCCCGAAGGGCCAGGGCCAGCTGGGTCAGCCCGCCCTGGTCGGCGTACCAGATCAGTTTGTCCCGGATGGCCGCCGCCAATTCCTCCGCCGAACCCTGTTCTTCCCTGGCGGACAGCTTGAGAATGGGGAGGTTTTTCAGGGGAAAGGGGATCTCCCGGTAGAAAATGGTGGAGCCGGACACATCGGTGGCGTGGCTGCCCGCCCCCACCACCGTGGCCCGGATGGTCTCCCCGCCCCGGTACCGCTCCACCCCCCGGAAGGCCGGAGAGGCGGAGATGGCCCGACCCAGCAGCACCCCGATGTCCCCGTAGGCCAGCCAGTGGGACGGGGGGTGCTCTATGCAGTCGGCCACACCGCCGGAAAAGGAGACCACCGGGACAGGCTCCGGTGTCCAGCTTGTCCCCTGGGTGAGGAGGGCGTCCAGCCTGTCCCGGCCGGGCCGCAGCCCCGCCGCCTGCTCCAGGGCCTCCACCATGGTCTGGATGACTGGTCTCAGCTGCTCCGGCGAAGCCGGCGCTCCAACCGAAGGGACCGGACACAGGCTGGCCCGCTGAAGTACCGGCGAGACATAGGTGACCAGCCCGCTGTCCGGGCTGATTTTGATAAGCCGTCCCCCCACGTCCAGGCAGCCGGTGGCCTCCAGCGTCCCCTGGGCGTATCGGGCCAGGTTGGAGGTGCCGCCGCCGATATCAAAGTGTAATACCGTAGTATGATGCTCCCTGGAGTATTCATCCGCGCCCGCTCCCCGGGCGGCCAGAATGGACTCCAGGTCCGGCCCGGCGGTGGCCACCACGAAATCCCCGGCAAAGCGGGACAGGGCGGAGAGCACCTCCCGGGCATTTTCCTTCCGGGCGGTCTCTCCGGTGATGATGACCGCGCCGGTGTCCACCTGAGCGGGGGAGAACCCGGAGCGGCGGTATTCCTCCTCCACAATCTCCCGCACCCCGGCCGCGTCAATGACGGTGTCGGACAGCAGAGGGGTGAAGTGGATGGCGGAGCGGTAAAGCACCTCCCGCCCGGCGATGGCCACCCTGGGTACGGTAAAGGGGGCGGCCCGGTTTTCCAGGGTGAGCCGGGAGAGAATGAGCTGAGTGGTGCTGGTTCCGATGTCGATGCCCACCGACAGCAGCGCTTCTCCCATCAGACCAGCTCCTTCAAGATGGCCGTTACCTCCTCCCCGGTGGCGGGGCGGGGGTTGGCGGGAGTACACCGGTCGGCCAGGGCGGCGGCGGCAATGGCTTCGGCATCGGAGCGCACGGTTTTTCCCTCCACTCCGCAGGCGGACAGCTTGGCGGGCAGCTTCAGCTGGCCCCGCAGCCGGTCCAGCCCGAACGCCAGCGCCCGCCAGGTGGGGGAGAGGCCGCACAGCCTGGCCAGCCTGCCGTACTTTTTGGCGGTGCCGGCCTCTGCGGCGTTGAAGCGGATGATATGGGGCAGCAGCATGGCGTTGAGCCGCCCGTGGGGCAGGTGGTATTTGCCCCCCAGGGCGTGAGCCATGCCGTGGCACAGACCCAGTCCGGCGGTGTTGAAGGCCAATCCGGCCAGGTTGGAGGCCAGCAGCATGTCCGCCTTGGCCGGGGCGGCGCCCTGGGCGGCAAAGGCGGCGGGCAGGTTTTCCCAGGCCAGGGTGAAGGCCTTTTCCGCCAGGGCGTCGGAGTAGGGGGTGGCCCGGGAGGCCACATAGGCCTCAGCCGCGTGGGTGAGCACGTCCATGCCTGTGTCTGCGGTCACGGCGGGTGGGATCTGGGCCAAAAAGGCCGGGTCCAGCACCGCCAGCTGGGGCAGCAGACTGTCGTCCACCAGGGGGTACTTTACGCCCTGCCGGCTGTTTGTGAGCACGGCAAAGGAGGTGACCTCCGAGCCGGTGCCTGCGGTGGTGGGGATGGCCCAGAGGGGGGGATGGAGGGTGGAGAAGTGGGCCATGGCCTTGGCGCAGTCCATGGCCGAGCCGCCCCCGAAGGCCACCAGGGCGTCGGGACGGAAGTCCTCCGTCCGGCGCACCCCCCGGGCCACCACCTCCAGGGGCGGGTCGGGGACCACGCCGGTAAAGGTGTCCACCGTGCAGCCCTCCAGCCGGGCGAGCACCTGCTCCAGCAGGCCCGAGCGGGCCAGAAATTCGTCGGTAACCACCAGCACCCGCCGCCCGGCCAGCTCCTTCAGCGCGTCCAGGGCGTCGGGTCCAAAGCAGACGGTGGTGGGAACGGAAAAACGCTCCATGGCTTTCCCTGCCTTTCCAGTGGGTTTGAGACAGGGTTAGTATGGGAGAAAGGGCAAAAAATATGTGCGGCCCAGGCCGCACGGCGCAAAAAATCTGAGAAGGGCATGCAGGGGACACACTTTAAATAAAGGAAAGGTTGTGTTATACTGAGTACAAACCAACTTGGAAAGCCAATTACGAAGGAAGGGTGAGAACATGAAAAAATGGATGAGTCTGCTTTTGTGCCTGGCCCTGGTTCTGGCCTGGCTGCCGGCGGGCGCTCCCGTGTCGGCGGCGGAGGCCAGCTCCCTCTTTGCCGGCGGCAGCGGCACGGCGGAGGACCCCTATCTGGTGTCCACGGCGGAGCAGCTAAAGGCGGTGAGCGGCTATTCCGGCACACACTTTTTGCAGGTCAATGACATTGACCTGGGCGATGCCTCCGTCACGCTCGGCATGTCCATCC
>NZ_CALXFV010000153.1 GCF_944387675.1 uncultured Flavonifractor sp. | reverse complement strand
TGGGGCAAGGAGCGGATGATCTCCATGATCTCCGAGCGCTCCGACTGGTGCATCTCCCGCCAGCGGGTGTGGGGCGTCCCCATCCCCATCTTCTACTGCGACGACTGCGGGGCGGACATCGTCACTCCCGAGACCATCGCCCACGTGGCGGCCCTCTTCCGGGAGCACGGCTCCAACATCTGGTTTGACAAGGAGCCTGCCGACCTGCTGCCCCAGGGCTTCGTGTGTCCCAAGTGCGGCAAGGCCCACTTCTCCAAGGAGTCCGACATCATGGACGTGTGGTTTGACTCCGGCTCCACCTGGGCCGCCGTGGCCGCCGAACGCCCCTACCTGAAATACCCCGCCGACCTCTACCTGGAGGGCGGCGACCAGTACCGGGGCTGGTTCCAGTCGAGCATGCTCACCTCCATCGCCGTCAACGGCGTGGCTCCCTACCACCAGATCGCCACCCACGGCTGGACGGTGGACGGAGAGGGCAAGGCCATGCACAAATCCCTGGGCAACGCCGTCTCCCCCGACGAGGTCATCAAGGAGTACGGCGCCGACATGCTGCGGCTGTGGGTGGCCTCCGCCGACTACACCCAGGACATGCGCATCTCCAAGGACATTATGAAGCAGCTCTCCCAGGCCTACCTGAAGATCCGCAACACCGCCCGGTACATGCTGGGCAACCTGTGCGACTTCGACCCGGACAGCCATCAGGTGCCGGTGGCGGAGCTGATGGATCTGGACCGGTTCGCTCTGTCCGCCTTCAACGAGCTGGTGAAGACCTGCCGGGCCGCCTACGACAGGTATGAGTTCCACGCCGTCTACCGGGCGGTGTACAACTTCTGCGTGGTGGACCTGTCCAACTTCTACCTGGACATCATCAAGGACCGGCTGTACTGCGGGGCGGAGGACCAGCGCCGCTCCGCCCAGACCGCCCTGTACCACATCCTGGACGGCATGACCCGGCTTATCGCCCCCATCCTGGCCTTTACCTCCGACGAGATCTGGCACGCCATGAAGCATGCTCAGGATGTTGACGCCGAGAGCGTGCTCCTCAACGATATGCCCGATGACAACGCCGCCTTCACCCTGGACGCCGCCGCCCAGGTCCGGTGGGAGAAGCTGATGAGCCTGCGGGACGCCGTCAACAAGGCTCTGGAGAACGCCCGCAATGCCGGGGTGTTCAAAAAGGCCCAGGACACCGAGATCACCCTCTCCGTGTCCGCCGAGGACGCCGCCGCCCTGGCCGGCGAGGATCTGGCCAGCCTGTGCATCGTCTCCAAGGTCACCGTCACCACCGGCCCGGTGGAGGGGGAAAAGATGGAGGACTGCCTCATTCCCTGCACCATCGCCGTGGAGCTGTCCCAGGCCCCCAAGTGTCCCCGCTGCTGGAACCACAACGAGCACATCGGCGCCGAGGGACATCACGCCGAGCTGTGTCCCCGCTGCGCCAAAGTGGTGGGTGCGTAATCCCGGATACCGGAAAGGACGCTGTGAGCCATTCACAGCGTCCTTTTTTCCTGCGTATGCGGCGCGCCTGCCTACCGCCGGATTTCCCGGCGCAGAAGCTGGCGCAGATAGCCCGATACCGAGCGGCACTCCAGCCGGGCCAGCTTTTGGGACATCTCCTTGTCCTCCGCTGTCACCTGAATGGTGATGGTCTGGTTCTTTTTCTGCATAGCCACCCCTCCTACCTGTCATAATATCACTCTTAATAACTTAAATCAACTCTATATAATTCTTTGAGAAAAGAAACTCTGACTGATATCATTTAGATACAAATAGATACACGGAAGGGGCGGTTGGATGGGCGTGCAGGAGACGCCGTATTCTCTTCGGCTGAGCCATGAGGTGATGCAGAAGATTCGAGTGCTGGCAGCCAAGGACAAGCGCTCCATCAATATGCAGCTGTGCGTGGCGGTGGAGTATTATCTGGAGCAGTACGAGAAGGAGCACGGGGAGATACCCGTGGAGCCGGAGCAGTAAAAGGGCGTCCGCGTGACCGCGGACGCCCCTTGTATTTGGGCCGGTTTTTTGTTATAATAAAATCTCTTATTGTGGGTCACGATGCAAATTGCCGCCGGGAGGTGTCTCATGCGGAAAAATAAACTATCTCATCTGATGGAGCCCAGCTTCAGGCTGTATTTTGTCTTTTTGCTGCTGTTTGCTCTGCTCAGCGCCCTGTTCTCCGTCCCCATGGCGGCGGCGGAGCTGGCGGTGGTGGTGATTCTCTATCTCTACTTCCGCCGCAGCAGCGCGGTACGGCAGAAGGAAATTCTGAAATACATTGAAAACGTCACCTGCAACATGGACTCCGCCACCAAGGATACCATGGTGAACGCCCCTCTGCCCATGGTGATTTTCCGGCCGGAGAACGACGAGGTGATCTGGTCCAACGACCGGTTTTTGCAGATCACCGGGGAGCGGGACCACCTGTTTGACACCAAGATCACCGCGGCGGTCCCCGATTTCTCCTCCCGCTGGCTGATGGAGGGGAAGACCGAGTGTCCCACCGAGGTGCGCATTGGGGAGCGGCGCTTCCTGGTCTACGGCCACTTGGTACGCACGGAGGAGCAGGGCGCCCGGGGCTACCTGGCCACCACCTACTGGGTGGATGTGACCGACTTTTCCCAGGTGCGGGACGAGTTTTACGCCAGCCGCCCGGTGGTGGCCATTCTGACGGTGGACAACTACGAGGAGCTGATGAAGGGGGCCACCGACAACGCCCGCTCCGCCATGCGCAGCGGCATTGACGAACGGCTGGCCCAGTGGGTGGCCCCCGCCCAGGGGGTGTTCTGCCGGTATGAGCGGGACCGCTATCTGTTTTTATTTGAGGAAAAATTCCTGGCCCAGTTCCAGGAGGGGAAGTACGCCGTGCTGGACAGCGTCCGCCAGGTGTCCAGTCCCTCCGGCATCCAGGCCACCCTGTCCATCGGTATCGGCAAGGACGCGGACACCCTGGGGGAGCTGTTCCAGTACGCCGCCCTGTCGGTGGAAATGGCCCTGAGCCGGGGCGGCGACCAGGTGGTGGTGAAAAACAAGTTCAACTTCGAGTTCTTCGGCGGGCGGACCAAGGAGCTGGAAAAGCGCACCAAGGTGAAAAGCCGGGTGATGGCCAACGCCCTGGGGGAGCTGATGGCGGACGCCTCCACCGTGTTCGTCATGGGCCACAAGTACCCCGACCTGGACTGCATCGGCGCCGCCGCCGGCGTGTGCGCCATGGCCCGGAAGAAGGGGACCCCCGTCCACGTGGTGCGGGAGCCGGGGGTCAATCCCGCCAGCGAGATGTGCGACCGGCTGGCCCAGGTGCCGGAGTACAAGGATGTGTTTGTCTCCCCCCAGGACGCCATTCTCATGGCCGACAGCAACTGCCTGCTGGTGGTGGTGGACACCAACCGCCCCGAGCAGGTGGTGAGCCAGGACCTGCTGGAGGCGGTGCACAAGGTGGCGGTCATCGACCACCACCGCCGGGCCTCCTC
>NZ_CALXFV010000152.1 GCF_944387675.1 uncultured Flavonifractor sp. | reverse complement strand
GTGCCGGCGAAGGTGACGTGGGAGTGGCCCTCCTCGTCGGTGAACTCGGCGAAGGAGTGGCGCACCAGCTCGTAGGGGGAGACGGCGTCGATGTAGTGGGTCTTGAACAGCTGGAAGATGGCCTCCGGCTTAAGCTCCTTGCCCACCCGGTCGGTCTCCACCTGGACGATGTGGCCGAACTCGGGGTGCATGGCGCGGGGCAGATCAAAGCCGAAGCTGTGCTGCATGACGAAGGCGGAGCCGCCCTTGCCCGACTGGGAGTTGATGCGGATGATGGGCTCATACTGCCGGCCCACATCGGCGGGGTCGATGGGCAGGTAGGGGACCTCCCAGTACTCGGTGCCGCTCTCGGCCATGTAGTGGACGCCCTTGTTGATGGCGTCCTGGTGGGAGCCGGAGAAGGCGGTGAACACCAGCTCCCCCACGTAGGGCTGCCGCTCGCCGATCTTCATCTTGGTGACCTTCTCGTACACGTCCCGGATCTGGTTGATGTCGGAGAAGTCCAGCTTGGGGTCCACCCCCTGGGTGTACAGGTTGAGGGCCAGGGTGACCATATCCACGTTGCCGGTGCGCTCCCCGTTGCCGAAGAGGGTGGCCTCCACCCGCTCGGCCCCCGCCAGCTGGCCCAGCTCCGCCGTGGCCACCCCCTCGCCCCGGTCATTGTGGGGGTGGAGGGAGATGATGGCGCTGTCCCGGCCGGGCAGTTTCCCGATGAAGTACTCGATCTCGTCGGCGAAGTAGTTGGGCATGCAGTTTTCCACGGTGGTGGGCAGGTTGAGGATGATCTTGTGCTCCGGAGTGGCGCCGATGGCCTCGATGACCGCCTGGCAGATCTCCACCGCGGCGTCCATCTCGGTCCCCATGAAGGACTCGGGGGAGTACTGATAGCGCAGGTCCATACCCGCGTCGATGGCGGGCTGGCTCAGCTCCCGGATCAGGTGGGCGGCGTCCACGGCGATCTTGGTGACCCCCGCCACGTCGGTGTGGAAGACCACCTTCCGCTGGAGGGTGGAGGTGGAGTTGTAGAAGTGGAAGATCACGTGCTTGGCGCCCTCGATGGCCTCGAAGGTGCGGCGGATCAGGTGCTCTCTGGCCTGGACCAGCACCTGGATGGTCACGTCGTCGGGGATGTGGCCCCCCTCGATGAGGGTGCGGATGAACTCATACTCGGTCTCGGAGGCGGAGGGGAAGCCCACCTCGATCTCCTTGACGCCGATATCCACCAGGGTGTGGAACAGCTCCAGCTTCTCCTCCACGTTCATGGGGTCGATGAGGGCCTGGTTGCCGTCCCGCAGGTCCACCGAGCACCAGATGGGGGGCGCCGTCAGCTGCCTGTCGGGCCAGGCGCGGTGGGTCATTTTCAGGGGGATAAAGGGGATGTACTTTTCCTGTGCAGGTTTCATAATAACAGCTCCTCCTTGGGTCAGGGAATGAAAAAGCCCCTGACCAGATTATGGTCAGGGGCGTAAGATACGCGGTACCACCCTGCTTCCGCCCGCCGTCACCGGCGGACGCTCATGGCCTCCAACAAGGCCGCGGCCTGTAACGTGGCCGTGACGGCCCGCCCTACTGTCAGTTCAGACGGACGGCTCCGGGCTCAGTATCCGCACGCTTTCCCGCGCCGGTTCGCACCCACCACCGGTTCTCTGAGCGGGACGGGACGTGCTTTCTTCCCATCATTGCCTGTATCAGGATTTGATTAGGGACATTTTAGCCGAACCGCCCGGTTTTGTCAAGGGCCAGTTTCCGCCCACCGCACCAGCGGCTCCTCCTGCCAGAACAGGCGGATAACGCTGGAAGCGGCCGCCTGGGAGACCGAATTCCAGTAGGCGGCCAGGTAGTCCAGCCCGTCCTTGGAGTAAATGGCCAGGTGGAAGGGGGAGTTGTCCCGGAAACAGCCGTCCCGCACCGCCAGACGCGTCCCGTCAAAGGCCATGGACAGCCCGGCGTAGGTATCGTGGGTCCAGGAGAAGCCGCTGTGGCCCAATTCATATGCCGCCTGGTCGTCCCCGGTGAAGACCGGCGCCCAGCCCTCCGGCTGCCGGCTCACCACCGCGAAGCGGTAGCAGTAGCCCTCACTCCTGGGGCCGTAGGTGATGGGGACAAAGAAGCCGTCCCCCTTGTAGGTCTGCATATAGGCCTCCGCGTCGGAGAAGGCGAGCAGGTCCAGGGTCTGGACGAGGTGCACCTCTTCGTCAAAGATCCGCAGCCGCAGCTGGCCCTCCTCCTGGGTGAGCAGGAAGAATTCCCTGCCATCCTCGATGCCCCAGAAATCCACAACGATGCTTTCCTCCGGCAGCGACCAGAGCGTTTCAATTGTGCCGTCGGTGCGTGCCTCATTGGGGGTGTAGCGGTAGATCCCCCAGCCGCCGGGGATCTGGCTGTCATCCAGCGGAATGAGCCGGTCGGTACCCGGCCCGTAGCTGACGGTGCAGCTGTTGGACAGCGCGAAGATCGCCCGCTCTCCCTGGGGCGCGGCATAGCTTTCCATAAGAGGGAGATTCGCGTCATAGGAATAGGAACCGCTGTCCCCGCTGGCGCTTCGCTCCACGGTGATTTTGATTTTTATACCTTCCGGGATGGGAATGGAGAAATAAGACTGGAACAGCTCCGACAGCCGCTCGTCTTTCAGATCATAGCCAGCGCTGGGACGGACATTCAGCGGCCATGCGTCGAAGTAGTCGGTAAGGACAAAACTGTAGGTACACCTCTCTCCCGGCGGGGTGGACTCCCATGCCTGCTCCTCCAGCACTTCCCAGGGGGAGTTGTAACCTCTGAAATAGCTGTCGATCTCCACAAATATGGGAATGTTCTCCTGAGGCGCCTCATAAGAGCGCCGGGACAGCGTGGTGGAAAAGGCGGTCTCCGCCTCCTCCGGGCGACCGGCGGGGAAGGTGACGGTCCAGAACAGCTGGTCGGAGCAGGTGAGGGGCAGGGTCAGCTCCACGGCGGCGGCGTCCGGATCCCCCGCCAGCACCTCCCGCTCCACGGTTACCTGGTCGGCGGTGTCCAGGATGGTGAAATTGGCCCCCGTCAGCAGCCCGGCGGACAGCAGGGCCAGCAGCAGAATCAGCCATCGGCTCAGCTTCATATCCTCACTCCCCATCCGTCAGCCGGTCCAGGACCCGGCTCACTCGGTCGGCTTTGTATTGGTAGGTCTCCTTCACGAAATCCATCAGCCCCCGGCCCTGCTCCTCCAGCTCCAGGGTGGTGACGTTTCCCGCCACCCTGCCCTGGCGGAGGAGCACCGCCCGGCCGATGAAGTGCCGCACCTCCTCCAGCAGGTGGGTGGAGAGCAGGATGGTCTCCTCCGGCTCCAGAATGCCCAGCAGGACCTTGTAAAAGTCCTCCCGGTTGAAGATGTCGTTGCCGGCGAAGGGCTCGTCCATCAGAATATAGTCCGCCCCCTGGCTCAGGGCCAGGATGACCTCAAACTGATTTTTCTGCCCGGTGGAGAAGCCCCGGACGGCCTTGCCCATGGGCAGCTGGAA
>NZ_CALXFV010000151.1 GCF_944387675.1 uncultured Flavonifractor sp. | reverse complement strand
ACCGCCGAGGACGTGAAAGCCGCCCAGGCGGAGCTGGATGAGCTGGCGGATCAGGGCTGGGAGCTGGCGGAGCTGGGCATCTTCACCGCCTCCTTCCACCGCTCGGAGAACCCCCGCCGGTGCTGGGTGGAGCCCGCCCGGTGGAAAAGTATCCGCCGGAAGGACGAGCAGGCCCGGGCGGACTATCTGGCCCTGTGCGATGAAGCGGGCTGGGACCTGCTGGACGAGGCAGGGGGCATGTTTTATTTCCAGGCCAAGCCGGACACCGATCCCGCTCCTATCCAGACCGACGGCAGCCTGGAGTGGGAGGAAGTGCTGAAAAAGGCCCTGTGGAATCAGGCCTACACCTTTTTCTACCTGGTCATTTACTGGGCCGTCTGGGTTGTCGCCCGGTTTTTCCTGGACCAGCCCCGGATGTGGGAACTGTTCCTCTCCAACGGGGCCATGATCATCCAGCTGCTTCTGCTGTCCTGGATCGTGTTGGAGCTGTCTCTGGGCGTTCGGGTGGTGTGCTACCGGAAAAAGTGCCGCCGGGCGGCGGAAGCAGGGAAGCCCATGCCGGTACCCGGGCGGGGAGCTGCCCGGTTCCGGGGCGCCATGCCGCTGGTTTATACGGTGCTGGGGGTTATCCTGATCCTGTCTATTTTTGGCGCTGTCAATGCGGACCGCGGCAGCTACTGCCAGGACGGCTGGCTGACCACAGAAGGGTCTGTTCTGGCGGAGCATATGGCATACCGGAGGTTTTCCGAAGCAGGCGACCTGTGGATGGAATCCTATGACTGTAAGGCCTCCTGGCTGGCGGAGCTGATCTGCCAGGGGCTGCGTGCGGATGAAATGGATGAAGAGCAGCTCCGTACGATGATCCATGGGCATGGGGCGAAAGAGCCGCTGCCTGCCGACCTGGGCTATGACCAGGCATGGAGCTACGCCTGGGACGGTGGCAGCGGCCTCATCTTCCGCCAGGGCAACCGGGTGGTCCACCTGGAGGCGGAGAAGCTGGACCTCACCGACCGGGCCGTGGTGGAGGAACTGTTGGTCTGGCTGGAGTCAGCCGCTTGCGTCCGGACGGAAAATATGATAGCATGAACAAAATAAACCGCAGGAGCGTGAAAAAATGAAACGTCTGCTCTTCATCAATGCCTGCGTGCGGGGGGAAAAGTCCCGCACCCTCAAGCTGGCCCGGCACTTTTTGAACTGCTACTGCTCCGCCCACCGGGACACGGAGGTGGCGGAGGTGGATCTGTGTACCCTGCGTCTGCCGCCCCAGTACCCGGAGGTGCTGGCTCAGCGGGACGAGCTGTGGAACGCCGGGAAGCTGGATCACCCTATGTTTGAACCTGCCCGGCAGTTTGCGTCGGCGGATCAGATTGTAGTTGCCGCCCCCTTCTGGGACCTGTCCTTTCCGGCGGCTCTGAAGATCTACCTGGAGCGGATCTCGGTTACCGATCTCACCTTCGGCTATGATGCCCAGGGGGCCATGATGGGTCTTTGTAAGGCCGACTGGCTGCTCTACGTCACCACCCGGGGAGGCTATTACGCCGGCACCCCCCTGGATATCGCCGCCGCCCATATCAAGGGCCTGGGGGTGATGTACGGCATTCCCCAGGTCCGGTTCCTGGATGCCGAGGGACTGGACGATATCCGGAACGACCCGGCGGCCCTGCTGGCGGCCGCCATGGAACGGGCGGCGGAGCTGGCAGCGGGCATCTAAACCCGTGCCTGGAAGCACTTGCAAAACGTGCCGCGCTGGGGTACAATACAGGTAACACCAATAGGGAGGGAGCGATTATGGACTTCACCCTTGTAAAAGGCGATCCCGGCCGCCTGGAGGAATACTGCCAGGTGTTCTACGACTCCAAGCTGTATGACGCCTACTTTGCCGGCAGCGACCGGCTGCCCGCCGTGCTGACCGACGCCATGAACAAGGGGGAGCTCTATGTCGCTATGAGCGCCAAGGGCGAACCGGTGGGAGTGATGCACATGACCGCCGACGGTCTGGCGGGCCTGCCCTACCTCAGTTTACTGGGAGTCAAAAAGGGCTATCGTGGGATGGGTATCGGTACCGCCCTGGTGAAGATCTTCATTGGCGTGATGGAGGCCGGCACCGCCCCCAACATGTTTATTATGACCAGCAAATTCAACGTGCGGGCCAAAAAGCTCTATCAGTCCCTGGGCTTTGAGCCCCAGTGCCTGCTCCACGACGTAATGCGCCGGGGGGTATCCGAGTGGCTGTTTATGCGGCCCAACCGGAGATGCCCGGCCCATTAAACAAAAAAAGAAAGGGAGCGTTGCAGACGGCTGTTCTGCAACGCTCCCTTTTTCCTATTCTGCGCGGCGTTTGACTTCCAGGTAGTAGTGCTCCTGAGCCAGGTCCAGGGTGACGGTGTTCACTCCATTTTCCAGATCAAAGCCGAAATTCTGCCGGACAATCTCGATGAGACCCCGGTCTTCCAAAGTGGCGGTCTGGCTGGTGCAGGCCAGGTTGGAACCCAGCTTGGTCACCAGGTCATAGCCGTACACCCCCCGGTTTTGGGTATGGGCGCAGGCGTAGTCAAAGCTGCCCGCCTTGGCAAAGGAGGCCTCCACCGTGACGCTGCCCCCGGCGGGGATGGTGATTTGGGCCGATACCCAGCTCACCCGGTCCATGGTGAAGCTCTCGCTGATAAAATCCTCGATGCAGCCGGTACCCTGCCACTCCGACAGGTTTTCCGGCAGGCCGCTCTGATAGAAGCGGTCCAGAATGACCCGGTAGCAGGTCTCAAAGTCCAAAGCCGCGTACATCATATCCTCGGTGTCCATCCGCCGCGCCAGGGCATGGGTCAGAATGGTGCGGAACATGGTGTCCAAATCGCTTTCATACCGGGTTACGGTAACCCCGCTGTCCGGCAGAACGGGAGTGTCAGGGTCGGTACCGCCGGTGACATAGCCGCCGGTGGTGAGGTTGGCTATATCCTCTCCCAGTACCAGCAGGTAGCGGGTGCTGCCGTAACTGGAGTCTCCGGGCTCCGGGATGGAGAAATCCTGCATCATGGTGCCGGCCTCCCGGTCATAGGAGCCGCCCTGGAAGCCGTAGGACAGCACCGCCGTCCTGTCATAGTCCAGCTCCATGTTGGCCCGGATGGAGGGGTTGGGGGCCTCCTCGCTCTCCTCCGGCCCGTAGGGGTCGGTGAATTCGTAGACGATGACCGGGATGGAGGCGGGGTCCCGGAGGGGCGCCAGGGCGTTCTCCAGATAGGTTCCGCCGGAAAACAGGGCCTGGTAATCCTCCCAGCTTCCGGCGCTGTATTGCGCCCCATTGCTCCCCACCACCAGGGCAGTATCCAGCTCCGCTCCGTCCGCCGTCAGGGTGGGCCTGTACTTGGACAGCTTATCCAAAGTGGCGGCAAAGGGGTAGTATATCGTTACCTCCTGGTCGGTGCCGCTGCCGTTGGTCAGAGTGTAGCGGTCGCTGACCAGAATATGGTCGTAGCTGCGGTAATACCCGCCGTCGGTGAACCACTCGTTGTACTGCTCCAGGGCCTCCTGCCGCTCGGCCTCGGTGAC
>NZ_CALXFV010000150.1 GCF_944387675.1 uncultured Flavonifractor sp. | reverse complement strand
GGAGGCGTAGCTCAGCCGGTAGAGCACTTGCTTCACACGCAAGGGGTCACAGATTCGAGTTCTGTCGTCTCCACCAAGCAAAAGGACATCCGAAAGGATGTCCTTTTTTTGTTCTTGCGGGCCGGCCCGGCGGCATAGACTGGAACCGGGCTCGGTTCAGAGGGCCGGAAGCGCAAAGGAGGAAAAGCATATGGAGGAGTGGAACAAACTGATGGCGGGCCGGGTTTTTCTCACCGACCTGGGTGCCGCCCGGCCGCCCGCGCCGGGGAGCGGGGACCCGCCGCCGGGGCGGTATGCGGTCTGGTCGCCGCTGCGGGGCGGGGAGGGCCACACCATCGTGGAGGTGGGCGACAATCTGGCGGCGCTGATGGAGCGCTACCAGATTTCCCCCGAGCTGGTGTGTACCCTGGTGGTGCCGTAAGGGGGGCGGGGAGATGCGGGTCCCCCTTTCTGAGCTGGTGTCCGGCCTGGGGCAGGCGGTGCAGCAGGCCCAGGACCAGCTGGAGCGGCAGTCGGCGCAGCGGTTTTGCGCCTGCTTTTCCCCCGCCGGCGGCGCCGACGGCGGGGCGGTCCTCTCCCCCAGAAGCCGCCGGTTCCTTCTCCCAGATGGGGCGGGCGGGGTGCGGGAGCTGGAGGCGCCGGAGGCGGCGCTCCTGTCCCATACCGCCCTATCTCTGGACACCGTCCAGATCTGCCTCAACATTTGCCCCGCCCTGGATGAGGAGGGGGGCGGGCTGCTGGTGGAGGTAGGCCCCGCCGGAGCAGCGGCGGAGGCGGGAACCGGCCGGCTGGAACTGACCTTCCGCGCCGCGCCGCCCTCGGAGGGAATTGCCCGAGTCAATCAGACCGCCATGAGAGTCTTATAAGGAAGGAGCGTGGTTGCAATGGCTGACAACGGAAATATTGCCAATAATTTTGTGGGCCTGCCCCTTGGCCTGCTGGTGTGCCAACCCATCCTGGAGGTGGCCAAGGGCCAGGACGCCCTGTGCCGGACCTACCTGGAGAACCTGTTTTCCCTGGCCTTTGAGGCCCGGGAAAAGGACACCGATCCCCTAGTGGCCAAGACGGTTAAATTCACCCTCAACCGCACCGTGATCAACAACGGTACCCCCGCTGTGGTTCCCGTCACGGTGGAGGCGCCCCTGCTGTCCCTGGTGCCGGTGCCTGCCTTCACCATGGATGAGGCCACTGTTCGCTTCAGCATGGAGGTGCGGGACCAGAGCGTGGACAAAAACAGCACCAACAACACCGAGACCACCTCCATCGGTTACTCTGCCTGGGGGTTCAAGGCCAACATCTCCGGCAGCGTTACCACCCAGGGGGAGCACACCCGCACCACTGACAAATCCGCAAAATACGAGATTTACGCCCGGGCCATTCAGCAGCCGCCGGCCGAGGGCATGGCCAAGCTGAGCAGCATTGTGGCCTCGGTCATTGAGCCCATTGAGACCGGCAGCTGAACCGGGGAGGCGGTGGAGTAGATGCCGTACAAGCCGGAGGAATACCGGATACTGAATCAGATTTTTTTCGGAAGTAAAAAGCTGAACCGGCTGATTCTGGACTACCTGCGGAGGTGCGGGGAGCCGGGCCAGCCCATGGCGGAGGACGACTTTCTGAACTTTGCGGCTACCGAGCTGCGGGAATGGGTGGCCAACCCGGCGTGGCAGCCGCTGCTGGAGCGGAGCAGGTTGGAGGAGGACTCCGACACCCTGAAGGAACTCCATGCCATGCTGCGGGAGCAGCTGGCGACCGGCCGTCTGCCTGCCCAGCCGGCCCGGCCCTCCCTCCAGTCCGTTCCCAGCAGCCAGCCCCCGCCCGACCCCTTGCTGAGCTATCCCGGGTTCCCCATGGAGGAGCAGTATGTCCGGCAGGCGGCGGATGCGCTGGGACTGACCGAACGGGAGGCCAGGGACGCGCTGCGGCCGATTGCGCCCAGCGGCAGCTATCTTTATCCCAGCGGCTATGCCTATCCCCTGTACCACCAGACCCGGCACAGTGAAATCAAGCGGGGGGTCAAAACCCCTGCGGGGGTAGACAAAATCACCTATTTCTATGCGGTTGCCGGCGGGCAGGCCTATCTGGTGGCCTGGGGCCGCCACGATGACGCCAGGCCGAACAGCTACCGGATCAGCAATTCGGTTGCCCGGCCTCAGGACGGCATGCTGGGCGGGGAGCTGCTGCGTTTCAGCGGCCCCCCGCCGGGGGTACCCAAACCCAAGGCGCCGCCGGGCGGCCCCAAGTGAGGTGCGCGGCCAGGGGCCGTTGCAGAGCATCCTTCTGCAACGGCCCCTTTTATATATAAAGGTAGCAGGGTGTATGCCGCCGTGCAACGGAGGGCAAAAAATTTTAAAATATGGGGAACAAAATTCCAGGAATTGCGTCTATATCCAACGGAAGCATGTGTAAAACTGCACGATCTGGAAGGGGAAGAAAAAGCTCGGAAAAAGGGCGGGCGTTATATTACGCTTTCGTTACAAAGCCCGCCAAACGCTTGACGGCCCTGGGACGGTCGTGTATATTATGCATGTAAGTTCATGAAGGGGAGGTCCCCTCTCCTGATGAGCGAAAATTTTAGAAGGAGGAATTTCCGATGAGAAACCTCAAGCGGGCGCTGAGCCTGGCTCTGGCTGCCATGATGCTGATCGGCATGATGGTCGTCTCCGCCGGCGCGGCCTCCAAGGATTTCACCGACAAGGATGAGATCAATCACACTGAGGCTGTCAACACTCTCGTTGCCCTGAATGTAATCGGCGGCAAGGAAGACGGCAGCTACTTCGACCCCACTGGCACCCTGACCCGTGCCGAGATGGCCAAGCTGGTCACCTACGTGCTCAACGGCGGCGTGGAGCCTGTGCTGGGTACCAAGGTCACTCCTACTTACAGTGACATTAAGGGCCACTGGGCCGAGGCCTACATTGAGTACTGCACCAGCATGAACATCATTGTGGGCGACGGCTCCGGCAAGTTCAATCCCGAAGGCACCCTGACCGCTTCCCAGTGCGCCAAGATGCTGCTGACTGCCATGAACTACAAGGACGACGTGTTCGGCTTTGTGGGCAACAGCTGGGAGATCAACGTCAACCGTGAGGCCAATGCCGCCGGTCTGTACAAGGAGCTGAGCAGTGTTTCTGCTTCCTCTCCCATCAGCCGCGACAACGCCGCTCAGATGGTGTACAACGCCATCCAGTCCAAGACCATGAACCTGACTTGGACTCAGGACATGACCACCGGCGAGATCAGCCAGCACTACAGCCTGACTGGCGCCTCCCTGTTTGAGGACAAGTTCGAGGGCAAGATCTGGGTCGGCACCTTTACTGGCAACAAGGCCACCGGCGCCACCACCACCGAGGGTGAGATTGCCGTTCACGGCAAGCTGACCACCGCTGAGGCCGGCACTAAGAATACTACTGCCAAGTTCCCCGCTGAACTGGACCTGTCCAACATCGGCGAGCAGGTGAAGGTCCTCTTCAAGGACGGCGACGGCGGCACCGCCGGCAAGCCCGACAAGAAGGACACCATCTATGGCGTGTACAACACCGGCGCCACTGAGATCGTTACCGGCATCATGGGCGACGTGAAGGACCAGAAGTC
>NZ_CALXFV010000149.1 GCF_944387675.1 uncultured Flavonifractor sp. | reverse complement strand
TGATCGGCAATCACCGCTTTTGTGCCTGAATCCGGCCGAAAAAGCCTCGCAGAGTTCGCGCCCGCAGGCGCGAAGGACGTGGAAATCTGTTTTCAGCCGCGACATGTGCGCGGCTGAAAACACTGCTCAGACCGCAAGTGTGGGATTTGTCCGCTGCAGACGGACAAATCCTGCGCGCAGCGGCCTGCATCCTACTCGAAAAAGTGGCTCCGCCACTTTTTCGACGGCCTCAGGCCCCCTCCGCCTTTGGCGGAGGGGGCCTGAATTTGTTACGCCTCCATATGGCGGCCCAGGAAGCCGGCAATGGTCTGAACCAGCTTGTATTCGGTGCCGTCACTGGTCTGCTCCGGGTCGGTGGTCGCAAAGAGCACGCAGCCCAGCACATCCCCCTCGGACAAAATGGGGGCCGCGCAGGTGGCCGTATACTTGTCCCCGTCCTCACACACCGGTACGGGGGCGGCGCCGGGCTGGACCTGGTAGATCTGCCGGTTCTCCATAATCTGCTCCAGCTCGGGGGAGATCCGCTTGTCCGCCAGCTCCCGGCGGGGGGTGCCGGCCAGGGCGATGCAGGCGTCCCGGTCGGTGATCACCGCGATCTTACCGGTGGTCTTGTTCAACGTCTCGCACATCTGCCCGGCAAAGTCCCCCAGGCCGCCCATCAGGGAGTACTTTTTAAAGATCACCCCGCCGTCCTTGTCCGTGTAGATCTCCAGCGGATCGCCCTCCCGGATGCGCATGGTCCGGCGGATCTCCTTGGGAATCACCACCCGGCCCAGATCGTCGATGCGGCGTACAATGCCAGTCGCTTTCATATCCAAACTCCTCCTGCGGTTGTGGTTACAGCCCTTAGTATCCGCAGGTTTCTTTTGCCTATACGGCAGGAAGGGGTGGTTTCATTTGGAAAGGAACACAAAAATGCCCTCCGGGAAGTTCCATCCCGGAGGGCATGCGGCAAATCAGCAGAACTTTTCGTCTACCACCTGGGCCTTGATCAAATTGGTGGTGCCGGAACGGCCGAGGGGAACACCAGCGGTGATGACCACCGTCTCTCCCGCCTTGACCGCCCCCTCCTTCCGGGCTACGTCCACCGCCAGGGAGAACATCCGGTCGGTGGAGTCCACCTCGCCGGACAGATAGGCGTGGACACCCCAGGAGATGGCCAGCTGGCGGCGGCTGGACTCACTCTGGCACAGCGCCACAATGGGGCAGGCGGGCCGGAAGCGGGAGATCACCTTGGCGGTGTATCCCGACTTGGTGGGCGCCAGAATGGCGGTGGCGCTCAGATCCATGGCGGTCAGGCAGCAGGTGTGGGTGATAGCGTCGCTGATGCTGGTGATGCCGGGGAGCAGGTTGCTCTCCCGGAAGCGGCCCCAGTAGTCGATGGCGTCTTCCGCCGCCGTCACCGTATTTACCATGGTCTCCAGCGCCTCAATGGGGTACTTGCCCGAGGCGGTTTCACCGGAGAGCATCACGCAGGAGGTACCGTCAAACACCGCATTGGCCACGTCGGACACCTCCGCCCGGGTGGGACGGGGATTGCGGATCATGGAGTCCAGCATCTGGGTAGCGGTAATGACCGGCAGACCGGCCCGGGTGGCCGCCTTGATCATCTTCTTTTGCAGAATGGGTACTTCGTGGGCGGGAATTTCCACGCCCAAATCGCCCCGGGCCACCATGATGCCGTCGGATGCGGCAATGATGGCGTCAATGTTGTCCACGCCCTCCCGGTTTTCAATTTTAGCGATGATGCGGATGCCGTCCCCGCCGTGCTTGTGCAGCTCGGCCCGGATGTCCTCCACATCGCTGGCCTTGCGGACGAAGGAGGCCGCGATAAAGTCAAACTCATGCTCCGCCGCGAACTTCAAATCCTCCCGGTCCTTGTCGGTGAGGGAGGGCAGCAGAATATGTACGTCGGGAATGTTGATGGACTTGTTGCTGGACAGGGCGCCGCCATTTTCCACAACACAGCGGATGGCGTGACCCTCCACCTCTTTGACCCGCAGCTCAATCAGCCCGTCGTCCACCAGAATCCGGCAGCCGGGCTCCACTTCCTGGTGGAGGTTCTCATAGGTCACCGATACCTGAGTGCTGTCGCCCGGCACATCGTCGGTGGTCAGGGTAAAGCTCTGCCCCTGGGCCAGTGTAACAGGTCCGTCGGCGAAGGTCTTGACCCGGATCTCCGGACCTTTGGTGTCCAGAATGGTGGCCACAGGAGCACCCAGGTTGTCCCGCACCTTTTTAAACATATTCAGCCGGGCCAGCTGTTCCGCGTGGCTGCCGTGAGAGAAGTTGAAGCGGGCGGCGTTCATACCCTTGCGGATCAGCCGTTCCATGGTCTCCTCATTGTCTACAGCGGGGCCAAGGGTGCAGATAATCTTCGTCTTTCTCATATCGTACCTCCAAGTCGGGTATCCGTTCTCAACGTCGGCATCTCAAAAATCCGGAACTATCATACACCATTTGGCCGCTTTTGGAAAGAGGAAATCCATGTGTTTTTTCTGAATGATATCCAGCAGAGCGCCGTACCCGCGCAGCCGCAGGCAATACAGGCCCCCAGCATCAGGTTGGCGCCCCCCAGATCCAGCGTCCATCCCGCCAGCAGGCCCCCCAGCATTCCACCCAGGCCGTTGGAGGCCACCATCATCACCGTCTGGCCCCGGACCCGGTCGCTCTCCGGCACCGATTCATTGACAAAATACACCGAGGCGGGGGTAAACAGGCCGTAACCCAAAACCTGAATGGGCTGCACCGCCAGAACGCCCGGGTAGCTGGTGGTGAGCAGCAGCAGCACCCCCTTCAGGGTTCCGAAGAGCATGCTCAGCATCACCAGCCGCCCACTGCCCAGCCGCCGCAGCAGCTTGCCGAAAAACCAGGCCGTGGGCAGCTCCGAGGCGCCCATGAGAAACAGGGCCAGGCCCAGGTCCGCCTGACTGCCGCCCCGGCTGGTCACAATATTCACCAAAAAGTTGGACAGGGGCATAATCCCTGTCAGACCCAGCAGCACCCCCGCCAGCATCAGGGTGAAGCGGGGATTGCCCCGCAGGAGGGCCAGGGCCGATCGGGGTCTCTCCCCCGCCCGCTCCTGGGTACGGGCGGAACCCCGATAGGCCGGATAGCCGGCCACCAGTGCCGCCTCCACCCCCACCAGCAGCAGATGGGTGAGCAGGGTGCTCTCCAGCCCGGCCCAGCTCACCTGGAGGCCCAGCAGCACACACACCACCGCATAGGCCATGGAGCCGATCCCCCGGCCCAGGCTGTACCGGATGGGGACACCGTCGTTGATAAACTGAATGGCCATGGCGTCCATCAGGGGATAGGAGGACACCTCCAGCCCACCGATCACCGCCCACACCAGGGCGGTCTCCCACAGGCCCATGCCCGGCGCCAGCCAATACCAGGCCCCTGCCCCCATGGACAGCACCAGGGAGAGGGTGACAATCCACTTCAGGGGAATCTCCGGGTGCCGGTCGGCAAAGCCACCCAGCAGGGGCTGGCAGAGGATGCCGGCCAGGCAGCGCACCGCCGTCATCATCCCCGCCTCCCCGTTGGAGAAGCCCCGCTCCAGCAGCAGGGCGGTCTGATAGGCCACGATGGAGGCAAACATGGCCCAAAA
>NZ_CALXFV010000148.1 GCF_944387675.1 uncultured Flavonifractor sp. | reverse complement strand
AGCACGGCGAACACGTCCTCCTGTCCGGCAAAGGCCATCTCCATGTCCAGCTGGTAGAACTCGCCGGGGGAGCGGTCTCCCCGGGCGTCCTCATCCCGGAAGCAGGGGGCGATCTGGAAGTACTTGTCGAAGCCGGAGGCCATCAGCAGCTGCTTAAACTGCTGGGGGGCCTGGGGCAGGGCGTAAAATTTGCCGGGGTGCTTCCGGCTGGGTACCAGGTAGTCCCGGGCGCCCTCGGGGGAGGAGGCGGTGAGAATGGGGGTGGTGATCTCCAAAAAGCCGTGGTCGATCATGGACGCGCGCAGGGCCGCCACCACCTGGGAGCGGAGGATGATGTTCCGCTTCACCGCCGGGTTGCGCAAATCCAGATAGCGGTAGCGCAGCCGCTGGGTCTCGTCGGCCTCCCGGCTGCGGTTCACCTGGAAGGGCAGCTCGTTGTGGCGGCAGCGGCCCAGCACCTCAATGCGCTCCGGCACCACCTCAATCTCCCCGGTGGGCAGCTTGGGATTCTTGCTGTCCCGCTCCCGCACCACGCCGGTGACGGCGATGGCCGACTCCTTGTTCAGGGCCTTGATGGCCTTTACCATCTCCTCGCTCTCCGCCACCACCTGAGTGGTGCCGTAGAAGTCCCGCAGCACCAGAAAGCCCAGGTTGGCCCCCACTTCCCGGAAGTTCTCCAGGAAGCCCGCCAGGGTGACGGCCTGGCCCACATGCTCCATCCGGAGCTCCCCACAGGAATGGGTGCGGTAGTGGGTACGCACGTTGTCCATGAAAATCAACTCCAAATCGTAATTAAGAGATTCAATATAACAAAATGAAATCAGGAGTGGCCCTTGATGTCCAGGTAGCGGCTGTAATACACCTGCACGTCGAAGTTCTGGTAGAGCTGGGTGCCGTCCTTTTTGGACACCCCGAAGTGAGCCAGGGCGGTGTCCTTCACGTAGTCCAGAAACGCCACCCCGTCCACGGTGTGGAACCAGTTGAACTCCATACCGGCGGCGGCGCAGTCGGCCTCCAGGCCGTCAATAAGGCCCTGGACATAGGGCAGATAGGCCCCGGCGGTGGTGCCGCCCGTAAAGAGCACGTCGGTGGGCTTCAGCCCGGCGGCGGTAAAGGGGGCGTAGTCGGCGGGGGTGAAGGTCTCCCGCAGCTCGGGCCGGGCCACCCGGGCCACCAGGGCGGCGGTCTCCGCCCGGGTGAGACTCTTGTCCGGGGCAAAGCTGCCCCAGGCGTCCACCCCGGTGAGGATGCCGGCATTGTAGAAGCGCAGCACCGTCTCATCCCCGGTGTCGGGCAGGGCGGTGATGGTGTTGATGGGGGAGAGCATGTCCGCCGGGATTACGCCCCCCATGAGGGTGAGCAGCTCCAGCCGGGTGGCGCCCTTCTCCGGATCGGGTACGTCCATGCCCAGACGCTCCAGGTAGGTCACGTAGGAGAAGTACCAGGGCAGGGTCTCGCCGGGTTTGGGGTCGGCCATGGGAATGGCGTCCCCGGTGATGGCCTCGTTCATCCGGGCGGCAATGGCGGCCACCTCGCCCACGGTGAGGATTTTGTCGGGGGAGAAGCCGGTGTCGGTGCCGGTTATCAGCCCCACCTCATAGCACACCCGGGCCGCGTCGGCGTACCAGGCGGTGCCGGCTACGTCGGCGTAGCCGGGATAGGTGTTTTTATCGGGGAAAGCCTCCTCCGGGGTTACGGCGGCGGCGCAGCCCGCCGTCAGGGCGGCGGCCAGCATGAGGGCGATGAGTTTCTTCATGGAACATTCCTCCTGGTCATGGTAGTGGCCTTTAGACGAAAGGAAGGGGGGAAAGTTCCGTCAGTCCTGGGACGGGTCCAGATGGTACTTCTCGGCATAGTAGGGCTTGTCCACGATGGGAGTTCCGCCGGACAGGGCGGTTACGGTCTCCCTTACCAGGGCCACCGCTTCCTCGGGGGTGAGGGTCTGCTGCTCCCCAGAGCCCAGGTTCTTCACCGTCACCTTGCCCTGCTGGATCTCGTCCTCCCCCAGGAAGGCGGCAAAGGGAATGGACAGCTTGTCGGCGTAGGACAGCTTCTGCTTGAATTTCTTCTTTTCACAGTGGAGCTGCGCCCGTACCCCCGCCTCCCGCAGGGCGGTGGCGAAGGAGATAGCGGGGGAGAGGTCCTCCGTCATGGGCAGGATGAGCACGTCGGCGGGGGCGGTGTTCATCTCCCCGTTCAGGTAGCCCTGGGCCTCCAGTACCGAGAACAGACGGGTCAGACCAATGGAAATTCCGACTCCAGGGAGTTTTTTATCAGCATAATATTCCGCTAAGTTATCATACCGTCCGCCGGAGCAGATGGAGCCCACCTCCGGGTGGTCCAGCATGACGGTCTCATACACGGTGCCGGTGTAATAGTCCAGGCCCCGGGCGATGGTGAGATCCACGGCGAAGTGGTCCTCCGGCACCCCGAAGGCGGACATATACCTGACCACCGTCTCCAGCTCGGCCACGCCCTGGTCAAACAGCTGGTTTTTGCCCTGGAAGGGGGCCAGGGCGGCCATGGGGTCGGCGGCGGCCAGCAGGGCCAGCAACTCGCCGGCGGCCTGGCCGGGTACGGCAAAGTCGTCCACCAGGATGGCCCGCACCTTTTCCGGGCCGATCTTCTCCAGCTTGTCGATGGTGCGCATCACGTCCCCGGCCTGCGCTTCCAGGCCCAGGACCGCGAAGAGGCCGTTTAACACCTTCCGGTTGTTCACCCGGATTTTGAACCGGTGGAGGCCCAGGGCGGTGAAGGTCTTGTAAATGATGGCGGGGATCTCCGCCTCGTTGACGAGGTCCAGGGCGCCGTCTCCGATCACGTCGATATCCGCCTGATAAAATTCCCGGTAGCGGCCCTTCTGCGCCCGCTCCCCCCGGTAGACCTTGGCGATCTGGAACCGGCGGAAGGGGAAGGTGAGCTCGTTCTGGTGGAGGGCCACGTACTTGGCCAGGGGTACCGTCAAATCAAACCGGAGGGCCAGGTCGCTGTCCCCCTTTTGGAAGCGGTAAATCTGCTTTTCCGTCTCGCCGCCGCCCTTGGCCAGCAGCACCTCCGCCGCCTCCACCGCCGGGGTGTCCAGAGGGGTAAAGCCATAGAGGGAGTAGCTTTTGCGCAAAATGTCCACCATCCGGTCAAACTGAACCTGCCGGGCGGGCAGCAGCTCCATAAAGCCGGAGAGGGTGCGGGGTTTTACCTGAGCCATAGTAACGCTCCTTTGTCGAGTAATTAAGGCTGCTGCCCGCCCTCCGCCGCAGGTGCGGCGCCAAGGGTTTTGCGCAGCAAAACCTTGAAATAGGCCGAATTCACTTCGGCCTATTTGAGTGAAATCCGGGGACCCCGGCGGGTCAGCGGCCCGCTGGGGCCAGCAGCTCCATAAAGCCGGAGAGGGTGCGGGGTTTTACCTGAGCCATAGTAACGCTCCTTTGTCGTATCTTGAAATGCGGGCCGATGGGGCATCGGCGCCGAAAAAGGCGCTCCCGTCCCTTGTCACGGGACGAAAGCGCCTGCTTTCGCTGTGTGGGCGGTAGTCCGCATGCCATCGTATGCCAAAAACGGCCAAATGTCAATGAATTTCCGCAAAATCAGGCGGTAAAAGGCTTTGTCTTGGGATTGACGATATCCCGCCAGTCCAGATC
>NZ_CALXFV010000147.1 GCF_944387675.1 uncultured Flavonifractor sp. | reverse complement strand
CTGCCCAAGCGGCAGCTGGACGACATCATCGAGATGATCTATCAGCTGGACAAGATCGCCCCCGGCACCGCCAACTACGACACCCTGCTCTACGGCGCGGAGGTGAAATTCTACTCCGCCCGTCTGGCCCTGTCCGGGGAGTTGGAGACCTCTCTGCCCGGCTTCTTTGCCGTGGGCGACGGTGCGGGCATCACCCGGGGCTTAGCACAAGCGGGTGCTTCCGGCGTCAAGGCCGCTCAGGTTATCCTGAACCGGCTGAAATAAGCCCGCCCGAAGCCCACACAATGCAAAGCATTGCCGCCGGCGGAATTTATTTCCGCCGTGCGAATCAAATCACAGGGTTCCCACGGGGCTTTGGCTCCGTGGGATCGACGGTGCGGGCATCACCCGGGGCTTAGCACAAGCGGGTGCTTCCGGCGTCAAGGCCGCTCAGGTTATCCTGAACCGGCTGAAATAAGCCCGCCCGAAGCCCACACAATACAAAACCGCCGCGAGCGCTGGCTCGCGGCGGTTTTTCCAATTATGCGTGGGCGGGGGTACCCGGTCTATGCGTCCCCAGGTCTTTGATGCGGCGGCAGAAGAAGCGGGAAATGCTCCCCACGGTAAGGGCGCACACCACCGTCCCCTCCCGCAGCCCGTGGATGGTACCCAGACAGAGAAGCGACACCAGGGCGGCCGCCCCCACCATGGCCAGATCATATCCGGTCTTGGTTTTGCCGAACTCCCAGCCGAACACCTGACTGCAGGTGCGGACAAACCCCTCACAGGGCAGGATCAGCACATTGGGTACCACCTCCAGAGCCACACCCAACCCCAGAGAGGTGCAGCCCAGCAGCAGAACCGCCCACCGACCGGCGTAGGCGCCGGGAATTATCGGGGTGAGCAGCTTCATCCACAAATCAATACAGAAGGAGAACACGAAGGTGGCGGGAATCTGGAGCAGCTGCACCGGCGGAAACTTTCGCCGCAGCAGCAGGGCCTGTCCCCCCAGCATGGCGCAGTTGACCACAAAGGTAAAGCAGCCCAGCGAGATACCGGGAAAGACAAAGGTCAGCACATAGGCCAGGCTGGATACCGCAGAGGTCCCCATCCCCGCCAGGGTGATGAGCGCAATGCCCAAAGCGGAACATACCACACCGATCAAGAACATCAGGTACCGCTCCGGCAGCCCGGAATGCTCCATGTTACCGCCTCCAAAAAAATATTTTTTAGTTCTAATAATAGTTTAGCATTTAAAACCAAGCAGTTCAAGAGGTCACTTTGCCTAAATTTGGTGTATAATTTTTGCCAATTTGACTGAGGCGGCCGGTTGGAAACCATAAATGAGCTTTGGCGGCTCTTATGCATGGAAATATACAGCGGAGACGCCGGAGCAGAAACAGACAAAAGTCAGCGCTCCAAATGGTTTTCCACATTGTCCACATGGTTTTCCACCAGATTGCACCGGCGGTGGATATACAAAAACCGTTGACATAAAACTCGTCAAGCAAAAAAACAACGTCGCTTTCGCCAAAGTTTTTCCCTCCCCAAGGGGGACGAAATCTGGTATAATTTATGCAACGGAAACCTGTGCTCTGAGGTGATTTTATGTCTGATACCATTGCCGCCATCGCCACCGGCCCGGCTCCCGGAGCCATTGGGATCGTGCGTCTCTCCGGACCGGAGGCCATTGCCGCCGCCACCGCCGTGTTCCGTCCCGCCGGGGGACTGAGGCTGGAACAGTGCCGGGACCGCCGGCTGGTATACGGTACCCTGCTGGGAACGGACGGCGTTCCCATTGACCAGGCGCTGGCCACCATCTCCCACGGGCCGCGGAGCTACACCGGGGAGGACACGGCGGAGCTGCAGTGCCACGGCTCCCCCATGGTGCTCACCCTGGCTCTGGAGGCACTGCTGGCTCAGGGGGTACGGCAGGCGGGGCCGGGGGAGTTTACCCGGCGCGCCCTGCTCAACGGGCGTCTGGACTTGATGCAGGCGGAGGCGGTGGCCGACCTGATGGAGGCGGAGACCCCCGGGGCGGTACGGCAGGCCGCCGGCCAGCTGGCGGGCGCCCTGAGCCGCCGGGTGGGGGACATTTATGACGGTCTTGTGGATCTGCTGGCCCATTTCCACGCGGTGCTGGACTATCCGGATGAGGATATCGACCCCTTCCGCTCAGACACCATCAAGGCGGGGCTGGGCCGGGCCAGGAGCGCTCTGGAGGCGCTGCTGGCCAGCTACAGCCGGGGGCGGTACCTGGCGGGCGGCATTCCCTGCGCCCTCATCGGCCGGCCCAACGCGGGCAAGTCCTCGCTGCTCAACGCTCTGGCAGGATACGAGCGGGCCATTGTCACCCCCATACCCGGCACCACCCGGGACACGGTGGAGGCCCGCTGCCGGCTGGGGAACGTGACCCTGCGGGTGATCGACACCGCCGGCATCCGGGATGCGGCGGACGAGGTGGAGCGCATCGGGGTGGCGCGGAGCCGGGCAGCCCTGGAGGAGGCCGCCCTGGTGCTGCTGCTGTGCGATGGCTCGGTCCCCTTCACGGAGGAGGATGCCGATCTGCTGGCCCAGGCCATGTCCCATGCACCCACCATTCTGGTATGGACCAAGGGAGATCTGCCCGCCGCCCCCATTCCCGTCCTCCACCTGGACCCCATGCCTCCCGTGGTGGAGGTGAGCGTAAAAACCGGCCAGGGCCTGGAGGCGCTGGCCGAGGCGGTGGAGACGCTGTTTCCCACCGGCGGGCAGGGGACGGCGGGGGAGCTGCTCACCAACCTGCGGCAGGCCCAGGCCGCCCGCCGGGCCTTGGAGGGCGTGGCCCGGGCGGAGGCCGGTCTGGAGGCGGGCGTCACCCCCGACGCCCTGCTCACCGATGTGGAGGAGGCTCTCTCCGCCCTGGGGGAGCTCACCGGCGCCAACCTGCGGGAGGATATCACCGCCCGGATTTTTGAGCGGTTCTGCGTGGGAAAATAGGCATCTGCCGGGCGCAGCCGCCCCTGCGGGGAGACTTTTACGTTAAAAAAACTGCCGCATATGCGGCAGTTTTTTTAGCTCTTGGCGTCAGCGCCCGGTTCCTCCGGTTGCTCCGCGGGCGGCTCCCGCTTCTCCTCCGGGGCCGTCCCCTCTCCCAGGGGAATGGCTGTCTGGCCGGCAGAAGGGGCCTGAGACAGGGGCTCGTCCTTCTTATCCGGGTCGGGGTAGTTGTCCGCCAGAGCAGGGTCCCGGCCCTCCAGAATGGCCACCATCTCGGGACCGGTGATGGTCTCCTTTTCCAGCAGATAGGCCACCACCTTGTCCATATCCTCCCGGCTCTCGGAGAGGATTTCCCTGGCCTTTTTGTAGCAGGTGTCGATGAGGTCCCGCACCGCCCGGTCCATGGCGGCGGCGGTCTCCTGGGCGCAGTCCAGGCCGTAGCCCCCGTCCAGATACTGGTTGCGGCGGGAGGCCAGGGCCATCATGCCGAACTCGTCACTCATGCCGAACATGGCAACCATGTTGCGGGCCACATTGGTGGCGTCCTGAATGTCCTGGGCGGCGCCATTGGTCATGGTGTGCATCACCAGCTCCTCGGCCACCCGTCCGCCCATGGAGACGGCAATCTGAGCCAGCAGCTCGTCCTTGGTGTGCAGGTGCTTGTCCTCCTCCGGCAGGTGAAGGGTGTAGCCCAGGGCGCCCTGGGTGTGGGGGACGATGGTAATCTTGCTCACCGGCTCGGCGTGCTTCTGCTTGTAGGCCACCATGGCGTGGCCCACCTCGTGGTAGGCCACCAGCTT
>NZ_CALXFV010000146.1 GCF_944387675.1 uncultured Flavonifractor sp. | reverse complement strand
ATGCCGAAAATCATGATGATGCCCTGAATAAAGTCGTTGATGGCGGTGGCCATATAGCCCCCGGCGATGACGTAGACACCGGTGAGCACCGCCATCACCACCACGCACACCCCGTAGTCGATGTGAAAGGCCATGGCGAACAGCCGGGAGAGGCCGTTGTACAGGCTGGCGGTGTAGGGGATGAGGAAGATGAAGATGATCACCGAGGCGGTGAGCTTCAGGTTCCGGCTGTCAAAGCGGCGGCCGAAGAACTCGGGCATGGTGGCGCTGTCCAGATGCTGGGTCATAATCCGGGTGCGCCGGCCCAGCACCACCCAGGCCAGCAGGGAGCCCAAAAAGGCGTTGCCCAGACCCGCCCAGGTGGAGGCGATGCCGAAGCGCCAGCCGAACTGTCCGGCATAGCCCACAAAGACCACAGCGGAGAAATAGCTGGTGCCGTAAGCGAAGGCGGTGAGCCAGGGACCCACCGAGCGGCCGCCCAGCACAAAGCCGCTGACATCGGTGGCATGGCGGCGGCAGTACAGGCCAATGCCCACCATCACGGCAAAAAAGATTATCAGCAGGGAAAGTTTAATCCACATATCCAACAATGGGGTACGCTCCTCTCAGTGGGTGGTCTGCGCCTCAACCAGGCGGCCACGGCAGTATTTTTCCCGCAGCACGGGCTTTTCGATCTTGCCGGTGGGGTTGCGGGGTACATGATCGAAGATGATCCGCCGGGGGCGCTTGTACCGGGGCAGTTCCCGGCAGAACTCGTTGATCTCCGCCTCGGTGCAGCTCACCCCCTCCTTCACCTCCACAATGGCGGCGGCAATCTCTCCCAGCCGGTGGTCGGGCAGGCCGATAACCGCCACATCCTTGATCTTGTCGAACTGGCGCAGGAAGTCCTCAATCTGCACCGGGTACAGGTTCTCGCCGCCGGAGATGACCACGTCCTTTTTCCGGTCCACCAGGTAGATGAAGCCGTCGGCATCCACCTCCGCCATGTCGCCGGTGTACAGCCACTCGCCCTTGAGCACCTCGGCGGTGGCCTCCGGATTTTTGTAATAGCACTGCATCACGCCGGGACCCCGGACCGCCAGCTCCCCCACCTGTCCCTGGGGTACCTCGTCGCCCTGCTCGTCTACCACCTTGGTCTCCCACAGGTAGCCGGCCTTTCCAATGGCCCCCACCTTGTGGATGTTCTCCACCCCCAGGTGGACGCAGCCCGGGCCGATGGACTCGCTCAGGCCGTAGTTGGTATCGTACAGGTGATGGGGGAAGACCTTCTTCCACCGGTGAATCAGGCTGGGGGGAACCGGCTGGGCGCCGATATGCATCAGCCGCCACTGGTCCAGCAGATACTCGTTCAGGTCCACCCGCCCGCTGTCGATGGCATCCAAAATATCCTGCGCCCAGGGAACCAGCAGCCACACAATGGTACACTTCTCCTCGGTAACCGCCCGGAGAATCCACTGGGGGGACACCCCCCGCAGCAGCACCGCCTTGCTGCCGCTGGCCAGGGAGCCAAACCAGTGCATCTTGGCCCCGGTGTGGTAGAGAGGCGGGATGCACAAAAATACGTCCTCATGGGTCTGGCCGTGGTGGTGCTGCTCGGTCAGGCAGGCAGAGAGCAGGGACTTGTGGTTGTGCAAAATGGCCTTGGGAAAACCGGTGGTACCGGAGGAGAAGTAGATGGCCGCCAGATCCCCCAGTTCCAGGTGGACCGGCGGATTTTCAAAAGAGCAGTACATCACCAGCTCCCGGTAGCTCTCGGCAAAGCCGGGGACCCGGTTGCCCACGTAAAACCGCAGCCGGACCCGGTCCAGGTCGGGCAGGATGGGCTCCAGCCGGTCAATGAACTCCGGCCCGAACACCAGCACCTCCACGTCGGCCAGATCCAGACAGTAGCGGATCTCCTCCGAAGAGTAGCGGAAGTTCAGCGGCACCGCCAGGCAGCCCGCCTTCAAAATTCCAAAGTAGATGGGCAGCCACTCCAGGCAGTTCATCAGCAGGATACCCACCTTGGTTCCCCGCTTCACCCCCCGGCTGAGCAGCAGATTGGCAAAGCGGTTGGCCTTTTTGTCAAACTGTCCCCAGCTCATTTCCCTGCGGTAGGGCTCGTCGGGCCGGCTGCGCTCGATGAGGCTGTACTCCCGCCAGGTGGCGGCCCGGTCCCGCTCCTCCGAGGGGTTGATCTCCACCAGAGCCGTCTCGTCCCGGTACAGGCGGGCATTGCGCTCCAGAAATTCGGTAATAACCATAGCTTGGCGCTCCTTTAGTTGGGATCTCCGCCGTCCGGCGGGGTGTCAGAATTTTTATGTCGCCTATTTTACCGCTTTAAAGGGCAAAAGTCAAGAACTGTCTGACGGAATCTCACACGCGCCGCCCGCCAGAATCGCCGCCCTGTTCCCGCTGATTTCTATCCACATTGACGATTGACTTTTTGCACAAGGCAGACTACCCTCTATGCTGCACTTTTACCAAAGCCGTGAAAGGAGTGTCTGCTATAAGTTACCCTTATCTCTTTGAACTGGCGCTGATTTTGTTGAGCACCAAGGTGCTGGGCATTCTCACCAGGCGCTTTGCCCTGCCCCAAGTGGTCGTCGCGCTGTTGGCCGGCCTGGTGATGGGACCGGCTGTGCTGAATTTTTTGCACTCAGCGAGGGGCGGGCATCGGCGCTGCCCCGCCCCTGTGCCAAAACAAGCGCTGCCGAAACGGGGTGGCACTCCGTCCCGGCAGCGCTTGTCATATCGCCGCTCTCTCATTCCCGCAGCTTGCGGCAGTACTGGGTACACAGCTTGTCGGTACACTCCTGACAGGTGAGGGCCGCGTTGGAGTGGTCCCAGAACCGCTCCGGATACATCATCACGCACAGCTCCCATACCAGCCACGCGACAGCCGCCATCGCCACCAGGGACCCGGCAAAGAAGCCGCCCACATAGATCAGCGGAGAGAACATCATCAGATGGTCCCAGTTAAAAATCCTGCACGTGGTGCAGCAGCGCGTCTTCATCATCAGCCGGAAGGGACACCACACCAGCACGCAGATCAGGTCGCAGACATAAAACAAAACAGAGAGCATAAACAAGGTGATTTTTCCGATGAGGCCCGTATAATACAGCACTCCGATGCCTATAATCAGCAGGCACCAGAGGAGGAACACCTTGTATGCCGCCTTTGTAATGGAGACGATGTAGCTTCTCAGAGCTTCATAGTTGATCTTTTCCCGCATGGGCCTGAAGTGGTTGGCAAACAGCTTCTGGGAGCCGATGGGAACCTTGTTCTTGATGGGAACGATCTGGAGAAACATGTCGGCCACCCAAACCGCCCATAAAAGGTGCAGTGGAGAGGGGGTCCTGAAAAAGTTCAGCCCATCCAGCACCGCGAAGGCATTCCTCTGGAGTCTGCACAAAACGGCGCACAGCGTCAAAATCAGGCAGCGTCCTATCAACCGAATGATATAGATTTTTCTTGTCCTGGACATGTTCTCCCTCTTTCTCTCTCTGCGCCGGAGCGGGGCGTCTACTGGATCTGGCTTCACCCAGTATAATACAAATCCACCCGAGAGGACAAGGGGAAACCGCAGTTCACCCCTACTCCGGGCTCCCCGAAAGCCGCAGCAGACCCGGAATTTTGCGGCAACAGAGGACACAGCCCCAAAAGAAAGACACGCCGGCGGCGTGTCTTTCAGCCTGTCAAGAAAAAAAGCGCGACGCCCCTCTCAAACATGCAGGCATGTTTGAGAGGGGATGCAGCCCGCTCTGCGCCGCACGCGCAAAACACGC
>NZ_CALXFV010000145.1 GCF_944387675.1 uncultured Flavonifractor sp. | reverse complement strand
AAGTCGTGCCTTTCTTTTTGCCCGTTGCGTGGGATAGGTCCTCCTCCACAGGCTTGGGGGCTTGTCCAGACGGGAGAGCTATGGTAGAATGATCTGCGGAAAGGAGGGAAACCATGCTGAGTAATCTCACCAATCTCTCGCCGGAGGACGCGGAGGAAACCCTTCAGTCTGTCAGCGGTTTTTTCAATGATCTGAACCTGCAAAAGATCCTCACCATTGCGCTGCTGTTTATAGGCTGCATGGTGGTGATGAAGGTGATCCTTAAGTTGGTGGATCGGGCCTTCTTCCGGCTGGAGGTGGAGAAGAGTCTGCATACCTTTATCCACGCCGCCCTTCGGGTGATTTTATGGCTGCTGACAGTGTGCATTGTGCTGGACTACATGGGCGTCCCCATGACCAGTCTGGTGGCTCTGCTGGGTGTGCTGGGCTTGGCTGTCTCCCTGGCCATCCAGGGTACCCTCTCCAACCTGGCTGGCGGGCTCCAGATCCTGGTGTCCAAGCCCTTTAAGGCGGGGGACTATGTGGAGGCCGGAGGCGTTGGCGGTACGGTGAAGGAGGTGGGCCTGGCTTACACCAAGCTGGCCACCGTGGATAATAAGGTGATCTCGGTTCCCAACGGCCAGATCTCGGGGGAGAAGATCACCAACTACTCCACGGCGGAGCAGCGCCGGGTGGATCTGGTGTTCGGGGTATCCTACCACGCCCCGCCGGAACGGGTGATTGCCTGTATCCGGGATGTGATCGCCGCCCATCCCAAGGCCCTGCCCCAGCCGGAACCCTTTGTACGTATGTCCGCCCTGAAGGACAGCGCCATCGAGTACACCCTGCGAGTGTGGTGCGCCAATGGGGACTACTGGGATTTGTACTTTGACCTGCTGGAGCAGATCAAGGCGGCCTTTGACCGCTGCGGCATTGAAATTCCCTACAACCAGCTGGATGTGCGGATTGTGGAGAAGAAATAAGGAGGAAGCGCAATTATGGATTATACAGCGGCGGGCAGCGGCCTGAAGAAGGTATTCATCGGGGAAATTCTCTCCATCCTGTCCTTTATCCCCCTGGTGGGGGGCATCCTGGCCCTGGTGGGGCTGATTCTGAATCTGGTGGGCCTGAACGAGGCCTCACGGGCGTCGGAGGGCTACCGGACGGCCTTTACGCTGAGCATCGTCTCCATTGTGCTGGCGGTGCTGACCCTGGTCCTTCCCATCCTGAGCGTGGTGGGCAGCATCCTGTCCTTTGTGGTGGTCTACCTGGTGTGCATCACCACCGCCGACATTCTGGACGAGTGCGGCGATTCCGACACGGCGGCTAAGGGCCGGTTTGTGTGGAAGCTGTATGTGGTATGCACCGTCATCCTGGTGGTATGCGGACTGGTGGCCCTGATCCCCGGGGCGGCAATTCTGGCGGGACTGGTCATCATCCCCACCGCCATCGCCTCCCTTGTGGCGGGCATCCAATACCTCATTTTCCTGTACCGGGCCTCCGACTTCCTGTCCTGAAGCAGAGCGGCGCGGCGCTGTACAGCGCCGCGCCGCTTTTTGTCAGGAGGGCCGCTCCAGCCCGTGGATGAAGCCCCCCAGCTGGGCGGAGAGCACGTCGCCGCCGATGACGGTGTTCTTGTAGAGGAGCAGGCCAGCCCGGATGTCCGTCTCCCCGGTGGGGTAGTTGTTCACCTGGTAGGTGTACCGCTTCACCCGCTTGCCGGCGTACTGGGTCAAATCGAAGCCCTGGGCGGCCTGAAGCTCCAGATACTGGCTATAGGTCTCGTCAAAGGTTTCCGGGATGACCAGCTCCTCCACGGAGAGAGGCTCCTCCGACACCAGCCAGCCGTAGCTGCTCAGGTAGGCGATTCTGTCCTCGTTGGTCTTGACCCCTTTGGGACTGACGGAGGCGGAAGCGGCGGCGTCCCGCCCTCCCGCCAGGAAGGAGCCGGTGAGGAGCACCCCGCACACCACGGCGGCGGCCGCAGCCACGGCGAGGAGCCGGCCCTTGCGGACCTTGGCGGTAAAGATAAACACAGCGCAACGCTCCCTTCCCCATATACTGGTGTTTTATGAATATGGGGCGGGGCGGATCGATATGACGCAGGGCAGAAAAAAGGACAAGGAGGGCGGCAGATGGAACGCCTGGACAAGATTCTGGCCAATACGGGCCGGTGGTCCCGGAAGGAAGTGCGGGAGCTGGTACGGGCCGGACGGGTGACGGTAAACGGCAGGGTGGCCCGGACGCCGGAGGAAAAGCACGATCCAGCCTCGGCCTTTCTGGTGGACGGCCGGCCGGTGTCGGGGGAGCGGCTGGTGTACCTGATGCTCCACAAGCCGGCGGGGCTGGTCTCCGCCACCGAGGACCCCAGGGAACCCACGGTGCTCACCCTGCTGCCGGAGCATCTTCGCCGGGTGGGTCTGTTTCCGGCGGGGCGGCTGGACAAGGACACCGAGGGCCTGCTGCTGCTCACCAACGACGGCCCCCTGGCTCACCGGCTGCTCTCTCCCCGCCGGCATGTGGACAAGCGCTATTTTGTCCGGGTGGCGGGGATCTTGGATCAGACGGATGCGGAGGCGTTCCGGAAGGGGATAACCCTGGCTGACGGCCTGATCTGCCTGCCCGCCGGTCTGGAGATTTTGGAGGCAAACACCGGCCTTGTCACCCTGCGAGAGGGAAAGTACCACCAGATCAAGCGGATGCTGGCCAGCCGGGGCAAGCCGGTGGTCTATCTCAAGCGGCTGACCATGGGTCCCCTCACCCTGGACCCCGCCTTGGCTCCCGGCCAGTGGCGGCCCCTCACGGAGGAGGAGCTGACGGCTTTGAGGGCCGGCGGAGGGGAGAAGGAATGAGACTTCCGCCAGAAACAGAGCACTTTAGGCATTTTCCACAAAAAACTTTGAAAAAGATATTGAAAAGAGAGATAAGAATCGGTATAATACTGGTTGTTAATAGGCTGAGCCTGTATGGAGCGGTAGGGAGAAATAAAGGAGGCTGACACCATGTCCAGCAGAATTTTCCAGAGCGTTGTCTTGCAGATGAAGGACAGCACGGACCGGGCGATAGGCGTGATCGATTCTGAGGGAACGGTGGTGGCCTGCAACGAGCTTAGCTGTATCGGGGAGCACTGGCCGGGCGCCGTAGAGGCGGTAAACCGGGGCGAGGGGGAGAGTGTGGCCTATGAGGGCCATACCTTCAAGGCTCTGGCCGGCTGGGGGTCCCAGTTTGACTACGCCGCCTTTGCCAAAGGGGAGGACGGAGAGGCCCGAATGGTATGTTCCATGGCCACCGTGGCCCTCAACGGCGCCAAGACCTATTATGAGGAGAAGCACGACAAGGCCACCTTTGTCAAGAACATCATCTCCGATAACATTCTGCTGGGCGACATCTACGTCCGGGCCAAGGAGCTCCACTTCATCTCCGAGGCGCCCCGGGCGGTGTTCCTCATCCGCCAGGTGGAGACCACCGACCCCGCCCTCATTGATGTGGTACATGCCATGTTCCCTGACAAACAGGTGGATTTCGTGCTCTCCATCAGCGAAACCGATGTGGCGCTGATCAAGCAGCTCAGCGACGGGGCGGAGACCCGGGACCTCTACAAGATTGCCAAGCAGATGGAGGACAAGATCACCGACGAGCTGCATCTGCGGGTGGTGATCGGCATCGGCACCATCGTCAGCCACATCCGGGAGCTGGCCCGGGCCTACAAGGAGGCGGGCATCGCCATCGACGTGGGCCGGGTGTTCGACACGGAAAAGAGCATTATCAACTATGAGAACCTGGGCATCGGCCGGCTGATCTATCAGCTGCCCACCACCCTGTGCGAGATGTTCCTCCAGGAGGTCTTTAAGAAGAATCCCATTGACGCCCTGGACCAGGAGACCCTGTTTACCATCAACAAGTTCTTTGAGAACAACCTGAACGT
>NZ_CALXFV010000144.1 GCF_944387675.1 uncultured Flavonifractor sp. | reverse complement strand
ATGCCCTGGGCGGTCTCGGGCCGCAGGTACACGGTGTTCTTGGCGTCCTCGGTGACCCCCTGGAAGGTCTTGAACATCAGGTTGAACTGCCGGATGTCGGTGAAGTTGTGCTTGCCGCAGGAGGGGCAGGGAATGTTGTGCTCCTCCACATAGGCCTTCATCTCCTCCTGGGAGAAGGCGTCGATGGGCTTGGGCAGCTCCACCCCGTTCCCGGCGGCCCAGTCCTCAATGAGCTTGTCGGCCCGGAAGCGCTCCTTGCACTCCTTGCAGTCCATCAGCGGGTCGGAGAAGCCCCCCAGGTGGCCGGAGGCCACCCAGGTCTGGGGGTTCATCAAAATGGCGGCATCCAGACCCACGTTGTAGGGGTTCTCCTGGACGAACTTCTTCCACCAGGCCTTCTTCACGTTGTTCTTCAGCTCCACCCCCAGGGGGCCGTAGTCCCAGGTGTTGGCCAGGCCGCCGTAGATTTCGCTGCCGGAGAAGATAAAGCCCCGGCCCTTGCACAGGGTGACAATCTGCTCCATGGTCTTGTCGGTGTTTTTCATGCCACATACTCCTTTTGTCTGGCCCAGGGAAACAGAAAACCCTGAGCCGGTTGTCGGCTCAGGGCGAACAGAATATCACGCTCCGTCTGCTCACGACGCAGTCTGAGCCGCTCCAACTGCGCAAGCCGGCTGCCGGCCCGCAGGGCCGTCTGTCCGTTTGCTCCGTTCCACGTCTTAGTCTGCTGTTCGCTACGACTCTGCGCTTCCTTGTCCGTGGTTCCACCTGAATTCGCGGCTGGCTGCCGCGCACTCTTGCCCGGTAACGGCGGGGGGACCGGCGGGGCATTTCCTCCCCGCGGCTCACAGGCGCCTTCCCCACCCCTCCGCCGGAGCCTTGCACCGACCGGCTCCTCTCTGTGTGCGGAAAACAAGGGGGGTACTTCTCCCGTTCACAGCCTTATTGTGGCCCATTCTATCACCTTTTTTCCCCCTCGTCAAGGCGAAATGGGGAAAACTCAGGACAAAAACAGGTCGATATCCGCAATACTCAGCCCCGGCTGGAGGGCCAGATTGATGCCGTACCCAATGACCTTGGCCAAATCGGCTACCCGGGCGTCGATGTCCCGGGGGGTGACCAGCAGGCCGTCCCCCGCCCCCCGGAGGGCGTCCGGGTCCAGATCGGCCCGCCCAGCCTGGGCCAGCACATCGGCGGCCAGGGTGGCGGCGTCCACCACCGTAGGCACCCCCACGGCGATGACAGGCGTCCCCAGGGTCTCCTGATTCAGGGCGAAGCGGGCGTTGCCCACCCCGGAGCCGGGGACGATGCCGGTGTCGGAGAGCTGCACGGTGGTACACACCCGGCTCAGGCTGCGGGAGGCCAGGGCGTCCACCACCAGGATGGCGGCGGGGCGCACCTTTTCCGCCACCGCCCGCACCAGCTCTCCGCTCTCCACTCCGGTGGTACCCAGCACCCCGGCGGCCAGGGCGGCCACCGGCCGGAAGGAGCCGAAGTGCTCCGGCGCCTGCTCCACCAGATGGCGGGTGACCATGGTGTGGTCGGCGGCCCTGGGTCCGATGTCGTCGGGGGTAATGGAGCGGTTGCCCAGACCCACCACCAGCACCGGCGCCCCCCGGGGCAGCTTCAGCAGGGGGGAGAGCTCCGCCGCCACCGCCCGGGCCGCCCGGCCGAAGGCGTCCTTCTCCCGCCGGGCCAGCCCCTCCAGGGTGAGGGTGACGTAGGTCCCTGCCGGCTTGCCCAGGGCCTGCGTCCCCCGGTCATCCAGGATGCGCACCGTGGTCACCGGATAGCCCTCCCGCCTGGACTCCCGGCTCTCCACCCCGGGCAGCGCACCCGCGCCGCCCCGCTCGCGCCAGAGCTGGGCGGCCTCTACCGCCAGGTCCGTCCGCCGCTGTTTCATCCGCCTGCCTCCTTTAAAACCCCAAGATATGGTGGGCCTTGTGTTCTGCCTAACTATTTTTTGCGGATGCGCGGCCCATATGCAAAAAAAACAAAAAAACTTGAAAAAAAGAGTTGCAATTTTCGCCACCGGCTGTTAAAATAGGATTCTGCACGGGCAAACTGTGTAAAAAATGATATCGTCATCGGAGGAGGTGTTTGGTTTGCCGAATATTAAGTCTGCCAAGAAGCGTGTCCTGGTGAACAAGTCCAAGGCCATGCAGAACAAGGCCGCTAAGTCCGCGCTGAAGACCGACATCAAGAAGTTCGAGGCCGCGGTGGTCGAAGGCAACCGCAGCGAGGCCGAGGGCGCTTACAAGGTGGCCGTCAAGGCGGTTGACAAGGCTGTGGTTCATGGTCTGTTGCACAAGAACAACGCCGCGCACAAGAAGAGCGCCATGACCCTGAAGCTGAACAAGCTGGCCTGAGAAGGGGCAACGTAAGGACCGTCTGCGGTTGCAGGCGGTCTTTTTGTTTTTTTCGCGGGAAGGGCGGACTATGCTGTTGGGGAGAGAGGAGGAGTGGGGATGGACCGGCTGTGGAACAGCGCCGGGGTGCGCTTTGTGCGGGAGATGGTGCGCATTTATTTCAGCAAGCGGGTGTCCCGGTCGGCGGCGGAGCTGGCCTATTTCCTGGTGCTCACCTTTTTCCCGGTGCTCATCTGTATCAACGCCTTTGTGGGCCTGCTGGATCTGGACATCCAGGCGGTGCTGGACGCCGCCTCCGCCTTTGTCCCCCGGGAGAGCCTGGGGATATTGGAGGATTATGTGGGATATATTTCCATCAACCAGTCCACCGCCCTGCTCCTTGCCGGGGCGGGCATGACCCTGTTTTCCGCCTCCGCCGCCTTCCGGGCGCTGATGCACGTGATGGAGGAGCTATACGGTCGGAAGGGCTACCGGGGCTTCTGGCGTATCCTGGCCAGCCTGGTGTTCTCGGTGCTCTTCCTGCTCACCATCTACCTGTCCTTTGTGGTGCTGCTCACCGGGGACTGGCTGTTCCGGCTGGCGGAGGAATTTCTCCACCTGGAGACCGCCACCCTGCCCTGGGACTGGCAGTGGTTCCGGTTCTTGCTGCTGTTTCTGCTGGTGCTCCTTTTCGTGCTGCTGGTGTACCGCATGGCGGCCCCCCGGGGCAGACCCCGGCCGCCGGTGCTCACCGGCGCCCTCCTGGCCGCCGCCGCCCTGGTGGCGGCCTCCGCCCTGTTCTCCTGGTTCATCGGCCTGTCCTCCCGGTACTCGCTGGTATACGGGTCCCTGGCCTCGGTGATTATCCTGCTGGTGTGGCTTTACCTGTGCGGCAACATCCTGATTCTGGGCAACGTGTTCAACTGCGTATGGTACCGGAAAAAGAAGGTGCGCATGCTCCGCCAGAGCCGGGAGTGGCGGGAGTGAAGAAAAACCGCCCCGGACCCGGCCTGCCGCTGTTCGGCATAAAAATACCCCCTAATGTGGTCACATTAGGGGGTATTTTGGTTCGTTTCAGCCGGTTTTGTTGGGACCGCTTCCGCGGCCTGCACCCTCAACTCAGGTAAGAGCGGGGATTTACCGGGGTGCCGTTGATCTGCATCTCGAAGTGGCAGTGGTTGCCGGTGGACCGGCCGGTGGAGCCCACCCGGGCAATGGCCTGACCCTGATACACGTGGTCCCCGGCGGAGACCAGCAGGCTGGAGCAGTGGGCGTAAATGGTGCGCACGCCGTTGCCGTGGTCGATGACCACATATTTGCCGTAGCTCCAGTAGCCGCCGGTGCCGGTGCCGGACCACACCACCGTGCCGCCGTCGGAGGCCTTGATGGTGGTGCCGTAGGCGGTGGCGATGTCCAGCCCGTCATGGTAGCTGTAAGAGCCGAAGACGGAGCGGTAGCCGAAAGAGGAGGTAATGGTGCCGTACACCGGCCAGATATAGGTGCCGGTGGGGTACCAGCTGGGCCGCACCTTGGTGCCTACCGCCACCACCTTGTCGGTGGCCTCCCGGGTGACCTGGGTGGAGAGCACCGTGCGCTCCTGCTCCACGCCGTTGAGGTAGGA
>NZ_CALXFV010000143.1 GCF_944387675.1 uncultured Flavonifractor sp. | reverse complement strand
CCCTTGCCGGAGGAGCCGCCGGAGTTGTCCGCGGGTTTGGAACCATCCGTGGAGGAAGTGCCTGCCCGGACTGAGGCGCCGACTGCGCAGAGGGAAGCGCTGGCTGCTGGGAGCGGGACCTTCTGGCCGGACCTGGTGGTGCTGACGCGGGGAAAGTTCCCCGCAGTCTATCCCTTCCTCAGCAATCCGGCGGCTGTGCAGGGCCGGCTGGAGGGGAGTGTGCTCACCCTGTGGGTGGACAATGAATTTACCAAGCGCATGGTGGGCAGCCGGCAGGTGCTGGAGGAGCTGGCCCGCCTGGCCAGCGAACAGACCGGAGTCCCGGTGCGCGGTACGGTGAAGGTGGGCAAGCCGCCGGAGCCGGCAGGCGAGGCGCCGGTCGGGGAGCACGACCGCTTGGATGATCTGCTGGCCATGGGCCGACAGTTTGACAACATTATTATTGAAGAATAAAGGAGTTGCGACCGATGGCGAAGGGATTTAACAGCCGGGGCATGGGCGGCCTTGGCGGCGGCATGAACATGAACATGATGAAGCAGGTCCAGAAGATGCAGCAGGACATGATGAAGATGCAGCAGGAGCTGGAGAGCAAGAGCTATACCGCCGCCGCTGGCGGTGGAGCGGTGACCGCCACGGTGACCGGCAAGCGAGTGGTGGAGCGGATCACCATTGATCCCGACGCGGTGGACCCGGAGGATGTGGAGATGTTGCAGGACATGATTGTGGCCGCTGTGAATGAGGCGCTGCGTGCGGCGGAGAGTGATTCCGCCTCTTCCATGCAGCAGCTGACCGGAGGGCTGGGCCTTCCGTTCTGAGCGTGCAGAACTCCGGGGCGGGCCAGCGGCCCGCCCCGGTTTGTGTGAAAGGGACGGGGAGAGACGAGATGGAAAAACAGACGTCCGAGAGCTTCCGCCTGGGGGCGCTGCTGGCGCTGGCCGGCGGCGTGCTGGACGCCTACACCTATCTGATCCGTGGCGGGGTGTTCGCCAACGCCCAGACGGGGAATATTGTTCTGCTGGGTGTACGGCTGATACAGGGGGAGTGGCGGCAGGTGCTGCACTATCTCATCCCCATTCTGGCCTTTGCCGGGGGCGTGATTGTGGCCGAGCAGATCCGTCAGCGGGTGAGCCGGGAGGGCGGAATCCACTGGCGGCAGGTGACCCTGGGCCTGGAACTGCTGCTGCTGGCGGGGGTGGCCTGGCTGCCCGCCAGCCTGGACAGTCTGGCCAACGTGGCGGTATCCTTTGTTTGCGCGGTTCAGGTGGAGAGCTTCCGCAAGGTAAACGGCAACGCCTTTGCCACTACGATGTGTACTGGCAACCTGCGCAGCGGTACTGAGCGGCTGCTTTTGTACCTGCGCACCGGGGAGCGGGACCACTGGAGCAGAGCCATCCAGTACTATGGAATTATTTTGTGCTTCATTGCCGGCGCGGCGCTGGGCGGTCTGTGTGCCGCCCGGCTGGGACGGGCGGCCGTCTGCGCCAGCCTGCCGCCGCTGCTGCTGGCCCTGATTCTGATGTATGAGCGGAAAAAGCCTTGCGGCGGGGCGGAAGCCGGTATAAAATAGGTGCGAGCTAAGTAATATTTTAGGAGGTATCAGGGGAGATGGAACAGGCGAAGGTATATTACTCGGATCTCCGCTGCCAGCCCGGAACCAGTCTGCTGAACAAGCTGGAGAAGCTGATCCGCACGGCGGGGCTGGGCGAAATTGACTTTGACCGGAAGCTGGTGGCCATCAAGATGCACTTCGGCGAGCCGGGAAATCTGGCGTTTTTGCGGCCCAACTACGCCAAGGTAGTGGCCGACGTGGTGAAGAGGCTGGGCGGCGTCCCCTTTCTGACGGACTGCAATACCCTCTATCCCGGCCGGCGGAAAAACGCCCTGGAGCATCTGGACGCAGCCTATGAAAACGGATTTTCCCCCATGTCCACCGGCTGCCAGATCATCATCGGGGACGGCCTGCGGGGCAACGATGAGGTGGAGGTGCCGGTGGCCGGCGGAGAATATATTGAGACAGCCAAGATCGGCAAGGCCATTATGGAGGCCGATGTGATTATTTCCCTGTCCCATTTCAAGGGACACGAGCAGACCGGCTTCGGCGGTGCTATCAAGAACCTGGGTATGGGCTGCGGTTCCCGCCGGGGAAAAATGGAACAGCACGCCGCCGGCAAGCCGGTTATCAGTGCCAAGCGGTGCGTGGGCTGCCGGAAGTGCTCCACCCAGTGCGCCCATGACGCGCTGACCTACGGCGAGGACCGAAAGGCGGTCATCAACTGGGACAAGTGCGTGGGCTGTGGCCGGTGCATCGCGGTGTGTAATGTGGACGCCATTCGGGCCGGCAGCGACGCGGCTATGGAGCAGCTGAGCTGCCGCATGGCGGAGTATGCCAAGGCGGTGGTGGACGGCCGGCCCCAGTTCCACATCAGCCTGGTGATCGACGTATCCCCCTACTGCGACTGCCATGAGGAGAACGACCTGCCCATTGTGCCGGACGTGGGCATGTTTGCCTCTTTCGACCCGGTGGCTCTGGACCAGGCCTGCGCCGAGGCCTGTCTGCGCCAGCCCCCCATTCCAGGCTCCCACCTGGACGAGCAGATGCACAAAGAGGGCTTCTGCGACCACCACGACCACTTTATCAACAGCATGCCCGTTACCGACTGGAAGATCTGCCTGGCCCACTGCGAGAAGCTGGGGATCGGCACCCGCAGTTATCAGCTGATTGAAGTCAAGTGAGCATGGAGAAAGGAAGGCCATCTATGGATGTAAAGGAGATTCTGGCCCGCTGTGACCACACCCTGCTCAAGCAGGAGAGCACCTGGGCGCAGATCAAGGCGGTGTGCGACGACGGCATGAAGTACGGCTGCGCCTCCGTGTGTATTCCCGCGGCCCATGTGAAGCAGGCCAACGACTATGTGGGCAACGACCTGAAAATCTGCACCGTCATCGGATTCCCCAACGGCTATTCCACCACGGAGGTCAAGGTATTTGAGACGGAGGACGCCATCCGCAACGGCGCCGACGAAATTGATATGGTCATTAACATCGGCTGGGCCAAGGAGGGCCGGTGGGACGCGCTGCTGGAGGAGATCCGCGCCGTCAAGGACTCCTGCCAGGGCCGGATTCTCAAGGTGATTGTGGAGGCCTGCCTGCTCACCGAGGCGGAAAAGGTGAAGCTGTGTGAGATTGTCACCCAGTCCGGGGCGGATTATATCAAAACCTCCACCGGCTTTTCCACCGGAGGTGCCACCCGGGAGGATGTGGCTCTTTTCAAGGCCCATATCGGCCCCGGCGTGAAAATCAAGGCCGCCGGCGGCATCCGCACGCTCCAGGACGCGGAGGATTTCATCGCTCTGGGCGCCGACCGCCTGGGAACCTCCGCCATCGTAAAGCTGGTGAAGGGACAGGCTCCTCAGGGTTATTGACGGAGGACGGGACCCTCAGGGCTATTTGCGGAGCAGCAAATACCGGGAGACCGCTTGGCGGTTTCCCGGTATTTTTGCCAGTTGCTGTGAGATGTGTGTGGAATGGCAAAAACCGAGCAAAAAACTTGGGCATTTTGTAAAATGACGGTTGCCACGGAACAGGGGATACGGTATAATAGGTTCGCAGCTCAGTAAGGAGAGGCATACTGTCTGAACCGAACTGGGCCATTTTTGTGAAAGGAAGGTAGATTACATTGAAGATGTACAAGAAGCTCCTTGCACTGCTCCTCTCTGCGTCCATGGTATTTGCCCTTGCCGCCTGCGGCAATGGGAACCAGGGCAGCAGCGAGACTCCTTCCGGCGGCGAGAGTACCCCGCCCACCCAGGAGTCCCAGGCTCCCGCTGAGGAGACCGGCGGCGAGACCGTTGATGCCGCCAATCCCGACGATATTGACGACAATATGACCTCCGCCGACAACAAGTATCAGGTGGCTTTCGTCACCGACGTGGGCCAGCTGAAGGACAAGTCCTTCAACCAGGGTACCTATGACGGCGTGAAGCTGTATGCCGCCGCCAACGGCCTGTCCTACAAGTACTATCAGCCCGCCAACGGCAACGAGGCCACCGACGATGACCGCTATGACGCCA
>NZ_CALXFV010000142.1 GCF_944387675.1 uncultured Flavonifractor sp. | reverse complement strand
GGGTCCATCATCACCGCCAGCTTCGGCCGGAAGCGGCGGCACTGCTCCTCCAGCCGCTCCACATCCCGGTTGGCGGTAAGGGCGGCCACCGTCATGCCACAGGCGGCAATCACATCCAGTGATTGCCGCCCGATGGAACCGGTGGAACCCAGTAAAGAAATACAACGACTCATATTCAGCCTCCCACGGCGGGCAGGCAATGGATCAGCAGTTCGGTGAGGGGGGCGCAGAAAATCACGCTGTCAAACCGGTCCAGCACACCCCCGTGGCCGGGAAACACATTGCCGAAATCCTTGATGCCGTACTCCCGCTTGATATAGGAAAAAGACAAATCCCCCAGCTGGGACACCACGCTGCCCAGAGCGCCGTACAGGGCCAGCAGCAGGTAATTCACCTCGTAATGGAACACCAGATGAAGGAGCAGTCCATAGAGCACCGTACACACAACGGCACCCAGGAAGCCGCCCACCGCCCCCTCCACCGTCTTTTTGGGGGAGAGCTCCGGGGCCAGCTTGTGCTTGCCGAAGGCCATGCCGGCAAACAGGGCGAAGGCGTCGCTGATAAAGGCAATCACCAGCGGCAGGATCACCAGCGCCCGCCACTGCTCCATCAGCCGGATGCGCAGGAAGGAGGAGAGGAAAAAGGGGATGACCACCGCCAGGAAAAAGGCACCGCCCATCTTCTCCAGTCCGATCCGCCGGTGGCTGGTCATGGCCGCGCAGAACAGCACCAGCACATAGATAAACATCCAGGCCAGAATGGGCAGAAGCGTCCCGCTGTAATAGGACCAGAAGGGGATGAGGCCCGCCGTGGCGATGGAATAGCCGGAGACCCGGGGATGCTTCAAAAAGCTGGTGGACCACAGGGCCTCGTGGACCGCGATCATAGACAGGCCGGACACGATAATGGGCAGGATTACCGGGATGGTGGGCGACAACCCATAGATGGCCACCAGCAGCAGCGGGATAAAAATCACCGCCACCATCACTCGCTTGACCACTCACACACCTCCATAGCGGCGGGAGCGCCCCTGATAGGCCACCAGCGCCTTGTGCAGTTCTTCCTTGGAAAAATCCGGCCACAGCACGTCGGTATAGTACAGCTCGGCATAGGCCGACTGCCACAAAAGAAAGTTGGAGATCCGGATCTCCCCGCTGGGCCGGATCACCAGGTCCGGGTCTGGTACGCCGGCGGAGTAGAGATAAGCGGAAAAATCCGCCTCGGTAAGCGCCTCCGGCTTCCGCGTCCCCGCCGCACAGTCGGCGGCAAAGGCCCGGGCCGCCCGGACAATCTCATCCCGGCCGCCGTAGTTGAGGCATACGTTCAGCTGTATGCCGTCATACCGCTTGGAAATCTCCTCCGTCCGCTCGCACATCTCCCGCAGCTCCTGGGGCAGGGGCGTCAGATCCCCGAAAAAGTGCATTTTGACCTTATCCCGCTCCATCTTTTCAATGGATTCCAGCAGATACTTCTTCAGCAGCCCCATAATGGCCGATACTTCCTCCAGGGGACGCTTCCAGTTCTCCGTGGAAAAGGCGTACACCGTCAGGTATTCCAGCCCGATCTTTTGGCAGTAGGTGGCGATAGTGCGGAAATTCTCCGCCCCGGCGGCGTGACCCGCCGTCCGGGGCAGGCCCCGGCGCTTGGCCCAGCGGCCGTTGCCGTCCATGATGATCGCCACATGGCGGGGCAGATGGTCAAAATCCACCTGCGCCTCCCAGCTGTCTTTTGATGATTTCAATAATGCCATAGTCCATTCCTACCCGCTTTTTTCCATGAAGATTTCGGTGCGGGTCACCCGGGTGGCCCGCACCGTCCGTACCCGCCGGCTCAGACCGCCATCAGCTCGGTCTCCTTCTTGGCGGTGAGTTCGTCAATCTGCTTGCAGCGTTTCTCGGTGATGTCCTGAAGCTCCTTCTCAAAGTCCTTCCGGTCGTCCTCCGTGATCTCCGACTTCTTCTCCATGGCCTTGAACTTCTCCATGGCGTCCCGCCGGATGTTGCGGATGGCCACCTTGCCGCCCTCCCCGTACTTGCGCACCTGCTTGGTCAGCTCCTTGCGGCGCTCCTCGGTGAGCTGGGGGAAGGCCAGGCGGATCACCCGGCCGTCGTTCTGGGGGTTGATGCCCAGATCGGAGGTCTGAATGGCCTTCTCAATGGCCTTGAGCAGGCTGGAATCCCAGGGCTGGATCATCAGGGTGCGGGGGTCGGGCGAGGAGATGGCAGCCACCTGGTTCAGGGGGGTGGGAGCGCCGTAGTAGTCCACCGTGATCTTGTCCAGCACGGCCGCGTTGGCCCGGCCCGCCCGGACGCTGGCGAAATCGCTCATGACCACATCAATGGTTTTCTGCATTTTCGCGTCGAATTCCTTGTTGACTTCCTTCATTTCACGGTTCCTCCTTGACGATGGTTCCGATTTTCTCGCCCATCACCACCCGCAGGATGTTCTCCGGGTCCTTCAGGGCGAAGAGAATCACAGGAATCTTGTTGTCCATGGACAGGGACGTGGCGGTGGAGTCCATCACCTGCAGGTGCTGGGCCAGCACATCGTCATAGGTAATGGTGTCGTACTTCACCGCGTTGGGGTCCTTCTTCGGGTCGGCGGAGTACACCCCGTCAATGTTCTTTGCCAGCAGGATGGCGTCGGCGTCAATCTCCGCCGCCCGGAGCACCGCCGCCGTATCGGTGGAGAAGAAGGGATTGCCGGTGCCGCAGCCGAAGATCACCACCCTCCCCTTCTCCATATGCCGGATGGCCTTGGAGCGGATATAGGGTTCGGCCACCGAGCGCATCTCAATAGCCGTCTGCACCCGCACGTCCACCCCCTTCTGCTCCAGCACGTCGGCCACAGCCAAGGCGTTGATGGTGGTGGCCAGCATACCCATGTGGTCGGCCCGGGTGCGCTCCATCCGGTCGCCGCCGTCCTTCAGGCCCCGCCAGAAGTTGCCGCCCCCTACCACAATGCCCACCTGCACGCCCTGCGCCACACATTTCTTGATGACGTCACAGACGCTTCCAATCACATCAAAATCCAGCCCGCGGCTGGCGGCACCTGCCAGCGCCTCGCCGCTGAGCTTCAGCAGCACCCGCTTATACTGCGGTTCGCTCATACTTCCAACCCCTTCTATATGGTATTTCAGTCCACCCCATTTTAATATAGTTTTCCACATTTGCCTAGGGGTTAGGCCAAAGTTTTTATAAATTATTCAAAGTCTTCCGAAACTTCCAACGCGACAGTCCTCCTCCGGCCATGCTATACTGAATTTGGAAGGCCTGCCACGCCGTTTCCAGACGGAGCGGGAACAATGTCCCGGCGGAACAGGGGGAACGGAGCGGGAAAACCAGTTTTCTGGAGCCCCCGCTGAAAAGGATGGCCGGGCATAGGACCAAGCTCTCCGGCCCGGACTTCACCCGTTCCAAGATGGAAGCGCTGAAGCGGACGGTAAAGGGCGCCCCTCCCGTTGCGGATGATCTTGCCAAGGCCCGATTCAGGCAGCACGCCATCCAGGCCGTCAAAAATGGCTCCGCCTCCGGCTGCGGTGACCCGCTCCGTTTCCAGCACTTGCCGGGAAAGGACAGTTGTGAGATGAAGATCATCTGCTTCGGCGATTCCAACACATTCGGCTATGATCCCCGCTCCTGGTTCGGCGGGCGCTACGAGGCGGACTGCCGCTGGGTGGACATTCTGGCCGAGAAAACCGGCCGGGAAATTCCGTCCGCCGCCCCCCTCTTCCCCGCTGACACGGATCTGCTGATCGTGATGCTGAGGACCAACGATCTGCTCCAGGGGAAGCGCCCGGAGCAGGCCGCCGGGCTGCTCCGGGCGCTCATTTGTAAAATCTCAATAGTTTCTTAGGTTTTTTGCAAAAAACTAATTGATAAGAATCTGCTATAATCGTTTAAGTTCAAGGAAAGGAGCATTTCTATGCAGCAGGAAAACATACTAATTGTAGACGATGAGCAGGAAATTGCTGATCTTGTTTCCTTGTACCTCGAGAACGAGGGTTTTCAGGTATTTCAATTCTACAATGCGGCAGATGCGCTTCATTGGATTGAGACCCATGCAATTGACCTGGCGATTT
>NZ_CALXFV010000141.1 GCF_944387675.1 uncultured Flavonifractor sp. | reverse complement strand
CCGGAGGGGATGAGCTCGTCGGTGGTGGTCACCGGGTCATAGATGGCGGAGCACACGGTGAGCAGCAGGTTCTCCGGCAGGGCCACCTGCTCCGGCCAGTCGGCGATGTTGGGGCCGAACACCAGCTCCTGGCTGGGGTCGGCCTTCCCCACGCCGAAATACACCCGGGCCTTATAGGGGGTGGGGTCATAGGCGAAGGGTTCCACAGCGGGGTCGGCCGGGGGATTGGGGAGCTGATCGGCACCGGTGAGCACGCCTCCGTTGAGGGCGGTGGCGGCAATGGAACGGGCGTCCATCAGGGCCACGTAGGATACCTGGCCGTCAGAGGGCTTGGACCCCTCCCGGTTGGGGAAGTTGCGGGTGGAGTGGCGGATGGAGAAGCCGCCGTTGGCGGGTACGTCCCCGGCGCCGAAGCAGGGGCCGCAGAAGCAGGAGCGGATGGAGGCCCCGGCGGCCATCAGGGAGGCAATATACCCCTTCCGGGTCAGCTCCAGGTTCACCGGCTGGCTGGTGGGATAGACCGACAGCCAGAATTCATCCGCGCCGATGGCGTGGCCGTCCAGGATCTGGGCCGCCCGGACGATGTTCTGATAGGTGCCGCCGGAGCAGCCGGCGATAACGCCCTGATCCACATTGAACCGGCCGTCCACCACCTTCTCCAGCAGGGAGACGGGCTTGTGCTTCAGCTTCAGCTGGCGCATGGTGTCCTCGTCCACCTGGTGGAGCAGCTGCTCCATATTCTCCTGGAACTCCCGGATGGTGTAGGCGTTGGAGGGGTGGAAGGGCAGGGCGATCATGGGCCGGATCTGGTCCAGCGCCACCTGGATGACCCCGTCATAGTAGGCCCCGTCGGCGGGAGCCTGGGGGCGGAATTCCGCCCCCCGGCCCAGCACCGCCAGGTGGTCCTTCAGGGTGTTGTCAGCGGGCCATACGGAGGACAGACAGGTGGTTTCGGTGGTCATCACGTCGATGCCGGAGCGGTAGTCCATGGACAGATTGGCTACGCCGGGGCCGAAGAACTCCATGACAGCGTTTTTCACAATCCCGTCCTTGAAGGTGGAGCGGATCAGCTCCAAAGCCACATCCTGGGGACCCACACCGGGGATGGGAGCGCCGGTGAGATAGACGGCAATGACCTTGGGGTAGGAGATGTTGTAGGTCTTTTCCAGCAGCTGCCGGGCCAGCTCGGGTCCGCCCTCGCCGATGGCCATGGTGCCGTAGGCGCCGTAGCGGGTGTGGGAATCGGACCCCAGAATCATCTTGCCGGGAGCGGCGTACCGCTCCCGCATGTAGGAGTGGATGACGCTCTGGTGGGCGGGGACAAACTCCCCGCCGTACTTCTTGGCCGCCGACAGGCCGAACACGTGGTCGTCTTCATTGATGGTGCCGCCCACGGCGCACAGGGAGTTGTGGCAGTTGGTGAGCACGTAGGGCAGCGGAAACTGCTGCATACCGGAGGCCCGGGCGGTCTGGATGATGCCCACGTAGGTAATGTCGTGGGAGGCCATGGCGTCAAATTTGATGGCCAGGCTGTCCATGGAGCCGCTGGTGTTGTGGGCGCTCAGGATGGCGTAGGCCATGGTGCCTTTTTTGGCCTCCGCCGGGGCGGGCAGTCCGGCGGCGGGGCCGTCCTGCACAGGCAGGAAGGCGCCGTTTTTATAGTACGCACCCTCGGTGGTGATCTTCAGCATGGAAACCCCTCCATTATAATTCAAATAATCCCTTTTATCATACCAATATTTCGCCTCAAGTGCAAGCCGTTTTGTCCGGGCCTGCAAAGAAGAATAACCAAAAATTTATGTCAACTTTTTTTCCTCCGCCGCCTTGACGGGTTATGGGGAATACGGTAGAATAAATCCATACTTTGCCGAGGAGTTCTGATATGAAAAAGGCTGTTTCCCTGGTAGTAGCCCTGATTTTACTGGTCGGAATGCTGCCCGTCCTGGCCGCGGGGCCTGCGGGTACTCTTTCCGTTTATTTTTATGAAGAGGCCACCGGGCGGTATGGCGAGCTGGTGGAGACGGACCGGGTGAACATGACCCTGGACGGGGTTGCCCTCACGCCGGAGGACGTTCCCGCCCTGGTGCAGTATCCGGAGGGAAAGAACGGGCGCACCTTGGTGCCGGTCCGCCTGATTGCGGAGGCGCTGGGCGCCTCGGTGACCTGGGTGCCGGAGACCCGACAGGCCATTTTGACCCGGGAGGAGAGCCTGATCGTGCTGACTCTGGGCTCCGCCACAGCCCTGGTGAACGGACAGAGCGTGGAGCTGCCCGATGGGATTCCAGCCGGAGTGGTGAAGTGGGACGGGAAGGAGAGTACCATGGTGCCGCTGCGGTTTGTCTCCGAGCAGCTGGGGGCTGAGGTGGCCTGGGACGGAGCCAGCTTTACCGCCGTCATCACCTCGCCCGCCGCGCCGGAACCCACGCCCACGCCTACCCCAACCCCCACACCAACCCCCACGCCGGAGGTTTCTCCCAGTCCAACGCCCCAGCCGCCCGCCTACCCGGACAACGGCACGGTAACGGAGATTGCCTTCTCCTCCAGCACTCAGGTGGTGACCATTACCGCCGACCACCAGCCGGAGTACCGGGTGATCGACCTGGGGGACCGGGTGGTGATTGACATCCTGGGAGCGGTCTGTCCGGAGGCGGTGGAGGACACAGTGACCCTTGCCGCCGACAGCGAGGTGATTTCCGCCATTCGCTATCTTCAGCATGACGACGATCTGGGGTACAGCTACCCCCACACCCTGCGGGTGGTGCTGGACCTGAAGAGCGGCGCCACCTATGCCAAGAACATCCAGGTGGAGGCGGGGGAGAACACCATCCGGGCCACTTTGACGGCCCCGGAGATCCCGGGCATGCCGGAGGAGCCGCTGGACCCCAACAAATATACCATCGTGGTGGACCCGGGCCATGATGGAACCACCCTGGGGGCAGTGTATCCAGATGCCAGCGGCACCAAAATCTACGAGAAGGATTTGACTCTGTCCATTTCCAGCAAGCTGAAGACGGTGTTGGAGGCGGCGGGCTATAACGTGGTGATGACCCGGACGGGGGAGACGGCGGGGGACCTGTACGAGCGGGCGGCCCTGGCCAATGCGGTGGAGGCAGATCTCTTTGTCAGCGTCCACATCAACGCCTCCGGTACGGTACCCACCTTCCAGGGGCTGTACACTTACTATCACCCCTCCAGCACCCGGAGCAAGAACTTTGCCCAGGCGGTGCAGACAGCGGTGTGCGCCGCCACCGGCGCCATCGACCGGGGAATCTCCTCGGCCGACTTCGTGGTGCTGCGGGAGACCAATATGGCGGCGGTGCTGGTGGAGTGTGGATTTATGTCTAACGTGGAGGAGCTGGAGCGGCTGAAAACAGACAGCTACCAGCAGAAGCTGGCGGAGGGCATTGCCCAGGGCATCCAGGACTATCTCAACACCGGAGCCATCAAAAAAACGGCAGCATCCGTCGAATGAAGGCGGATGGGCTTGTCACAGCGGTGCAGACTGCACAGCAGCCCCTTTGTTTCTCCAAAAATGGCCGCCATTGGCGGCCATTTTTGGGCTGTGGAAAAAGGCAGAGCTGATGCAAGAGAGAAAGAAGCTCTTGTACCGGGAAAAACACTGCTCAGGCCGCAAGTGTACACATTTTGCGTGTGCGATGCAGCGGGCTGTATCCCCTCTTAAACATGCTTGCATGTTCAAGAAAGGGGCGAACTTTCTCGGCAGGCTGGACTAGGATACCCTTCTTCGCCGCTGCAAAGAACAGGAGCAAATCATTGCAGTTCTGAAATCCATTCCTGCTGCCTTTGTGCCGGCTTGCCTATCTGTTTGTCATCTTTTACCCCCAGAAAAGGCAGACGGTTATTCAATAGGCATTCGTTAAAGGTTGGAGAGGTGCCGCTTACGCGACGCCTCTCCGCCTAAAAATCCAATCTTTCCTACCGGGGACCCTTTTGTACTGCCCGCACAACTTGGGGCAGCTTACTTCAAAAAGCACTTAGCTCTCTTTTTATGAATCATGAAAAAGTGTTGCCAAATCGCTGTCCAAAAGGGCCTTAACCCTTCAAAAATCCAGTCGTATCAGGCCTTCCCGGGCTT
>NZ_CALXFV010000140.1 GCF_944387675.1 uncultured Flavonifractor sp. | reverse complement strand
GCGTTGAGGTAGGCGGGCAGGGTGGCCACCAGGGTCTTGCCCTCGCCGGTCTTCATCTCGGCGATGCGGCCCTGATGGAGAATGATGCCGCCGATAAGCTGTACCCGGTAGGGCTTCATGCCCAGCACCCGCCAGGCGGCCTCCCGGCAAGCGGCAAAGGCCTCCGGCAAAATGTCGTCCAGGCTCTCGCCGTTCTGAAGCCGCTGCTTGAATTCGGGCGTCTTGGCTTTGAGCTGCTCGTCGGTGAGGGCGGAGTACTCCCCCTCCAGAGCCTCAATCCTGTCCACCAGGGGCTTAATGGCCTTGATCTCCTTTTCCGAGCTGGTGCCAAAGAGTTTTTTCAGCAGTCCCATGGATTCCGTTCACCTTTCTTAGTTCCGCCACGGGACTACTGTCCCAGGCGTTTTATGCCAATTCAGTCACCTAGTATATCATATTACGCTTTGATAAAAAAGGGGAAATTGTGAACAAATTGCCCCCTCACCCCTGGAGCTCCAGGTTGCGGCGGAGGGGGGCCGGTCCCCGCCAGGCAAAAGCCCGGTCCCCATATTTCTCCCGAAAGTCCCGGTTGGTGAGCCCCGCCAAATCCTCCGCGGTCAGGGAAGCGGTCAGCTCCGTCCGGAACTCCGGCAGGGGGGAGAGGGCGGGGGCGGCGTTGTGGGGGCAGACCTGCTGGCAGGTGTCGCATCCCCAGATCAGGGGGTGGGCTTTTATCAGCGCCTGCTCTCTTTCCGTCAGCACCCCCTTCCGCTGGGTCAGCGCCGACAGGCAGCGGCCGGGGTCCACCCCTTCCGCCCCCAGGGCGCCCCCGGGGCAGGCAGCCTGACACTTTCCGCAGCCGGCGCAGCCGGGGGAGGGAATCCGGGGTGGCAGATCCAGCCTGGCGTCGGTGAGAATGGTACCCAGAAACACATAGGAGCCGTAGGGGGGGAGGATGACCAGCCCGTTTTTCCCCCGCAGGCCGATGCCGCACCGCCAGGCCCCCTGCCGTTCCGGCAGGGGGGAGTTGTCCGTCCCGGGGAGAAACCGGCAGTTTTTGTATTTTTGAAGCAGGAAATTACAAATTGTATTCAATCGTCGGGTGATGACCTGGTGATAATCCCGGCCCCGGGCATAGAGGGACAGGTTGCCGCCGGACTCCCCGGCATAGTAGGGGAAGGCCGCCACCAGCACGGTCCGGGGACCGGGACACAGGGCCTCCGCCTTCTCGATGGCTTCCGCTGTCATCTCCTCCGCCAGTTCTGAAAACGGCAAGCCGCCCCAGGCGGCGGCGCCTGCGGCGGCAAAGGCCTCATTGAGCTTGTTCACGGTCATATTTCTCCAGGGCGTGCTGGGCCAGCACCCCGTCGGGCAGGCAGGGCTCCGGGCCGTTTTTCCGTTTCTGGGCGGTTTCGCACCCCTTTCCCGCCAGCAGTACCACGGCGGGGCGGGAGGCCCCCAGGATGGCGGCCTCCACCGCCCGCTCCCGGTTGGGAATGACGGTGTATGCTTTTCCCCACCGGCGGAGAAACGCCCCGATATCGGCGCAGATGTCCTCCACCTCCTCGGGACCGGGGTCGTCCTCGGTGAGGATGATGCGGTGCGCCCACTCCCCGGCGGCGTTGCCCATGCCCTCCCGGCGGTCAATGCCCTTGCCGCCGGTGCAGCCGAAGAGCACCGTCAGCTGCCGGTCGGGATATTCGGAGCGGACGGAGCGCAGGGCATTTTGCAGGCTCATGCCGTTGTGGGAGTAGTCCACGATGACGGAGATCTGGCCGTCGGCGCTGCCGTAGTGCTCCATCCGGCCGGGGACGAAGGCCCGTACCAGGCCCTCCTGTACTGCCTCAAAGGGGATGTCGTAGCACTCCGCCACGGCGGCGGCGGCCAGGGCGTTTTCCACATTGAACAGGCCGGGGGTGGAGATAGCCAGCTCCCCCTCGTACCGGGGGGTGCGGACGTGGAAGGCAATTTTGTCCCCCTCCTTGCGCACCTGGGAGCCGTACACAGCGGCGGCGGGATTCTTTTGGGAGAAGGTGAGCACCCGCCCGCACCGGGCGGCGGCCTGGGCCACCTCATCGGCGTGGTCGCAGTCCATATTGATGCAGGCGGTTCCGGCCTGCCGGAAGATGAGCAGCTTGGACTGGAGGTAGTCGGCCAGGTCGGGGTGCTCAATGGGGGAGATGTGGTCCTCCCCGATGTTGAGAAACACCGCGCAGGCCAAATCCACCCCAATGACCCGGCCGTACTTCAGGGCCTGGGAGGATACCTCCATGGTGAGCCAGTCCGCTCCGGCGGACACGGCGTTGGACAGGTGGCGCTGGAGGTCCAAAGGCTCCGGGGTGGTGAGCTTGGCGGGTTTGCGCTCCACCCCGTCGTCGGTGACGATGGTGGACAGCAGGGCGCTCTCCCGGTGGCCCCGGGCGGCCAGCCAGGCGTCCACAATGGACTTGATATAGTAGGCCGTGGTGGTCTTGCCCTTGGTGCCGGTGAGGCCGGTGATGTGCAGCTTCCCCGAGGGGTGGCCGTAGAATTGGTCGGCCAGCAGGCCCATGGCCTGGCGGATGTCGGTGACATGCAGGCAGGGCAGGGGGATATCCGGGTAGGGTACTTCGCTGACATACACGAAGGCCCCGCCCTCCATGGCCTGGCGCAGGTAGTCCGCCTTGAATTTGGCCCCCTTGCACACAAAGAGGGTGCGGGGGATGACCACCTGGGAGTCACAGGACACCAGGGCCACCGGGGCGGTCAAATCGACGGGGACAGGCCCCCGGCCGGCCAGCAGGTTGTGGCGCAGCAGCAGCTGCACATAGTCCCCCAGAGGACGGCGTAAATTTGTCATGTTCATTCACCACCATGGTAATTTGAGCGTAAGAGACAAAGGCCGATGTCCGCATCGGCCCGCCGGGGGCCTGCCGCCCTACACCAGCCGCAGCTTGTAGCCGCAGGCGGTGATGCACCGCTGGGCCAGCACGTCCATGGCGTCCAGGTAGTAGTCGGGCAGACCGTGGTAGGTGCGGTAGACGGAAAGCTCGGTGCAGCCCAGGATGGCGCTGTCGCACCCCGCCTGCCGAAGCCAGCGGTCGATCACGGCGAACTTCTCCCGGGAGCCGGTCTCCCCCCGCTTGATTTCGTCGTAGATGATGCTCATCACCAGCTTCTGGATGTCATCCGGGGGAGAGAGAGCCTCGATGCCCCGGGCGTCGCACTCCTTCTGGTACACCCCGGTGCGCACGGTGCCGTCGGTGGCCAGAATACCCACCTTCCGCTTCCCCTCCGCCGCCAGCACCCCCACGGTCTCCCGGGGCATGTGGACCAGCCGGAGGGACAGCTCACTCTGGAGCCGGTCGGCAAAGTAATGAGAGGTGTTGCAGGGGATGGCCAGCACGGTGCAGCCGCCCCGCTCCAGCAGGCGCGCCCCCTCCAGCAGCCGCTGGTAGCAGCCCTCCGCGTCTCCCCCCAAAATGGCGGCGGTGCGGTCGGGAATGGCGGTGTCGCTCCAGATGAGGGTGGGCAGGTGCTCCTGGTCACAGGAGGCGTCGGTGCGGTCCAGTATCCGCTGGTAGAAGTCCTGGGTGGCCTGGGGACCCATACCTCCCAGGATGCCTAGTCTCTGTTCCCTCATCGCACTTTCTCCATACAGGAGGCGTACCAGCCCACGTAGCGGCGCTGGCCCTTGAGAATGCGCAGCTTGTGGAAAAAACCGTTGTCCCTGGGGTAAAACAGAGGATTGACCGCGGCGCCGGCCCGCTGGAGGGCCGTCATCTCCTGATGGTAGCGGGGGTTGACGTAGTCATAGGCCACTTTGGGGGGGATGACCCACCACAGATGGCGGTTTTTGGTGACGGTCAGATCACAGTCCTTGCCCAGGATGCGGTCCTCCACCAGATATTTGGCCAGGTTGTACCCGGCGCCGGTGACATAGTAGTTGCTCCGGCCCTGACGGCAGTTGATTTCAAAGGCCTTGAACTTGCCGTCCCGCTGGTCGTATTTGATGTCGAAGTTGGAAAAGCCGGTGAAGTGGATGGCCTCCAGGAAGCCCTTCAGCTTCTCGCACAGCTCCGGCTCAGGCTCGGTGATGATGACGGCGTGGTTGCCGATGGCGTGGCCGGTGTGTTCCTCCAGCAGCACGTGGCCCACGCACATCAGCCGCACCTTGCCGTCGGCGCCGGAGTAGTTGGTCACCACCCGCATGTAGCTGTC
>NZ_CALXFV010000139.1 GCF_944387675.1 uncultured Flavonifractor sp. | reverse complement strand
CAGCTGGTTCAGGGTCTGCTCCCGCTCGTCGTTGCCCCCCATGCGGTTGTCCCGGGACTTGCCGATGGTATCGATCTCGTCGATGAAGACAATGCAGGGGGCCATCTTGCTGGCCTCTTTGAACAGGTCCCGCACCCGGGCGGCGCCCATACCCACAAACATCTCCACGAAGTCGGAGCCGGAGATGGAGAAGAAGGGTACGTTGGCCTCGCCGGCCACCGCCTTGGCCAGCAGGGTCTTGCCGGTACCCGGCGGACCCACCAGCAAGGCGCCCTTAGGCAGCTTGGCGCCGATTTCCGTATATTTCTGGGGATTGTGGAGAAAGTCGATGATCTCCACCAGGGACTCCTTGGCCTCGTCCTGGCCAGCCACATCCCGGAACGTGACCCCGGTCTTCTTCTCCACGTACACCTTGGCGTTGGACTTGCCCAGATTGCCCAGGCCGCCCCCCATCTTGCCTGCCATACCCCGGAACAGGAAAGAGAAGAGCACCACCATGATAACCACCGGCAGCACATAGGAGATGAGCAGGCTGATAATGGGGGAGAGCTGCTCCACATATTCCGGTCCGAAATCCACATCGTGCTCACGCAGCAGAGGGATCAGTTCATCGTCCCGCAGGCCCACCTGGGATACGGGCGCGCAGTAGTAGGTAACGGCCTCCTCGCTTTTGCCCCAGCTCTCCAGCGGGGGCAGGCCCAGAGCGCTGCCCGGCTGCTCCTCCGAAGCGCCGTCGGAGGAGGGGACGGCGGATTCCACCACGTTTCCGTTCTTGTCCACGGAGACGCCGTCCTTCAGGGTGATGGTGTACTTGGTGGACTCCATCACCACCGACTCCACCTTGTCCTCCTCCAGCAGCTGACAGAACAGGCTGTAGCTGATCTCCACCGCGTTGGCGGAGCGGGCCATGGAGGTGGCGTAGTTCACCAGTACGGTGAGCACCAGAGCCCACAAAATGATGGAGATAATGGCGGTGGTATTGCGCCGGTTTCCACCGCCGCCCTTTCCCCGGTTGTTGTTTTGATTGTCAGGATTCAAAGCTAGGTTCCTCCTCCAAGCTGGAGATGATTCTTTTTGCAAAGTAATATAGTTATAGCACAGCGCCCCCGAAAAAACAAGAAACCAGGGCGGGAAACCTGTAAACTTTCTATGAAAACCGGGCTTTTTTTGCCGGTGGATTTTGCGGGAAAGAAGCAAATTTGGCTTTTTCTGCGGGTCTGGTTGTGGTATACTGGTGGTTACGAATGAGAAAGGCGGGACGGAAGGATGAAGGAGCGCAGACCCATTCCCCAGGCGGAGGCGGACGGCCTTATTGAGGGACGCAACGCGGTGACGGAGGCGCTCCGGGCCGGCACCCCCATCGACAAGATCTTTCTGGCCCGGGGGGAGACCGACGCCACCCTGGGCCACATCGCCGCTGCCGCCCGGGACAAGGGGATCGTGGTGGTGGAGTGCGACCGGCGGAAGCTGGACTTTATGAGCCGCACCCATTCCCACCAGGGGGTGATTGCCCAGGCCGCCGTTCGGGAATACGCCAGCGTGGACGATATTCTGAACGCCGCCCGGGAAAAGGGGGAGCCGCCGCTGATTGTGGTGTGCGACGAGCTCAGTGACCCCCATAACCTGGGGGCGGTGATCCGCACCGCCGAGTGTGCCGGCGCCCACGGGGTCATCATCCCCAAGCGCCGCTCCGCCGGACTGACGGCGGTGGTGGCCAAAACCTCCGCCGGGGCGGTGAGCCACCTTCCGGTGGCAAGGGTCCCCAATCTGCCCGCCCTGCTCAAGGAGCTGAAGGCGGAGGGGGTGTGGGTCTTCGGCACCGCCGCCGGCGGGGACCGGCTGCTGTACGACGCCGATTTGAAGGGACCCGCCGCCATCGTTATCGGCAGCGAGGGGGACGGCATGGGCCGCCTGGTGGCGGAGAACTGCGACTTTCTGGTGCGCATCCCCATGAAGGGGAAGCTCAACTCCCTCAACGCCAGCGCCGCCGCCGCCATTTTGCTTTATGAGGCGGTGCGCCAGCGGATGGGCTGAATCCATACTCCAAAGAAAAGGAGCTTTCTCCCATGGCAAAAGACCGGGACGAGGAACTGAATAAGGAGAAACCCGGCGGGGAGGAGTTCTCCCTGGAGGAGATTTTGGCGGAGTTCGGGAGCGGCTCCACCCGCAGAGCGCGGGACAGGGAGGACACCGTTCCCTTCCCCATTGTACCCAAAAGCCGGCCGGCTCAGTCCGCGCCCGCCAAGGGCGGGGGCCGGGTGGTGGCCTTCCCCTCCAGCAAAGGAGGGGAAGGAGGCAAAACCGCCCCGGTGGAGCGGCAGGCCCCGCCCCAGCGCCCGGCGGAACCCAAACCGGAGGCCAAGGCGGAGCCGCCCAGGGCGGAGAGCAAGGTGGTGGATTTCCCCGGGGAAGAGGCCCCCGCCACCGACAACCCCATTGCCGAAAGGCTCAACCGTCTGGTGCGCAAGGCGGACGATTACGCCGCCCACATGTTTGAGGAGGAGGGAAAGGAACACGACGAGCAGGTGCGCCGGGCCGAGGCCTACATCCCCGGCACCGACGAAGAGGAGGAAGCGTCCCGGCCCAGGCGGGAGCGCCGGCCCCGCCGCCAGCCGCCGCCCGCCCCCGACCTGCCCGCCGGGGACCTGGCCCGCCGGTACAGCAAGGGTCTGAAATCCCTGAGCGTGCGCGGCACCCTGGTGCTGCTGCTCTTTCTCCCCGCCCTGTACCTGAGCGTGGAGCTGCTGCCCTATCCCGCACCTCTCACCGATCAGCTGCGGCTCTGGCTGCTGGCCGCCGCCCAGGGCCTGGCCATGCTGCTGGGGCTGGACGCCCTCATCGGTGGCCTGGCCCGCCTGTTCCGGCTGGAGTGCGGCATGGACACTCTGCTGGTCTTTGCCGCCGCCGCCACTTTGGCGGACGCCCTGACCATGCCCATGCTGGACAGCCGGGAGGGGGAGATGCCTTACTGCGCCGCCATCATCCTGGGCATCGCTCTGCTGCTGAAAGGGACCGCCCGGAAGCGCCGGGGCCAGCGGCTGGCCTGCCGCACGGCGGCCTCCGCCTCCCACCCCTATCTGGTCACCCTGGACGAGGGGAAGTGGAACGGCCGGGACACCTACGCCAAGTGGTCGGGAGACCCCATCGGCTTTGGCCGGCAGATGCAGGCCACCGACGGCGCCCAGCGGATTTTCCAACGGGTGGTTCCCCTGCTGCTCCTGGCCAGCCTGCTGCTGAGCATCGTGGCCTCCATCGGACGGGGCGCCCCCGAGCGGCTGCTGTGGTGCCTGTCCGCCATGCTCACCGCCTCCGCCTCCCTGTCGGGCGCGCTGTGCTTTTCCCTGCCCTGGCTGGACCTGTGCCGCAGGCTGAGCCAGTCGGGGGCCGCCATCGCCGGCTGGGACGGAGTGACCGCCACCGGCGGCAGCGGTATCCTGCTTGCCGATACCGACTTTTTCCCCCCGGGGTGCGTGGCCCTCAACGGCATCAAGGTCTTTGGGGATTTCCCGGTGGACAAGGTGGTGGCCAACACCGCCAGTCTGATTAAGGAGTCGGGCTGCGGCCTGGACAAGATCTTTCACGACCTGCTCCGCTCTCAGGGCTGCGTCTACCGGCGGATGTCCCACTTCTGCTGCTATGAGGGGGGACTGTCCGCCGTCATCCGGGACCAGCAGGTGCTAGTGGGTTCGGCCGCCTTCATGCACCTGATGGAGATTCCTCTGCCCCCCGGCCTCAACGTGAAAAACGCGGTATTCTGCGCCATCGACGGGGAGTTGGCGGGGATTTTCGCCCTGAACTACACCCTCCACGGAACTTTGGAACCCTCCCTCAACAGCCTGATCCGCAACCGGATCACCCCCGTCATGGCCACTCGGGATTTTAACCTGATTCCAGCCATGCTCCGCCAGCGGTTCAAGCTGCCGGTGGACAAGATGGAGTTTCCCGCCGCCGAGCGGCGCATTGAGCTGTCCGACCAGGACCAGGAGCACAGCGACATTCTCACCGCCGTCCTCTGCCGGGAGGGGGTGGCACCCTACTCCGAGGCGGTGGTGGGCGCCGCCCGGCTCCGCCGGGCGGTGCGGGTATCCGCCGTGCTGGCCAGTCTGGGGGCGGTGGCCGGCCTGCTGCTGGCCTTCTACCTCACCTCTGTGGGGGCCTATGCCTCCATCTCCGCCGGAAACCTGCTGGTGTTCCTGGTGATGTGGCTGGTCCCCACCCCCCTCATCTCCGGCATGGTCAATAAATACTGAGCGTGTCA
>NZ_CALXFV010000138.1 GCF_944387675.1 uncultured Flavonifractor sp. | reverse complement strand
GGACAAGTCCGTGGCCGATGTGGTGGCCAAGGCTGTGGCCGACACCGCGGTGGAGGAGCATATCGCCAGAATCTGAGCTGTGCAAAAATACGGGGCCGCCCGGCGGCAGGCCGCATCCTGCCGCCCACAGGACCCAAACCTCACACTTTCGTCACGCAGGAGGGAACCGCCGTACCATGGACATACAAGCACTGGCCAGAAACATCCAGGCCGAAACCGAAAAGATCATTGTGGGCAAGGGAGACCGCATCCGTCTCATCATTATGGCCGTGCTGGCCGACGGACACGTACTGCTGGACGATCTCCCCGGCGTGGGCAAGACCACCCTGGTCAAAACCATTTCCATCGCCCTGGGCTGCCGCTCCGGGCGAATCCAGTTTGTCCCGGACCTGCTGCCCAGCGACATCATCGGCATGCGCATTTACAATCAAAAAACCGGGGACTTTGAGCTGCGGCAGGGGCCGGTGATGACCAACCTGCTTTTGGCCGATGAGATCAACCGGGCCATCCCCCGCACCCAATCCGCCCTGCTGGAGGCTATGGAGGAGCGGCAGATTTCCATCGACGGGGAGCGTTTTCCCCTCCCCGTCCCCTTTCTGGTACTGGCCACCCAAAACCCGGTGGAGTCGGAGAGCACCTTCCGGCTGCCCGCCGCCCAGATGGACCGTTTCCTCATCCGCATCAGCATGGGATATCCCAAGCCGGAGGAGGAATGCCAGATGCTCCGGCAGCTGGGGGACCGCATCCGGTTTGAGCAGGTACACTCTGTAACCTGCGGAGAGGAGCTGCTCCGCGCCCAGCAGGAGATTGCCTCCGTCCACGTCTCGGACGGGGTGGCCGCGTACATCGTGGCCCTTACCGGGGCCACCCGCACCCACCCCCAGCTGGTCATGGGCGCCAGCCCCCGGGCCAGCCGGGGACTCTACCGGGCGGCCAAGGTATGGGCCGCCATGGAGGGCAGGGACTATGTCACCCCGGACGACGTGAAGGCCCTGGCCCACCCGGTGCTGGAACACCGGCTGATCCCTGACAGCGGCGCCCGGTTTTCCGGCATGGACGCCGCCGCCATTCTGGACGAGGTGCTGGCTCAGGTACCGGCCTCCCCCGCCCCGGAACAGACCGGCCATGGGCGCTAAGCCCATCTTCAGCCGCTCCAGCACCCTGGTTGTCCTGCCCACCCTGGCGGGTACCCTGGTGCTGTGCCTGCTGGCGGCTTTCTTCGGCTATGGCAAGCTGGCGGCGGTGCTGATGTTTCTCTTCCTGCTGGCGCTGGCCGCCCGGCTATGGGCCGTTCTCGCTCTCCGGGGACTGGATGTCTCCGCCGCTCCCAGCGCCTGGGGAGTCTTCCCGGGGGATACCCTCACCATCCCCCTTCGCGTACACAACGGCAAGTTTCTCCCCCTGGTGTGGGCGGAGCTGTTCTTCCCCCTCTCCCCCCAGCTGTGCCTGGTGCCGGAGGAGAGCCGGGAGCCGGATGAACGGGAGCAGAGTACTCTGGCGGAGGACGGATACAGCACCCAACTGGTGGGGGAGCGCCGCCTCTCCTTCCTGCTCTGGTATGAGACGGTTCCCCTCACCATCCGATGGACTGCCCGGCGGCGGGGGGTCTACTCCACCGCAGGCTGGCGGGTGCGCACCGGCGACGGCTTTGGGCTGGTCCAGGTAGAGGCCCCCATCCTCCAGGGGGGCGGCTGGCAGTTGGCCGTCTATCCCCGGCTGATTAAGGTGCGTCCGGAGCTTTTCCTCCGCAACCGCTGGAATTCTGACACAGGGGCCAGGGGCGTTATGGAGGACCCCACCGTGATCCGCTCCACCCGGGACTATCAGACTACCGACTCCCTCAAGCGCATCAACTGGCGGCTGGCCGCCCGCTGCCTGCCCCTTACGGTAAATATCTATGAGGATATCCTCCCCCGGGGCGTTCACTTCCTGTTGGACGGAGAGAGCTTCAGCGGACCACAGCCTCACCCGGAGGAGCTGGAGGACGCCCTGAGCGTGCTGGCCTCCCTGGTGGTGCGTCTCTCCGCCCTCCAGGTCCCCTGCGGGCTGAGCCTCTGCCGGGGTTCCGGAGGCGAGGCGGTCAACCTCTTTGCAGCCGCAACGGAGGAGATGCTCTTTGCTCTGGCCGCCTACCAGGTCTGTCCGCCCAAGTGGGACGAAAACGGGGCGCTTCTGTCCCAGGCCCCGATTTTTCAGGAGCCAGCCCTCTTTGAGGCGGCCCGCAGTGTGGGCCGCTTCTACTACATCCTCTATGACGCCGCCCGTCTGGATGCCAAGGCCCTTCCCCACCGGCTGGGCAGTTCCTGTACCACCCTGCTCACCTGCCTGTGGGACGGCAAACCGGCGGGGGAGTTTGAGACAGTCCCCCTGGAGCAGCTGAAGGAGGTGGGGAGTAATGGATAATAGAAGCTCCCTTCTCCCCGCCGCCGCCTCTTTATTTGCCACCAGCTGCCTCCAGTGTACCCTGGTCTACCTCACCACACTCAACGCCTACGCCCCCGGCCCTTACTATCCGCTGATGCTGCTGCCCTACTCCCTGGTGCTGTTTGCCGCCAACCGGCTTTTCCTGCGGCGGGAGCGCACGGTGCTGGGCCTGGTACTGCTCAACGGCGGATTGAGCCTGGCAGCCTTTCTCTCTGTTGTTCTGGTAAATCCCCTGCCGGACTGGGGCAGCCTTCTCTTCGCCGCCCTGTTCTGCCTGTGGCTGGCCGCCCGGGCCGGACAGTTGGCCTGGAGTCCCCCTACCCTGTTTCAGCTTATCCTGTCCGTGGACCTGTGCCTGGCGGCGCTCGCCCTGTTTACCGCCTATCTGGCTGCGCTGGAACTGCCGGTATCCTGGTGCGCGCCCATCGCCGCCGGCTGCGCCGCCTCCATTCTGGGGTTGATTGTCTATCGCTCCGGCTCCAGCCTGAACCTGAAAAGCGGCTTGTTCCTGGCAGCGGTCTTCGCCGGGGTCTTCGCCATGGTCTGGCTGCTGGTCGGATACCTGGCCGCCCCGGCCGGGGAAGGGTTGGTCACACTGTGGAACTGGCTGGTGTCCGCGGTTCTGTTCCTGCTGGGGCAGCTGTGGCGCCTGCTGGTCTTCCTCACCTCCCTCCTCCCCCCTGCCCCTGCGGAAGAGCTGACCTTGGAGCCGGAACAGATCCAGATGCCGGAGCAGGAGGAGACGCTGACCCAAGCCAATCCGGTGGTGCTGGCCGCCTTCCTGGCGATTCTGGCTCTGGCTGCCCTTGTCCTGGCCATCCGCCTGGCCCTCCGGCTGCGCCGCCTGCGTCTGGCCCCCCATACCCACTCCGTCCGCATCTCCGGCACCCGGGCCGGGCGCATCTCCCTGCTGGCCGGACTCAGACGCCTGCTGGCCGGACTGTGGAGCCGGTTTGTCCTGCGCCTGACCCTGTGGCGGAACCGGAACACGGCCTGGGGGCTCTACTTTCTTTTAGTCCGCCGCAGCGCTCCCACGCCGTGGCACAAACTCCGGGGTGAGACACCCCGGGAATTTCTCACCCGCCTGCGGGAGGGGGCGGCGGGAGACCAGGACCTGGCCCAGGCCCTTGACCGCCTGATCCCGGCAGTGGACCTGGCCCTCTTCTCCCCCGGCGGACCGGAGGGAGAATTGCCCCAGGCTCCCCTTATCCGCCGCCGCCTGGGCAGGGCCATGGGCCTGCTCACCCTCAGGCAGCTGGTATCCCGCCTTCCCGGACTCCGAAGCCGCCTCGCCGGAGAAAACCCCGGCGGCCCGTCTCCCCACTCCTCTTCTCCCGCCTAATGCAGTCAGCGGGCAAGTACCCTTGGGTCTTGCCCGCCTTGATGGCCGCAGAGCGAGGCCGGGCAGGGCAGTCAATGGCAGCGCATAAAGTGCGCCGTTCATCTTGACCATTGACGGCCCTGACCGGAGCTGTTATCTACTCGACAAACTGCAGTTTGTTCCTGTATCATCAACGATAGTTCTATTTCATCTTCATCCGCTGCTCCGGTCATTATAAAGCCTTTGCTCTTATACAGATTTAGCGCTTGGATATTATCCCTGTTACAGGTTAAGGTTACCCGATTGGAAGGGCCAAAAGGTTTCGTCTTAATATAATCAAGCACGCGATCCAGTGCGATTTTCCCATAGCCCCGCCTCTGATTCGATTCATCAATCATCATATGCCATATATCATATTCGGGGACATCATAATCGTAAATCACCATAACATAGCCAACCATCGTATCATCTTTATATATTCCAAAAGGCTGGCATTGTTCTCTATACACATAGGCCTGCGCAAGACTGCGGACCGGGTGTGAAACAAAGCGTTCTTGTTCTGGCGCGAGTTTCAGATTAAATGCGTCAATAAAGTTTTCTTCTGTAATTTTTCTAAGGCAAACCATAAATTCCTCCATAAACTGTCCTGACTGAATCGATAAGCTG
>NZ_CALXFV010000137.1 GCF_944387675.1 uncultured Flavonifractor sp. | reverse complement strand
TTCCGGGGCCAGTTTGAGAGCCGGATGAAGGGCCTCATCGAGGAGATCAAGAAGCTGGGCAACATCATCCTGGTCATTGATGAGGTCCACAACATTGTGGGCGCCGGGGATGCAGAGGGTTCCATGAACGCCGCCAACATTCTCAAGCCCGCCCTCAGCCGGGGGGAGATTCAGGTCATCGGCGCCACCACCCTCACCGAGTACCGCAAGTATATTGAGAAGGACTCCGCGCTGGAGCGGCGCTTCCAGCCGGTGATTGTGGAGGAGCCCTCCATCGAGGACAGCGTCAGGATCCTCCAGGGCATCGCCCCCTACTATGAGAAGTACCACTTTGTCTCTATTTCCCCGGAAATGTGCCGGCTGGCGGTGACCATGAGCGAGCGGTACATCACTGACCGCTACCTCCCCGACAAGGCCATCGACCTCATTGACGAGGCCTGCTCCGACGTGAACCTCCACAACAAGGCCCTGGCCCGGGAGGTGGAGGTGAAAAAGGAGCTGACCGCCCTGGGGCAGGAGCGGGAGAATCTGATGGTGGAGGCCAACGACCGGGACTACAAGCGCCAGACCGCCCTGAAAAACAACGAGGGGCGGCAGAGCGAGCTGCGGCGGGAGCTGAACCGGCTCACCGCCGAGCACGACGCCCTTACAGGCAATCCCGCCACCACCGAGGCGCTGAGCGCCAACGAGCGGCGGCAAGCCAACTTCCGCCGGGAGCTGGACAACCTGGCCCGGGAGCGGGAGCAGCTGCTGGCCGACCAGGGCAGCAGCCGGGACTATGAGCGGCTGGCCGCCATCAAGAGCCGGGAGATCCAGCTCCAGGAGGAGTTGGGCAAGCTGGACGCCCAGAGCGCCCCGCCCCTGACGGTGGCACATCTGGCCCGGGTCATCGAGCTGTGGACCAAAATCCCCGCCAGCCAGATCCAGGAGGCGGAGTACGAGCGCCTGGCCAAGCTGGAGGACCGGCTGAAAGAGCACCTGATCGGTCAGGACGAGGCGGTTCACGCCGTGGCCGCCGCCGTGCGCCGGGGCCGGGTGGGCATCGCCTCCAAGCGCAAGCCGGTGTCTTTCATCTTTGTGGGTTCCACCGGCGTGGGCAAGACCGAGCTGGTGAAGCGGCTGGCCATGGACATGTTCCACTCCCCCGAATCCCTGATCCGGCTGGACATGTCGGAGTTTATGGAGAAGTTCGCCGTCAGCCGCATCATCGGCTCCCCCCCGGGCTATGTGGGCTACGACGAGGCGGGTCAGCTCACCGAGAAGGTGCGGCGCAAGCCCTACTGCGTCATCCTGTTTGACGAGATTGAGAAGGCCCACCCCGACGTGCTCAACATCCTGCTCCAGATTCTGGACGACGGCCACATTACCGACGCCCAGGGCCGGAACGTGAATTTTGAGAACACCGTTATTGTCATGACCTCCAACGCGGGCAGCGACGCCCGCACCTCCGCCGGCTCGGTGGGCTTCGGCCGCACCGCCGACCAGCAGGGCAAGGAGCGGGCCATGAAGGCCCTGGAGTCCTTCCTCCGGCCGGAGTTTATCAACCGGGTGGATGAGATCGTCTACTTCAACAAGCTCACCGAGGAGAACTTCAGGGACATCGCCGGCATTATGCTGGGCGAGCTGCGGGACACCCTGGCCGACAAGGGCATCACCTTCACCTGGGACGAGGCCCTGCTGGACCACCTGGTGCGCAAGTCCTACTCCCAGACCTACGGCGCCCGCAACCTGCGCCGCCAGATTCAGAAGGATCTGGAGGACGACATTGCCACCAAGCTCATCGACAGCTACCTCCACCCCATCTCCGCCATTCACGCCACCTCCGACGGGGAACGGGCAGTGCTCACCGCCCAGGCGTAAGTTCACGCAAAAAAGCTCCGGGAATCTGACGGACCGCGTCAGATTCCCGGAGCTTTCTGCATGTCAGGCGAAGTTCAGGTAGAGGGTCAGGTTCAGATTGACGGTTCCCTGGCTCCGCCAGGTGTCCGGCTCATAGGCCACGATGCGGAGCGTGACGGGAGTCTCCCGCTGGGTCAGGGGCCGGTCCAGGGAAATGGCCTCCAGATACTCACCCTGGCGCAGCACGCCGGTGGAACCCATGACCTCCCCCGCCTCGTCCAGTACCTCCGCCCGGAACCACACCCCGTTGTCCGCCGGGTTGGTGAGGTAAAATTCCACCCGCTGCCCGTCGTTGGCGGGGACCCCGCACAGCAGGATGCGGTAATCCTCCTCCACTTGCAGGGTGGAGTAGCCATACCGCTCCTCCACCTGAGGCGCGCCGGAGCTGGCGGCGGCGTCAAAATCCGGATGGGTGAACACGGCGGGCTGAAAATAGTGATAGGCCCAAACCGCCGCCGCCACGCCGCAGGCTGCAAGCAGCAGATAGAGTACCGCCAGCTTTGCCGTCCGACGGCGATAGGTGCGGCAGACGGCGCCGATCTTTTGCAGCTCCAGGCCGGCGGCCGCGCCGCTTTTTATGGTTGTCACAGCGGGCATGGATACACCTCCCTAGGAATCCGTTCCTTCGTTGCGGGCGGAAGAACAGACAGCGGCTGCCCCGCCCATCTTTCGGCGTCCGCCGGGGGAATGTGTGGCAGGCACATCCCCCGGGAAGCCTACATTCTGCTGAAACCTTATCAGGTTGTAGGAACCTTGATTGTCAGAGTAACCGTACCCAGCTTGGTTGGGGCAGTGTACGGATTGGTCAAGTTGCCGTTGAGTGCAACTGTAAACGTTCCACTCTTGGGACTGCCTTGCTCATTCAGATTACCTGTGGTCACCGCAGACAGCAGGCTCAGCTTATTGTCATCTTTTGTAACTTCATCGGAATCTGTAAAGGTCACAGTAACCTCTTCACTTACAGTACCGTCTTTGGCAAACGCCGCCTCAACATCAATGGGAAGATCAGAGTAGTTTGTGATGGTAATGGTCGAAGTAGTTGTTGTCCAACCATCGCTGCCGCCTGTACCGATGATTTCGTACTTCTGGGTTTCTGGATTCCAGATATAAGAAGTGTCGCTTCCGTAATTAAAGGTCAACTCGGCAGGAGTAAAGCTGACTGCATAGACATTCGTCGTATCGCTTTCCTTTCCGGTCTGGACCATTATGTCCACTTTGCCTGTACCAATGGTATCACCTTGCGTGAGGTTTCCCTTTGTCACGCCACCGCCATGATCGGTATTGGGGGTTAATCCGTTTTCATAAGTAACATTACTTGAGCTGTCTGAGTACGCCGCCCCGGCACTTATGGCCGTCGCGCCGACCAGCATAGCCAGGGACATCACCACTGCCAAAAGTTTCTTCATACTTCATTCTCCTTTCATCCTGATTCTGAGTGGACTGTGTGAATGTATTAAACCGGCTCTGCCCTGCCGGGTTTAACCGCTGGGTCTGGACACCAGGACGGTGAGACTGCCCGCCTCCGTCTCCGCCCCGGGAAGCGCTGTACCCAGGGGAAGGGTCCCCGTCAGGGACAGCGTGAAGGTGGCCTGCTCCTTTTGGTTCAGGGTACCGGTGAGGGCCTTGCCCTCCGCCGTCTCCGATGGGGTGAAGGCGGCGCCGCCGCTGAGGCTGCTCAGGGGCAGCAGGACGGAAAAGCGCTCCAGATAGCTCAGGCTCACCGACACAGTCAGGGCGCTGTTTGACGGAGAGGTGTTTTCCACCACAATCTCCGGCGCCTGCTGCTCCGGCGCGGCCACCTGCCACTGCCCCGCCCCGCTCCCCGCTTCCTCATAGCGCAGGCTCTCCGGGTTCCAGATCAGATCCGGCGGGGTGTAGGTAAGGGTGAGGGAGTCCGGGGCGCGGATGGTAACGCTGTACTGGGAGATATTCTGCACCGCTACGGTGAGATCCCCCCCCTGGGCGCTGCCGGTCACATGGGCCGAATCTGGATTTTCCACAACTGCCGGCGTGCCGCCGTAGGGCGCGTAGAGAATCACCGGGGCGGACAGCCCCGTATAGCCCGCCGGGGCGGCGGTCTCGGTGAGACGGTAGTACCCGGCGGGCAGATTCCGAAACTCCGCCAGGCCGCTCTCCGGGGTGGTCTGGACCCTGGTCACAAAGCCGCCGTCCGGGAGATAGTTTCCCTGGCTATCCTCTAGCAGGGTGTAGGTGTAGCCCTTGTCCGGATCGCCGGAGACCGTGGCCTGGAGCCGCTCCAGGGCAAACTCCGCGCCGGACAGGGGCAGATCTCCGGTGTCGGTCTTGACGAGCTGGACGGTGGTCACATCCGGGTCCCACACGGCATAGAGGTGCAGCGGCTGGGCGACCGGCCAGGTAAAGTCATAGCGGTACTGCTCAAAGGCCGCCAGGTCAATCCGCTTGTCCTGGGTGGTAAACGCCCAGTCGTTGGGGTTTTCAGCGGTCCAGCCGATGAAGGAGTATTTCGTGCCGTCGGACAGCTCATACGTCGGGTCCCGGGGCTGAGGCGCGGCACCGCCGGGGTCCACGTAGGCGTACCAGGACATGCTGTCCCCGCTCTCATAAAATCCGCTGCCGCTGTCCGTCCAGCTTCC
>NZ_CALXFV010000136.1 GCF_944387675.1 uncultured Flavonifractor sp. | reverse complement strand
CAGCCGGAAGGGCCAGGGATACAGGGCCAGGGTGGCCTCGTCCTGCTCCAGGGTGAGCTCCGCCCAGTCCGCACCCTGTCCGGTGACGGCAAATTCCCGCCGCCGGGCAAAGCCGTGGCGCTCCATGGAGACCTCCCTGCCCTTTACCTGAATTTTTCCGTCCCGCAGGCCCCCCACAATGGGAAAGAGCAGGGGGTTGCGGCCCGGCCAGTAGGCCGGGTCGCCGGACCAGATGTACTCCCGGCCTGTCTCGTCCCGGTAGGATACCAGCTCGGCCCCCAGGGTGGTAATCCGCGCTTTGCGGCCGCCTCGTTTCAGTTCCAGTTCCATCGCTGCACGCCTCCTTTGTTCTTACCTGCATTATAGCCGTCCCGTCCGCCCTTTGCAAGGGCGGAAGCGTTTGACATCCATGGCGTTCCGGGATAAAATAAAGCCAATCTGAGATAGGAAGGAGCAGCCCATTATGCTGTTTGCCCCATATGAGCGGGTGCGCTACGCCCGCTCTCCCCTGGTGGAGGTCATCTGCCAGCTCCGCTTCCCCACCATTCTGTCCATCGGTGCCAATGAGCCCGCCGCCTTTCAGGAGGCGGTGCGCCGGGATTTTCCCCGCTATCTGGTCCGGCAGGAGCAGCTGCCCCCCAGAGTGGTGAAGAAGGGGAACGCCGCCACCCTGGAGACGCCCAAGCCCATCACCAACTACCATTTCATCTCGGAGGACAACCGGTGGAAGCTGAATCTGACCCAGAATTTCATCGCCCTGTCCACCCTGAACTACGGGCGATGGGAGGACTTCGCCGCCCGGCTGGACCAGGCGCTGGCCCAGTTCATCCAGATCTATCAGCCCGCCTTTTTTGAGCGCATCGGCCTGCGGTATGTCAACGCCATCTCCCGGAAGCGGCTGGGTCTGGAGGACCAGCTGTGGGACGATCTGATCCGGGACCAGTATCTGGGCATCCTGGGCCAGCCCGACGTGGAGGAGGGTGAGATCACAAAGTGCTCCCTGGATGTGGAGACCCCCCTGGTGGGCGGCTACAAAATGAAGCTCCACACCGGCCCCGGCCTGGTGGGCGGCAACCAGGGGGATAAGGAGGTCAAATTCATTCTGGACGGGGACTTCTCAGCCGCCGGCCAGCTTGCTGCCGACTCGGTCCCCGCCAAGCTGGAGGACATGCACCGCTTCGCCGTATGCCTGTTCCGAGGGGCCGTTACCGACGAGCTGTATCAGGCCATGGGTCCCACCCCCCTGGCAGAGTGAGCCGCCGCCATGGAGGAGCTTGTGATCCGCCCCGCCCGGCGGCAGGAACTGGAGGAAATCTGGGCGCTGGTGGGCCGGGCGGTGGTCCACATGAACCAGCTGGGCAATCCCCAGTGGGGGCCGGATTACCCCACCCGGGCCTTCTACGCCGGAGATATTGACCGGGGGGAGCTGTATGCCGCTCTAACGGGAGGCGCTCTGGCGGGAGTCGCCTGTATCAACACCAGCGAGTCTCCGGAGTATGACCCTCTGCCCTGGACTACCGTCCGCCCGGCCATGGTCATCCACCGCATGGCAGTGGACCCGGCCTTTCAGCGCAGCGGCGTGGGTACGGCCTTTTTTCGCTTTGCCGAGGACCGGGCCAGAGCGCTGGGACTGGGTGCCATGCGCATCGACACCTATTCCCTGAATAACCGGATGCAGGGACTGATCCGGCGCATGGGCTTTACCCAGGTGGGGACCATTCGTCTCCACGGCCGGCCCCTGCCTTTCCCCTGCTTTGAGAAAAGCCTTGCAATCCCCGGGGCAAAGGAATAGAATAGACAGGTGTCTTGACAGAAAGGAGCGTGTCCGCCCATGAAAAAGCTGCTGCTGGTGGTGGACTATCAGAAGGATTTTGTGGACGGCTCTCTGGGATTCCCCGGCGCGGAGGCGCTGGATGGACCCATCGCCGCCAAGGTGGCCGCCTACCATGCCGCCGGGGACGATGTGGCCTTTACCCTGGACACCCACCAGAGCGACTACCTGAGCACCCAGGAGGGCAGAAAGCTGCCGGTAACCCACTGTCTGATGCATTCAGAGGGCTGGCAGCTCTATGGAGAGACGGGAAAGGCCCTGGACAGGGCGCGGGACATGCTCATCTGCAAGCCCACCTTTCCCTCCCTCTGGCTGGGAGATTGGCTGAAGAAGCAGAACTATCAGCGCGTTGAGTTGGTGGGGCTGGTGTCCTACATGTGCGTGCTCTCCAACGCCATTGTGGCCAAGGCCGCCCTGCCGGAGGCGGAGCTGGTGGTGGATGCCGCCTGTACCGCCGGCCCCGACCCCAGGCTCCACGCCAACGCCCTGGAGCTGCTGGAGACGCTTCAGATCACCGTTGTCAACCGGGAGGATTGAATATCATGAAGGAACACATGAACTACACCCTGCTGTGCGATTTCTATGAATTGACCATGGGCAACGGCTATTTCCAGACCGAGGGATACGCCGACCAGATCTGCTATTTTGACATTTTCTTCCGCAACGTTCCTGACGGGGGAGGCTTCGCCATTGCCGCCGGACTGGAGCAGGTCATTGACTACGTGGAGCACCTGCATTTCGATCAGGAGGATCTGGACTACCTCCGGGGAAAGGGCTGCTTCTGCGAGGGCTTTTTGGACTATTTGAAGCACTTCCGTTTTACCGGGGACATCTGGGCCGTACCGGAGGGAACCCCCATTTTCCCCCGGGAGCCTATCCTCACCGTGCGTGCGCCTGCCATTGAGGCCCAGTTTATTGAGACCTTCCTGCTGCTCACTTTGAATCACCAGTCCCTGATCGCCACCAAAACCAACCGCATCGTCCGGGCGGCAGATGGCCGGCCGGTAAGCGAGTTCGGCTCCCGCCGGGCTCAGGGGCCGGATGCGGCAGTGCTGGGCGCCAGGGCCTCCTACATCGCCGGGTGCGCCGGCACCGCCTGCACCCTGGCCGATGAGATGTACGGCTCCCCCGCCGGGGGAACCATGGCCCACTCCTGGGTGCAGATGTTTCCCGACGAGTATACCGCCTTCAAGACCTACTGCCAGCTCTATCCCCACTCCGCCACCCTGCTGGTGGACACCTACAACGTGCTCAAATCCGGGGTTCCCAACGCCATCCGGGCATTTAAAGAGGTTCTGCTCCCTCAGGGCATCACCAGCTGCGCCATCCGGCTGGACAGCGGCGACCTCACCTACCTGTCCCGAAAGGCCCGCAAGATGCTGGATGCGGCGGGGCTGACCGAGTGCAAAATTGTGGCCTCCAACTCTCTGGACGAGTACATCATCCGGGACCTGATCCTCCAGGGGGCCAAAATCGACTCCTTCGGCGTGGGAGAGCGGCTTATCACCTCCAAGAGCGAACCGGTGTTCGGCGGGGTGTATAAGCTGGCGGCTGTGGAGGATAAGGAAGGGAACATCATCCCCAAGATCAAGATCAGCGCCAATCCGGACAAGATCACCAATCCCCACTTCAAGAAGGTGTACCGGCTGTTCGACAACGAGACCGGAAAGGCCTTTGCCGACCTGATTACCCTCCATGACGAGGTGGTGGACGACACCCGGCCTCTGGAGCTTTTCGACCCGGACGCCACCTGGAAGCGAAGCGTGTTTACCAACTTCACCGCCAAGGAGCTGCTGGTGCCTATCTTCCGGAACGGCCAGCGGGTGTATCAATCCCCCCCTATCGCCGAAATGCGGGCCTGGTGCGCCGGGCAGATCGATCTGCTTTGGGATGAGGTCAAGCGGTTTGAAAACCCCCATAATTACTACGTAGATCTGTCCCAAAGGCTGTGGGATATCAAGCAGTCCCTGCTGAAGCAGCAGGGGTAAACCCGCCCTACAAAGCAGGAAAGCCGTGCTCCCCCAATGGGAGAGCACGGCTTTTTGTGAGCTGTTCGGTTTTGCGCCCCTTAGAAGTACTTCTTGACACCCTCGGTGGCCAGGGAGGCGTCGGCACTGATGGTGACGGTGAACTTGATGTTGTTTTTCTCGGAAAAGCTGTTCAGCCAATCCAGGAATTCTTCCACCGCATGGTCGCCAGCCTGAGAGGCGACGATCTTGGTCAGGCTGTCGATGAAGATATGGGTGATATCATAGTTGCCGGCATACAGGCCGCTGATAAAGCCCTTCAGGAAGTCGTAGCTGCCCATGTCATAGTGGCTGGCCTCCACCAGACGGATTTTATAGTGAATATCATAAGTCAGCTTGGGCCCACGCTCAATGCAGACGACATTTCCGTTTTCGCTGTGCACAGCGGAATTAATGAGTTCGATCATTTGCTTGGTCTTGCCGGTGCCTTTGACACCCATGATCACTCTCACCATAGTTATCACTCCTTACTTAGTACGCCAGGGCGGACCCCCGGTCTGGTACGTTTATGTTACCATTTTTACCGTGGGATTGCAACCGATTTGCTTAAGTTCACAAAAAATTCCCAAAGCCCCGGGAGTTATCCCCTTTATCCCAGCTGGGCCTCCAGCTCCGCCCGCTTGTCCTCGTAGCCGGGCTTGCCAAGCAGTGCATACATATTATTCTTGTAGGCC
>NZ_CALXFV010000135.1 GCF_944387675.1 uncultured Flavonifractor sp. | reverse complement strand
GACTGGCGGATGCCCTCCGATGCGGCGGCGGCCCTGTGGCTGGAGGAACTGGAGGGGCTGAGCTGACGTGAATCTCTGCTGGAATTTATTTTGGACCTTTGCCAAAATCGGGGTATGTACCTTCGGGGGCGGCTACGCCATGCTGCCCATCCTCCAGCGGGAGCTGGTGGAAAAGCGGGAATGGGCCACCGAGGAGGAACTGTCCGATTACTTTGCCATCGGCCAGTGTACCCCCGGCATTATTGCCGTCAATACCGCCACCTTTGTGGGCCACAAGCTGAAGGGGGCGGTGGGGGGTGTGACGGCCACCTTGGGCCTGGTGTTTCCCTGTCTGGTCATCATCATGCTCATTGCCGCCTTCCTGCAAAACTTTGCCCACCTGCCGGTGGTGATCCACGCCTTCAACGGCGTCCGGGCCTGCGTGTGCGCCCTCATTCTTTCCAGCGTTCTCAAGCTGCGGAAGAGTACCGTGGTGGACAAGTCCACCGTGATCATCTTTATGGTGGTGGCAATTTTGGCCATCCTGGGGAATTTTGTGACCTTTCCACCCAACGTCCTGGGCAGCGTGCTGAGCTATGTGACCTCCCCCATTGTGCTGGTGGTGGCGGCGGGGGTGGCCGGACTGTGTATCCGGGCGGCGAAGGGGGGGCTGAGAGCGTGATTTATCTCCAGCTTTTCTATGAGTTTTTTAAGGCGGGCCTCTTTGCCATCGGCGGTGGGCTGGCCACCATCCCCTTTCTTACCGATATGGGGACCCGCACCGGCTGGTTTACCGCAGGGGAGCTGGCCAACATGATCGCCATCTCCGAGTCCACCCCCGGACCCATGGGGGTGAACATGGCCACTTATGTGGGCTTCCACACCGGCAGCCTGGCAGGAGGCGCCGCAGGGGGCATTGCGGGGGGCGTGGTTGCTACCCTGGGTCTGGTCTGTCCCTCCATCCTGGTCATCCTCATCATCGCCGGCTTTTTGAAGAAGTTCCGGGAGAGCCGGGGAGTGGACGCGGTGTTCTACGGCATCCGCCCCGCCTCTACCGCCCTCATCACCGCCGCCCTGGTGGAGGTGTGCGCCATTGCCCTGGTCAACACCGGGGCAGCCTTCGGTACGGCGGCCTTTTTCCACTGGAAGGCCATTCTGCTGGCAGTGGCCGTCTTTGCCTGTCTCCAGGTCAAACCCTTGAAAAAGCTCCATCCCATCGTGTTTATTGCCGCCTCGGCAGTGGTGGGCATCCTGTTCCAGTTTTAAAGCAAAACATCCCGCAAAGCAGCCGCTTTGCGGGATGTTTTGGTTACAGCAGGCAGCGCTGCCCCAGGTCCAGATAGTGGGCGTCGGCCCGGACGGTGAGGCGCCGGGGCGCCTCCGCCTCGGGCAGATAAAACCGGACCCCCCGGAGCACCACGTCGGCGGCCTGAGACCCGTGGTGGGCGGGGACGGAGAAGATCCGGGCGCCCCGGCAGATATCCCCCTCCGTCACCTCCACCGCCACTGCCACCCGCCGCTCCGGCAGGACTCCCGCCAGGCGGAGGGAGCAGTCCAGGGTCTGCCAACCCCCGGGTTCCAGCGGCCCCAGGTCGCAGTACAGCGTGCCGCCCTCCAACGTCAATTGGCGTTCCAGCATGGAACAACCCCCCAAAACAAAAAGTCATACGGCGGGCGAAACCGCCCGCCGTATGTAGAAAATCACCCGAGGGGCCGCTCCATCCTATGCTCAGCGGATTTGGCCCGTGCCGTAAATGATGAACTTGCTGGAGGTCAGCTCCTCCAGACCCATGGGACCTCTGGCGTGCATCTTCTGGGTGGAGATGCCGATCTCCGCCCCCAGTCCGAACTCAAAGCCGTCGGTAAACCGGGTGGAGGCGTTGACGTAGACCGCCGCCGCGTCCACCACATCCAAAAACCGCTGGGCGGCGGCGTAATCGTTGGTGACAATGGCCTCGGAATGGCCGGAACCGTGCTGGGCAATGAAGTCGGTGGCCTCCTCAAAGCCACCCACCACCTTGACGGCCAGAATGTAGTCGCCGAACTCGGTGTCCCAGTCGGCCTCCGAGGCGGGTGTTACAGCCTCGCCCAGAATGGCCCGGGTCTCCGGGCAGCCCCGCAGCTCCACGCCTTTGGTCTGGAGCAGCTGCCAGGCCATGGGCAGGAAGTCCCGGGCAATTCCCCGGTCCACCAGCAGACACTCGGCGGCGTTGCACACCGAGGGACGGGAGGTCTTGGCGTTGTGGATGATCCGGGCGGCCATGCCCAGGTCGGCCCCCTCGTGGACATAGACATGGCATACCCCCACTCCGGTTTGAATCACCGGTACCTTGGCGTTGTTGACCACGTTTTGGATCAGCCCTGCGCCCCCCCGGGGGATAAGCACGTCCAGATATTCCGTCAGGGCCATCAGCTCCCCGGCGCTCTCCCGGCTGGTGTCCATCACCAGGGCCACGCAGTCCCGGGGCAGACCCGCCCCCTCCAGGGCGTCCCGCATCACCGACACAAAGGCCTGGTTGGAGCGGAAAGCCTCCTTACCTCCCCGGAGGATCACCGCATTGCCCGATTTGAGGCATAGAGCGGCGGCGTCCACCGTCACATTGGGTCGGGCCTCGTAGATAATGCCGATGACCCCCAGGGGGACCCGGCGCTTACCGATGGTGAGGCCGTTGGGCCGGGTGGTCATTTTGATGACCTCCCCAATGGGGTCGGGAAGGGCGGCCACCTGCCGCACCCCCTCCACAATGCCGGCGATACGCCCGGCATCCAGAGCCAGACGGTCCAGCAGGGCGGGGCGGAGTCCGGCGGCCCGTCCTGCCTCCAGGTCGGCGGCGTTGGCGGCCAAAATCTCCTCCTGCCGGTCTACAATGGCGGCGGCAATGGCCTCCAGCGCCTGATTCTTCCGGGCGGTTCCCGCCACGGACAGCACCCGGGCGGCATGTTTGGCCGCCAGGCCCTGGGTTTCCAACTGTGTCATAATCAGCCCTCCTCTGTTGTCTTTCCTGTAGCGCCGGGCGGCGGAATCAACAGGTCCCGGGGGTAAACCGGGTCCCTACATCCCGGCCCGCCACAATATCATAAATAGCCTCCATCTTGCTGCCGTTGGCGATGACCATGTCGATGCCCGCCTCCAGACAGAGCTGGGCGGCGTTGAGCTTGGTGGCCATGCCGCCGGTTCCCCGCCAGGTGCCGGCGCCCCCCGCCATGGCCCGCAGCTGGGGGGTGACGGCGGTGACCCGGTGGATCAGCCTGGCCTCGGGGTGGGTGCGGGGATCGGCGTCGTACAGCCCGTCAATGTCGCTGAGCAGAATCAGCAGCTCCGCTCCGCACAGCCTGGCCACCATGGCCGACAGGGTATCGTTGTCGCCCAGTACCTTGCACTGGCCGGTCTCAATCTCCGCCGAGGACACCGAGTCGTTCTCGTTGACAATGGGGATAACCCCCAACCCCAGCAGGGACTCAAAGGTGTTGTGCAGATGCTCCGAGCGCACGGGGGCGTCCACATCCTCCCCGGTGAGAAGGATCTGAGCCACCGTCCGGTTGTATTCGGCAAAAAACTTGTCATATACGTGCATCATCATGCACTGGCCCACCGCGGCGGCGGCCTGCTTCATCTTCAGCTCGGTGGGCCGCTGGGCCAGCCGCAGTTTTTTGGTGCCGATGCCGATGGCGCCGGAGGAGACCAGCACCACCTGAAGCCCCATGCCCTGCAAATCGGAGAGCACCCGGGCCAGATGCTCCATATTATGTAAATTCAGACTGCCCGTCTCACGGGTGAGGGTGGAGGTGCCTACCTTAACCACCACTCTGCGGATGGTACTGCTGTTGTCCAAAATCACTCATCCTCTCCGGCGGCTTCCCCGCCGAATCCTATCATATCACAGATTCTCACCGCAATAAAGTGTAAAAGCAGAGAAAAGAAAGCCAGAAATCAGCAAAGAAAACCAAAGGTTTTAGTACTTTTTCACGCTTTCCTGGTTGAAATTTGTGCTGGATTGGAGTACAATAGCCTCCGCTGGTAATAGTAAGGTCTGGAAAGAGGTGGGAAGATGCTCAATATTGTGCTTTTTGAGCCGGAGATCCCACAAAATACAGGGAATATTGCCCGCACCTGCGCAGTGACGGGGACAAGGCTCCACCTTATCGAGCCGCTGGGTTTTGACATCAGCGATAAGGCGGTGAAGCGGGCGGGGCTGGATTACTGGCACCTGGTGGATGTGCGGGTATACCACAGCCTGGAGGATTTTTTCCAGAAGACCGGGGCGGAGGACATCTGGCTGGCCACCACCAAGGCCCCCAGGCCCTACACCCAGGCGGAGTTCCGGGATGAGTGCTGGCTCATCTTCGGCAAGGAGACCGCCGGCCTGCCGGAGCAGTTCCGGCTGGCCCACAGCGAGCGCTGCATTCGTATCCCCATCCGGGCGGAAGCCCGGTGTCTGAACCTGTCCAACGCCGCGGCCATCGTCACCTACGAGGCTTTGCGGCAGCTGAACTTCCCTGGACTCACCGGGGAGGGCGAGATGAAAGGAGCTAGAACAGGATGAACTACAACAAGAAAACCGTGAAGGACATCGATGTGGCCGGCAAGAAGGTTCTGCTGCGCTGCGA
>NZ_CALXFV010000134.1 GCF_944387675.1 uncultured Flavonifractor sp. | reverse complement strand
GGAGGTCTTCTCCCACCGCAGCACGGAGCACCACTGGTTGTACAGCTTGGGCAGGTCCCGGTGGGAGTGGATGATGTTGGCATAGTGCTCACAGAACAGGGTCTCGGAGGTGGGGCGGATGCAGTAGCGCTCCTCCAGCTTCTCGCTGCCGCCCATGGTTACCCAGGCGCACTCGGGGGCAAAGCCCTCCACGTGGTCCTTCTCCTTCTGGAGCAGGCTCTCTGGGATCAGCATGGGCAGGTACACGTTCTCGTGGCCGGTCTCCTTAAACTTCTCGTCCAGAATCTTCTGGAAATTCTCCCAGATGGCGTAGCCGTAGGGCCGGAGGATAAACATGCCCTTGATGGAGGAGTAATCAATCAGCTCCGCCTTCTTGCACACGTCGGTGAACCACTTGGCAAAGTCCACCTCCATATCGGTGATCTGTTCCACCTGCTTTTTGTCCTGTGCCATAACTCTATCTCAATCCTTTATCAAAAAATACTACATGGGTTCTCCCTATTTTATGCACTCGCCGTCCAAAAGTCAAGAGCAAGGGACCCGGATCGGCCTGATCCGGGTCCCCTTTCCGCCGTTCTTATCCGATTTTCAGCACCAGGGTAGCCACAAACTTGGCCCCGGAGTAGCTACCGTAGACCTGCACCGTGTCCCCGGCGTTCAGCCGGCCCAGGGAGGTGCTGCTGCCGGAGGTGCTGGTGAAGTTGGCGTCCGACACATCTACCGTCAGCACCGTGCCGTTGTCCAGCTGGATCATCAGGGTCCGCTCCGTGGTGTTGGGGAGCAGTACCGTACCGTTGAGCTGGGTGCTGGAGCTGGTACCCTCGTCCACCTCAATGGAAATGACCTGGCTTCCGCTGACTACCATGGCCACCTTGTCGTTGGGCTTGAGGGAATAGGGGGAGATGGCGGCGCCGTCCTGCGTCACCGACACCCCCTCCGCCACTGTGTAGGAGGCGGTAGTGCCGTCGGTGAGCTGTACGTCAATGGTAACGCCGGAGGTGTCCTGCACCACCCGGGTGATGGTGCCGGTGACGTTGGCGCTCTGGCTGGTGGTCTCCAGGGTGGCCACCTGGTTGTAGCGCACGGTGACGGTGATGGCGTCCCCGCTGCGGATCTTGTCAATGGAACTGCTCTTACCGTCCCGGTACACCGAAGGCAGGTTGTTCAGGTCCAGCTCAAAGGTCACCACGCCGCCGCCGGCGGTTTCCACCGCCAGGATAGTGGGGGTGCCGTAGGTAATGGAGTCGATCACTCCCTCGGTGGTGGTGGAGCCGGGCCAGGCGTCAATCTCCGCCGCCTGGCCGCCGGACAGGCGCACGGTGGCGTAGCTGTTCTTCTCCAGTTCCTTCAGGGCGATCTCTGTGCCGTTGTAGCGCACCACCGCGTTGGCGGCGATGTCGTAGGTCTCAGAGGTGCTGGAACCCACCTTGCCGATGGTGATGGTATTGACGGCCTTGGCATAGGTATAGTTGTTCACCACACCCTGGACATACTGGGTGACGGTATCCACCGAGATGCTCACCAGGCGGTTGGCGTTTTCGTTGTCCACCCGCATGCTCACATAGTCCCCCGCATGAGAGGCGCTCAGGCTGCCCGCCACACCGTTGACGGTGACGCCTGCGCCCACGGGCAGGGTGTAGCGCTGGCTCTCCCCGTTGAAGGAGGAGATCTGGAGGCTCTGGCCGTCGGCGGCCTCCGCCACGGAGACCAGAATGCCCTCTGCGCTGCGGCTGCCGCCGGAGAGCTTGACTCCCGCCAGGTGGCCCATGGCGTCCACATAGCACTGGGCGGTGGTGTAGCCCGCCGCCAGGTCGATCAGCTCCGCCCCGCCGGTCTTGCTCCCCACCTGCACGGCGGTAAACCGGTCAATGGCCAGGCTGCGGGTCACACCCTCCGCCACCAGGCTCATCCGGTCCTGGGTGATGCTGCTCACCGTGCCGCTCAGAACAGTGAGGGTACCGCCCAGGCGCACCGATTCGGCCGCGCCGGTCTTGCTCAGGTTGACCCGGGCATACTGACCTACCCGCAGGGCGGAGGTATCGGAGAGCATGTTGTTTTCATAAATCTTCACGTCGGAGGCCAGGGAGACGGTGTTGGTGCCGGTCAGCTCACTGTCCAGGGTGAGCAGAGTGCTGCCGCTGCCCCCGGCGGTCACCGCGGCGATGGTACCGCCTGTCCAGGCGTAATCGGTGTAGGCGGGCAGCTCGGCGTACAGGCCCCGCTCCTCCATAAAGTCCAGCGTCCGGCGGAGCATCACCGCCATCTCCGCCCGGGTGAGGGAACGGCTGGGCAGGAACTGGTTGTACTGGTCCCCCTCCACAATCCCGTAGCTGTTGAGTACGTACACATAGGGCTGGAGCACCCCGGAGATGGAGGCGGTGTCGGCAAAGTTCAGCGGGTAGCTGGTCAGGCTCTTGGCCAGCGGCTCCAGCTGCATGGCCCGCACCAAGTACATGGCCAGGGTCTCCCGGCTGATGGATTTCACCAGTCCGTCGGACTGGGCCAGAGACCGCAGCTCGGTCTCCGAAATGATGCCCGTCTCCAGACACACCGCCATCTCTTCCCCCGCCCAGGAGTACAGGGACTCCGGCATGATCTCCTCCAGCGTGTCCGCCCACACTTCCGAGATGGCGGCCTTGTCCACGTCGGACACACCGGTGGCCCGGGAGCAGAAGATCACCGCCTCGCAGGCGGTCATGGCCCGGTCAGGGGTGAAGGTGGTGGCGCTGGTGCCGTTGACCACCCCCAGAGTGGCCAGGTACTCCACGTCGGCTTTGGCCCAGTGGTTGGTCATGTCGGAAAACGTGACGGCCCCGGCGGATACCGTCAGCAGGGAGATGGTCATAACGGCCGTCAGCAGCCCGGCCAGAAATCGCTTCCCGTTCATACTTGTCCCTCCATTGTGTCGGTCGGTTTCCATAACTACCCTAAATTATAACGGCTCCCCATGGAAAAAGCAACAGCAAAAAGGCGCCGGGGAGTCCCCCGACGCCTGAGGCTGTCGAAAAAGCGGCGGAGCCGCTTTTTCGACAGCCTCTTTTTGCGCCCAGCTGCCCTCAGGCCGCCAGATTGCGGACAATGTTGAATACGGCAATGGCCAGCACCAGCAGCTGCACGGCGTTGAAGGCTTTCTCCACAGCCGTCTCGGAGATTTTCTTGTTCAGGCTGGCGCCGATGAACCCGCCGGCAATGGCGCCCACGATCATCACCGGCGCGATGGACAGGTCGTAGATCCCGAAGCCGGTGGTGAGGGCCACCGTCCCCAGCTTGGAGATCTGGGCAAACAGGATGGTCACCAGGGAGCACACCGTGGCCGACTTGGTGTCAAAGGAGAACAGGTAGATGATGAGGGCCACGTTGATGGGGCCGCCGCCGATGCCCAGGAAGGAGGAACAGATGCCCAGGAAGACGCCCACCAGCAGGGACACCACCACCCCCTCCAGATGCTTGCTGGGGATGTGGCTTTTGTTCTTCATGTAGAGGAACACCGCCAGGATGAGCAGGGACAGCACCACGTTCTGCACCACCGTCACCGCGGAGTTGGCCTGGAGAACTTCCACAATGGCGTGGAGCAGCTTCTCCCCCGCCAGCCCCCCCACCACCGAGCCCAGAGCCAGGGGAATGGCGGTGCCGAAGGGGATTTTGGTCTTGGCCAGCATCTGCTTGCCGATGGATACCACCGACATGGAGAACACGGTGAGGGAGGAGATCACCCCGATGGTCTGCACGTCGAAGTCGTGGAGCACGTCCATCAGCGGCTTGATGATGACGCCTCCGCCCATCCCCGTCAGGGAACCCACGGTGGTAGCCCCGATGGCGATGAGGAAATAAATCACATACTGCAAGGCAGCGCCTTCTTTCTACAGATTAGCCTCCGCAGGGGCAGCCGCTGATGGGGGCGGAGTTGAGGGCGGGGTCCTTCATGCACAGGTGGACCGCCGCGGTGGTAAAGGTCTTGGGCAGGGCCAGGATGTTGGGGTTGGGACCGGTGTACTTCTTCATGGCGTCCTGGAGGGCCTCCTCGAAGGTGGCCCGGGTCTTGAGGCCCATGCCACGGGCGATGCCCGGCTCCCGGGCGCCCACGATGTAGATGGCGGAGGTGTTCATCTCGGCGATGTGGCCGCAGCTCATCATGGAGAAGCCGTGGAAGGGGTGGAAGGCGTTGGCGAAGCGGTACTTGCGGATGTACTCCTGGTTGGTGGCGAAGTACTCGCCGTACCGGTTCATGTCGGGCAGGATGTTCATGTAGTCGTGCTGGAACAGATCATACAGCTCCCGCAGGTAGGGCCAGCGCTCGTCGTGGAAGTACCCGTCGCAGATGGAGGAGACGATGAACACGCACCGGTCGGACAGAATCCGCTTGTGGCGGATGACCTGGGCGGACAGGGCCTGCATCATCTGGATGGGGTTGGTCCCCATGCCGTTGCCGTAGTGGAAGTTGGTGGGCATACCGAACACCACGATGTCGTACTTCTTCTCCGCCCAGTGGACGTAGGTCCGCTTGTCCGCCATCTTCCAGGAGATGGGCTGCATCTCCTTGGCCCAGCCGGAGTTGATCTCGATCTGGCGGGACTTGGTGTCCAGCACCGCGTCGCAGCAGAAGAACTTCTTGCCCATCTTCTCTTCCATCAGCATGCCCTGCTGGTCGAACTTGCCCCGCATCACGCTGTTGGTGGACACGGGTACGAAGTCGGGCTGGTGCATGACCTGGGGGACGTGGTGGGCGGAGATGCTCCGCCAGTGGGAGATGCCGGTGGCGCAGTGCTTGTAGCCGCCGGAGTAGCCGCCGTAGGGGTTGCCCTGGG
>NZ_CALXFV010000133.1 GCF_944387675.1 uncultured Flavonifractor sp. | reverse complement strand
TCAGCCCAGCTCCAGGTACAGGCCCACCAAATCCATGGTAGCCTTCATTCCGTCAAAATGCGTCCGCTCCATGCCGTGGGAGGCGTGAACGCCGGGGCCGATGAGGGCGCCTCTGGCGTCCATCCCCGCTTTCCAGGCCACCGCCACGTCGGAGCTGTAGTGGGGGTAGATGTCCACGGCGTAGTCCACCCCGTTGTCCCTGGCCAGGGTGATGAGCCGGGACACCATATCGTAATCAAAGGGACCGGCGCTGTCCTTGGCGCAGATAGACACCTGATACTCCGTACATGTCAGATCCTCGCCCACGCAGCCCATGTCCACCGCCAGCAGCTCGTCCACCTCCGGCAGGGTGGCCCCGCCGTGGCCCACCTCCTCGTGGACGGTGAAACACACCTGGGTGTGATACCGGGGAGACAGACCCTGCTCCTTCATCAGTCTGAGCAGGGCGAGCAGGCAGGCGGCGCTGCCTTTGTCGTCAATAAACCGGGATTTCAAAAATCCGCTGTCCGTCACGGTGGTTTTGGGGTCGAAGCACACATAGTCCCCGGCGGAGATGCCCAGGGCCTCCACATCCGCTTTCTTCCGCACCTTTTCGTCAATGCGCACCGCCAGGCTCTTCTCCTCCCGGGGACGGGTGGCGGCGTCGTCAAAGACGTGGGCGGCGGGAGAGAGGGACAGAATGGTGCCGGTGTACACCCGGCCGTCTCTGGTGTAGATCTTACAGTACTCCCCGTCCAGAGTGGGCAGGATGGGACCTCCCACCTTGGTGATCATCAGCATCCCGTCGCTGGTGATGGAGCGCACCATCAGTCCCAGGGTGTCCACGTGGGCGCACAGGCCGATCCGCTTGCCCTCCTCCCGGCCAGGCACCTCCACAATCAGATTGCCCTTGTTGGTGCGCCGGGTAGCGCAGCCCGCCTCCCGGGCCAGCGTCTCCGCCTCCTCCACCACTCTGTGGGTAAAGCCGCTGGGACTGTCAATGGTGAGCAGCCGGCGGGCGGTATCCATCAGCAGCGTCCGGCAGTTTTGGGTATTCAGCATTTGCATCCGCTCCTCAGTTGTAGTAAGATGGATTTATCTTATACCAAACCACAGGAGAGATGCAACCATGCCGGAAGAAAAGACCAACGTGATGCGGATTCTGGACCAGAAAAAGGTGGCCTACACCCCCCACTGGTATGCCCACCCCAACGGTGCGGTGGATGGGGTCAGCGTGGCCGCCCTGATCGGAAGGGACCCGGCGGCGGTGTGCAAGACCCTGGTGACCCAGGGCGCCAGCAAAAAATATTATGTATTCGTCATTCCGGTGGGGAAAGAGCTGGATTTGAAGGGGGCCGCCCGGGCGGTGGGGGAGAAGTCGGTGGAGATGATTCGCCAGGCCCAGCTGCCCCCCCTTACCGGCTATGTCCACGGGGGCTGCTCCCCGGTGGGGATGAAAAAGCAGTTCCCCACCGTTTTCGACCAGAGTGTGGAGGCGCTGGACACCATCATTGTCAGCGCCGGGCGGATCGGCGCCCAGGTGGAGGCGGCGCCCGGGGAACTGGCCGCTCTGGTCCGGGGCTGTTTCGCGCCGGTGAGCAAGTAAAGATACCGGTCAGCCGTCTTCCACCGGCTCCGCCACTACCAGTACGTCCCCCGGCTGGATTACGGTGCTGCCGGTGGGGATGACCGTCTCCAGACCCCGCTTGATCAGGATGATCAGGCGGGGTTTTGTGTTGGAAAACTGGCTGATGGGATGGCCGGCCCACTTGCTGCTCCGCTCCACCGGCACCTCCCGCAGGTTCAGGTGTTCCTGTTCCTCAAAAGAGCGGGCGGCCAGCACCAGCCGGTCTCCCTCTTGCAGAGCGGTATCTCCGCGGGGTACGAGGCACGCGCCACTCCGGTCCACCATGGCCACCAGCAGCTCCCCCGGCAGGCAAAGCTGGCTGACGGTCTTGCCGCACCAGGGGTGGCCGGGTCCCAGCCGGACCTCCACGAAGTCGACGTCGCGCTCCTCCTGATAGTCGGTGAAGGTTTTGCCCACGTCGGCATTCAGGTCGGTCATGGACAGCCTGCCCGCCACCCGGGGCAGCAGAGTACCCTGGATGGCCATGGACAGCAGCACAATGCAGAACACCAGGTTGAACAGGTCGTACTTCATCTCCATGCCGCTGAGTACGGCGGAGATGGCAAACACGATGGAGGCTACGCCTCTCAGGCCTGCCCATGCGGTAATGCCGATCTGCCCCAGCGGGGCGCGGAAGGGGAGCAGCAGAACGGTACACACCAGAGGCCGGGCCACAAAGGTGAGAAAGGCCATGATGGCCAGGGCGGGCAGCAGCACGGCGGGCAGACGGACCGGCGTTACCAGCAGGCCCAGCAGGAAGAAAATGAGTACCTGGGCCACGTGGGTGGTCACGTCGAAAAAGTGGACCAGATAGCGCTTCTGGGTCAGGCTGGTGTTGCCCAGCCAGATGCCGCACAGGTAGACGCTGAGGTAGCCGTTGCCGCCGGCGGCGGCGGGGAGGGCATAGGCCAGCAGCATGACGGCAAAGAGAAACACCGTCCGGTTCTCCTGGCTGCGGAGCAGATCCTGCCGCAGCAGCCAGGCGGCGCCGGCCCCCAGCAGCAGTCCGCCGCCCACACCCAGGAGCATCTGCCTGGCCAGCAGCAGAGGCAGGGACAGCTCCTCCCCCGCCATCAGAGCCAGGGCGGCGGTGGTGAGCATGTAGGAGATGGGGTCGTTGGAGCCGGACTCCATCTCCAGCAGGGAGTCGGTGTGGTGTTTCAAGGCCAGCTTTTTGGTGCGCAGGATGCTGAACACCGAGGCGGCGTCGGTGGAGGAGATCACCGAGCCGATGAGCAGGCTCTCCAGCCAGGGCAGCTTCAGCACCAGACAGGCAAACAGACTTACCGCCAGGGCGGTTCCAGCCACCCCCAGGGTGGAGAGAAGCCCCGCCTGCACCACCACCGGCCGCGCCGCCTGGAGGTTGGTGCCAAAGCCGCCGTAGAACATAATGAAAATCAGACAGACCGAGCAGATCAGGTTGACCCCGGCATAATCGTCAAAGGGGATGCGGAAGATGCCGTTTTCCCCAAAGCACATCCCCAGGGCCAGAAAAATCAGCAGGGAGGGTACTGCCAGCTTTTCCAGAAACCGGTTCATCAGAATGCAGATGAGAATTACCGAGCCGATGAGCAAAAGTGCGCTGTTCACAGATCTATCGCCGCCTTTCCCCTGTATCCACGGTTAATTATGTGTCATTGTATCATAAAAGAAAGGACGAATGCAAATCCTTCCGCCGGAAGGGAAAAATTCCGGCGGAGGGGGGAACTTTCCCGGCGGCTCTTCGTCTATGTGACTGACAAACCAAACCGCAAAGGAGAATCTGCTATGAAAAAGATCGGCGCAGCCGCGCTCACCCTGGCCCTGGCCGGGGCCATGACCGTCCCCGCCCTGGCCGCGGAGGACATGCTTATCTCCCCCAACCCCAATGCCTACGCCACCGCCATTACCCTCAACGGGGAAGTGCTGAACACCGCCGGCATCCCCGCCGCCAGCCGGAGCGACCTGCTGCCCCTGCGCCTGGTGGCCGAGTCCGATCACGGCTCCGCCTTCTGGGATGAGGAGAACAACGAGGGCTGGTTTACCTTCGGGCAGGACCGCATCACCGTCCAGTTTGAAGCCAACACCATTCTGGTCAATGACGTGGCGGTAAACACCACCGCCGAGGTCCATCACGGCGTTACCTATGTCCCCGCCGCTGTGCTGGAGGGACTGGAGGGCTTTACCGTGGCCGCGGAGACGGACTCCGTCACCATTACCACTCCCAACAACGATCCCCTGGTGAAGCTGGCCTATTCCATTATGGACAGCAGCGAAATGTTCGGCAGCCGGACCTATGAGGACGTGCTTGCCGATGCCTATCACATCCCCGCCGATCAGTTTGAGCAGGTGGTGGCTTTCTTTCCCATGATCACCAGCCCGGACACCGTGCTTGTGGGCAAGCTGGCTGAGGACGCTGACGAAAAGGCCGTTACTGATGCGCTGGAGGCCTACCGCCAGAGCCAGGAGGACACCTTCTCCTGGTATCTGTCCCAGCATCTGCCCAAAGTGCAGGATGCCCGTACCGTTGTGACGGATGGCTATCTGCTCTTTCTCATCGGCGAGAACGCCGACGAGGGTGAGGCGCTGTTCCAGGCTTTTGTGGCGGAGCAGGGCTGAGTTTCCCACATACGGAACCCGGGCCAATCAAAAAGCGATGCGTGCAGGACTCCATTGGTCCCGCACGCATCGCTTTTTGCTGTTTCATGGAATGGACAAGCGGTTCAGCCGGTTTGGCCGCTCCGGCCTTTCGCGTTTGCCCTGGCCACAAATTTCTCGCCGGAGACGATAAAGCGCTCATGGTGTCCTTTCCCGATGAGACCTCCGTCATCATACGCCGTTACATCAAATACCAGACGTTTGCCGTCCACCTGAACCAGTTCCGCCTCCGCCCAAACACGCATTCCCACGGGAGTGGCGGCCACATGCTCAATCTCAAATTTGGTGCCGACGGTATTCTGCCCCTCTTCCAGAGCGGCTCGAACCGCACCGGCGGCAGCGCTTTCAATTAAGGCGATCATATAGGGACTTCCGAATACGGGAAGCAGCGCGCTGTCAAGAGCGGCGGCGGTATTTTCGCAGGCCGCCGTCATTTTTGCGCTGCCCTTCATTCCAACTGTAACACCCATAAAAATTTGTTCCCTTTCTCCGCCGCGCCCGGCGGGCGCAGGACAGTTGTCTTATTTTTTGTAATCGTAGAAGCCGATGCCGGTTTTGCGGCCCAGCTTGCCGGCACGGACCATCTTCCGCAGCAGCAGGGAGGCGCGGTACTTGGGATCGTGAGTCTCGCT
>NZ_CALXFV010000132.1 GCF_944387675.1 uncultured Flavonifractor sp. | reverse complement strand
GAGACCTCCGTGGTGGCCCGGATGAGCGGTACCGTGGACCAGGTGCTCATCAAAGAGGGCGGTGCGGTCAAGGCCGGCGAGCTGCTCCTCACCATGAAATAAATAAAAACAGGGGGCCGGTCTGCCGACCGGTCCCCGTCCTTCTGGAGGTACATCTATTATGGAAACCATTCTCCACCTGCTCCCGCTGACCGACGGACAGAAAGCCGCCTTTCAGGCCGCCGCACCCGATGCAGAGCATCTGTTCCTCCCCACCAACGACCGCCGGGGAGCCACCGACATTCCCGCCGACTGGCGGGAGCGCACCACCATTCTGATGGGCTTTGTCCCCCCCAAGGATCTGAACACTTTCCCCAATCTGAAGTGGGTACAGAGCTGGAATGCCGGGGTGGACCCCTATCTGGTCCCCGGCGTGCTGCGGGATGGGGTGGTCCTCACCTGCGCCGCCGGAGCCTACGGCCCCGCCGTGTCCGAACATATGCTGGCCATGCTGCTGGCCATCTACAAGCACCTGCCCGGCTACCGGGATCTCCAGCGGAACCACACCTGGGGGGACTGGAGCGGCCTGGGACCCGTCCGCTCCCTCCGGGGTGAGACGGTGCTGGTAGGCGGTACCGGGGACATCAGCCGCCACTTTGCCCGGCTGTGCCGGGCGCTGGGGGCCAAAACTGTGTGGGGACTCCACCGCTCGGACAGACCAGTGGAGGACTTTGACCGCACCTTCCCCCTGTCCGAGCTGGACGCCCTGCTCCCCCAGGCCGACGTGGTGGCCCTGGCCCTGCCCCACACCCCTGAGACCGCGGGGCTGATGGACACCCGACGCCTGCTGCTGATGAAGCCAGACGCCGTCCTCCTCAATGCCGGCCGGGGCTCCGCCGTGGACTGTGACGCCCTGGCCCAGGTACTGACCCAGGGCCACCTGCTGGGGGCTGGGTTGGATGTCACCTCGCCGGAGCCTCTTCCCTCCGACCATCCCCTGTGGGACGCTCCCCGGGCCTTTGTCACCCCCCACAGCGCCGGGGGGTACAACCACATGGCCGTCACCCTGGACAACATCGCCGCCCTCTTCCTGGACAACCTGAACCGCTGGGTGGCAGGCCAGCCCCTCCGCAGCCGGATGAAGTAAATCCCTTGTTGACATACCTCGGGTTTCTAGGTATACTACACCTAGAAACCCGAGGTATTATTTTTTACCGAAAGGAGGACTTCTGATGAAAGCGGACAAATCCCTGCTCTCCGGCAGCGCCACCCTGCTGGTGCTCTCCCTTCTGTCCGGGGAAGACAAGTACGGCTATCAGATGATTGCCGAGCTGGAGGAAAAAAGTGACCACACCTTTTCCATGAAGGAGGGTACCCTCTACCCCATTCTCCACACCCTGGAGAAAACCGGAGCGGTGGACGCCTATGAGAAAGAGGCCCCCACCGGCCGCACCCGGAAATACTACCACATCACCAAAAAGGGCCTGAAGCTGCTGGGGGAGAAGAAGGAGGAGTGGACCACCTTCTCCCAGGCGGTGAATGCCGTGCTGGCCGGCTCCGCCCCGGCCCTGGCTTGATGGACGCCCCCAACCGGCCCCGGCTCACCATGGAGCAGTTCTGCCATCAGGTGTGCGCCTGTGTCCGCTTCTGGCCGGATCACGACGCCATTACCGCCGAGCTCACCGCCCATCTGGAGGACCGACGGGACGCCCTGCTGGAGCGGAACCTGGAGCTGTCCCCGGAGCAGGCCGAGGCGGAGGCGGTGGCCGCCATGGGGGACGCGGAGGCTCTGGGCCGTGAACTGGACAAGAGCCATAATCCTCTGCCCGGCTGGTTTCAGATCCTCTTCCGGGTGTCAATACGGACAGTGCTGGTGCTTCTGCTGGTGTTCTGCTTTCTGCCCAGGGTGCCTGACGCCCTTGCCCTCGTTACGGACCCGCCCCTCTATAATGATGACGGCACCGGCATTATCGTGGAACATTACGACCAGACTCAGGTGCTGGCAGATTACCGCCCGGAACACGCAGTCTGCTATCTGGAACACTACACCTTCTCGGCGGAGCGGGTGCTGGTCACCCCACGGGAACACTCTGTAACCGGGGAGCCCGCCCTGCGGGTAAGTGTCCTGCTCAAAGCCGTCCACCTTAATCCCAGCCTGCGGTGTCCCCGGATTTCCGGCTGGCTGTGGGCGGAGGACGATTTGGGCAACCGCTATCCCGGCTGGAATCAGTACGACCCGGCGGAGCTGCTCCACGGCCTGTACCCGGAACAGGCCGCCGCTCCCGACCTCTATACCACCATGGGCGGACCCTCTCTCCAAACGCCTTTCGTGACCTATTACGATGTGTACGTCATCGACGTGGACCCGGAGGCCGTGCAGCTCACCCTCCGTTTTGACCGGTACGGGAAGATCCAGCTCTCCTTCCCCCTGTCCCTGAAAGGAGGCGGAGCAGATGTCTAAAGCCCCCGTCACTCCCACCACCCGCCGCCGGCGGCTGGCGGTTGACCTGCTGCTCTTTCTGGTGCTGCTGGCCCTGCTGGCCTTCCTGTTTTTGTCCGGCAAAAACCCCTGTCTGTCTGAAAGGCATGCTGTGGCATGCACGCAGGCCATCAACCTCTACGGCCCGGGCGAAGTGCTGGCCCGTTCGGAAGACAAGTACCAGATCATTTACCTGCTCCAGGACGGGGACAGCTACGCCCTCTGCCAGCTCGTGCACCCCACCGGCCCGTTCTGGATGCGCGGCACCTTAAGTTCCGTCAGCAGGGACCGCTCCTATCCCATGACCGTCCTGCCCACCCTCAAATATCTGCTGGTCATCGTCAATGATCCAGACATTACCCAGGTGGAAGTGCTCTGTTATGACTACTCCGGTGATGGTTTCCAGACCCTGAGCCTGACGGAGCCCACAGCCGCGGACTGCTACCTGTTCCACTACCCCAGCCAGCAAAGCGCCTATCAATTCAGCTGGGATGGTTTTGGCTTTCTTCTGCGGGGATATGACCAGGCGGGAGAGCTGGTGTTCCAGTCCGCCGTCCCCGACCACTGGACGGAGCAATGGGATCTGACCATACCGGAAGCGAGGTGAACCTATGCCGTCCAGCCGATTTGATACCTTCTGCGGCCAGGTGTGCTCTGTGATTCGCTGGAAGCCCGCCCGCCAGGCCGCCCGGCGGGAGCTGGAAGCCCACCTGGAGGACCACGCCGCCGCCCTGGAGGCCCGGGGCATCCCCGCAGACCTGGCTGCCCAGCGTGCTGTGGAGGCCATGGGCGACCCCTATGAGCTGGGCCATCAGCTGGACCGCTGCCACAGCCCTCTGGTCCCCAAGCTCTCCCGGATCATCGTCCTGCTGGCCCTGACCGTACTGCTCCTCAGCCTCATCATCGGCTACCGGAACGACACCGGCATCTTTGCCCTGACGGGCCTGTTCCCTCAAACTGCCTCCCTGCCCTATGACGGCGACGGTACGGTGGAGATCTCCGGCGCTGCCAGCGGCGGCGGAACGCTGGCGGGCTACACCCTCATCCCCGCCCGGGAGGCCGCTCTGGTGCTGGTATCCTGGGACTATCCCGAGGGGGTGACCAACCAGGAGTACCAGCTCCAGTGTCCGGTGACCATCACCAACCCTCAGCCCTGGCGGGCGCCCATGGCAGCCTATCAGGCCGATGCCTCCTGGACGGATGACACCGGCGCCTCCGGCTACGCCCACTTTTCCACCTACTATGAGGACGCCCTGCTGGGCTCCACCGCCTGGCTGCGCATCGTGGACCCCACCCCCGGCGCCCGGAGGTTCACCGTCACCCTCAGCTCCACCGAGGAGTCCGTCACCATCTACATCACCTTACAGGAGGAGGTACCCCCATCATGAGCCGGTTCCGCTATGTGATCCTCCCCCGCCTGCTGCTGGCCCTCAGCGCGCTGGCTCTGCTGGCTGCCCTGTTCCTGCTGTGGATCACCCTGGGGCGGCCCCTGCCCGCCATTTCCCTGGCCTGCCGCCAGACCGCCTCAGCCAACTGCTTCACCGGCGGAGAACTTCTGGCCTCCGGCCCCATCCGCATGGAGGAGGCCGAGCCGGAGTCCGACGCATGGGCGGTGCTCCACTCCGGAGATAAGTATGCCATGGTGGAGCTCAACCGTACCGCCGGCCTGCTGTGGTCGGTACGGGATTTTCTGGTTGTGGATGCTTCTCAGTTCAGCTCCCAGGATATCTTTTCCCTTCCGACGGTGATTTCGTATTTTTACTATGAGACAGAAACGCCACAGCCCCTTCCCCTCCCGCCCGATCTGCCGGTGCGGGGCTACGAGCAGATCCCTCTGGCCGTCTGTACCACCCCCTCTGTGGTGCGGGTGGAGGGTGAGCTGCTGTGGCTGGGCCGCTGGGAAGACCCCCAGGAGGCCCTGGCGGAACGGGGCGTGTCCATCACCTGGTCGTCCGCGGGCAGCGGCGTGTGGGTGGGTGAGCCTGTGCGGGCCGACCTGCCCGCCAAGCCAGACGGCAACGGCCACAGCGGCACCCTGTCCGTCTGGTGCCGGGGCTATGACGCCGACGGCAATCTGGTCTGCGCCTACGACCCCACGGCGTAGCCCTCCTTCGACAGCATAGTTTTCCAGTTTATGGTATGCTCTTCCAAAAGGAGGATATGCCATGAGACAGTTGATCCCCGCTCTGCTGCTGCTCACCCTGCTGGTGCCTGCCGCCGCCGCGGTGGAGACGCCTATCACCCGGGCGCAGTTCGTCTCCGCCCTGTGGACCTGGGCGGGCGCCCTGCCTGTTCAGGGGAGCCATCCCTTTTCCGACGTCCCGGAAGACGCCCCCTGGACCCCCTCCGTAGCTTGGGCATATGGCCAGGGGCTGATTCAGGGTACCGGCGGCCTGCTCTTCACCCCGGAGCGGCCCATCACCCGGGAGGAGGCGGCCATTCTGCTCCGGCGATACGCCGCCAGTGTGGGCCGGGACACCTCCTTCCCGGACCTGGCCCGATGCAACGACAACGAGGATATCTCCCCCTGGGCGGACGACTC
>NZ_CALXFV010000131.1 GCF_944387675.1 uncultured Flavonifractor sp. | reverse complement strand
AGCCCGCCAACGGCAACGAGGCCACCGACGATGACCGCTATGACGCCATGAAGGCCGCCGTGGAGGGCGGTGCCGAGGTGGTGGTGTGCGCCGGCTACCTGCAGGAGGCCGCGCTGAAGAAGGCCGCCATCGAGTTCCCCGACACTCCCTTCGTCTTTATTGACGGTTACCCCCTCAGCGATGACGCGGGCAATGTGCTGGCCAACGTGGCCGGTATTGCCTTTAAGGAAGAGCAGGCTGGTTACCTGGCCGGCTACGCCGCTGTGAAGGACGGCTTCACCAAGCTGGGCTTCTCCGGCGGCGGCGGCGGCACCAACCCCGCCTGCTGCCGGTTCGGCTACGGCTATGTCCAGGGCGCCAATGACGCCGCCAAGGAGCTGGGCGTCACCGTCGATATGAACTACTCCTGGCAGTACGGCGCCACCTTCTCCGCCTCCACCGAGCTGCAGACCATGATCAGCGGCTGGTATGCCAACGGCACCGAGATCGTCTTTGCCTGCGGCGGCTCCATGTTCCAGTCCATCGCCGCCGCCGCCTCCGCCAATGATGGCTATGTCATCGGCGTGGACGTGGACCAGTCCGGCGAGTCCGACTACGTGGTGACTTCCGCCATGAAGGGCCTGTCCGACGCGGTGCAGTGGGCCGTGGGTCACGTCTATGACGGTACCTTCGACACCATCGGCGGCGTGGCCACCTCTCTGGGTGTGGAGAACAACTCCGTGGCTCTGCCTACCGCCGATGCTTCCTGGCGGTTTGAGACCTTCACCGTCGCGGAGTACGAGGACCTGTATCAGCAGATGCTGGACGGCACCCTGGTTGTGGACGCCAACTATGACAACCTGGAGACCACCGAGTGGAGCAATGTGGTCCTGAACGTGGAGTAATCCATCCCATTGCGCAGATCGGGAGGGGACGAGTTTCGTCCCCTCCCTTTTTGCCGATAGTGGGCAGAATCACTTGTTTTTTCCCCATAAATACGGTATAATATGGTCATTCTACTGAGGAAGCGGGATGAGGAGAATGCAAGCCGAGAACATCATCGAGATGCTTCACATTACCAAGGAATTCCCGGGAATCATCGCCAACGATGACATAACGCTCCAGCTCCGCAAGGGCGAAATCCACGCCCTTTTGGGGGAGAACGGGGCGGGAAAGTCCACCCTGATGAGCGTCTTGTTTGGGCTGTATCAGCCGGAAGCGGGGGAAATCCGCAAGAACGGCCAGACGGTGAAGATCCACAACCCCAACGATGCCACCGCCCTGGGCATCGGCATGGTGCACCAGCACTTCAAGCTGATTGACGTGTTCACCGTGCTGGACAACATCATTCTGGGCGCGGAGACCACCAAACTGGGCTTTTTGCAGAAAAAGGAAGCCCGGAAGAAGGTACAGGCTCTGTCGGAAAAGTACGGCCTGAAGGTGGATTTGGACGCCCGGGTGGAGGACATCACCGTTGGCATGCAGCAGCGGGTGGAAATCCTGAAGATGCTCTACCGGGACAACGAGATTTTGATTTTTGATGAGCCCACCGCTGTCCTCACCCCGCAGGAGATTGACGAGCTGATGGCCACCATGAAGGAGTTTGCCCGGGAGGGAAAGAGCATCCTCTTCATCTCCCACAAGCTCAACGAGATTATGGCAGTGGCAGACCGGGTCACCGTACTGCGCAAGGGTAAGTATGTGGGTACCGTGGATACCAAGGATACCGACAAGCAGTCCTTGTCCAACATGATGGTGGGCCGTCCGGTGCAGCTGGAGGTGGACAAGCAGCCGGCCAAGCCCGGCGAGGTGGTGCTCAATGTGGCGGGGCTCACTGTACCCTCCCGCACCCACAAGCGCAATGCCGTCAACGATGTCAGCTTTCAGGTCCGCAAGGGCGAGATCGTCTGCGTGGCGGGCATTGACGGCAACGGCCAGACCGAGTTGGTCTACGGCCTTACCGGCCTGGAGAAGTGCTCCGCCGGTACCGTCACCCTATGCGGTAAGGAAATCAGCCATGCCTCCATCCACCAACGGGGGGAGAATATGAGCCACATTCCCGAAGACCGGCATAAGCACGGCCTGGTGCTGGACTTCACTCTGGAGCAGAACATGGTGCTCCAGCGTTTCCGGGAACCCCAGTTCCAGAACATGGGCTTTATCAAGAACGCCGAGGTGCGCAAGTACGCCGAGACGCTGATTGAGCAGTACGACGTGCGCTCCGGCCAGGGTCCGGTGACCATGGCCCGGTCCATGTCGGGCGGCAACCAGCAGAAGGCCATCATCGCCCGGGAGGTGGACCGGGACAAACCGCTGCTGGTGGCGGTGCAGCCCACCCGCGGCCTGGATGTGGGCGCCATCGAATACATCCACAGTCAGCTGATTGCCGAGCGGGACAAGGGCCGGGCGGTGCTGCTTATCTCTCTGGAGCTGGACGAGGTGATGAGCCTGTCCGACCGCATTCTGGTCATGTACGAGGGCGAGATTGTGGGTGAGCTGGACCCGGAGACCACCACCGTGCAGGAGCTGGGCCTCTACATGGCCGGCGCCAAGCGAATGACCAAGGAGGGAGCGGGAGCATGAGAGAGAAAGGTTCCACCCTGTGGGAGAAGGACGCGGCCAAATCGGTAACTGCCTCCCTGATCTCCATTGTCATCGGCATGGCGGTGGGTGCCGTCATCATTCTGATTGTAGGCATGTTTAACTCCAACTTGGGTCTGAAGGGCGCCATTGAGGGGATCCGCCTGGTATTCGGCGGCCTGTTCAGCACCGGCCGGGACGGGGCGGGTCACCTCACCTTCGGCTTCAACCCCACCAACATGGGCAACATGCTCTTCCGCGCCACTCCGCTGATTCTTACCGGCCTGTCGGTGGCGGTGGCCTTCAAAACCGGCCTGTTCAACATCGGCGCGCCGGGCCAGTACCTGATGAGCACCGCAGCCACCCTGATGCTGGCCCTGGGCATTTCCACCGACAATGTGCCTGCCCCCCTGGTATGGCTGATTGCCTTCCTGGGCGGCATTCTGGCGGGAGCGCTGTGGGGCTGTATTCCCGGCCTGGTGAAGGCCTTCCTCAACATCAACGAAGTGCTGGCGTGCATTATGACCAACTGGATCGCCGCCAACCTGGTGACTTGGATGTTTGACGGCAGCCAGTTCCGCAACCTGGTGGAGAACACCAAGAGCGGCTATATCTACAAGACCTCCTTCGGCCTGACCCAGGTGGATGGGGTGTGGACCTATGTGGACGGCAAGGGCGTCCAGACCGCCAAGATGGGCCTGGACAAGCTCTTCCCCAATTCCCAGGTCAACGGCGGCATCCTCATTGCCATCGTCATCGCCATCCTGATCTATATCCTGATGACCAAGACCACCCTGGGCTATGAGCTGAAGGCCTGCGGCGCCAACCGCCATGCCGCCCGCTATGCCGGTATTGCCGATAAGCGGAACATTGTGTTGTCCATGGCCATTGCCGGCGCCCTGTCCGGGGCCGCCGCCGCGCTGTACTACCTCTCCGGCAACACGGAGTTCTACTGGACCTCCGCCTATCAGTCTCTTCCCGCCACCGGCTTCAACGGCATCCCTGTGGCCCTGCTGGCGGCCAGCAACCCCATCGCGGTCATCTTTACCGGCTGCTTCATGTCCATGTTGGACATCGTGGGCCTGCAAATGACCAACCTGACAGCCTACAACGAGTACATCACGGATGTGATTATCGCCATTATCGTTTACCTCAGCGCCTTCTCGCTGGTGATCAAGATGCTGCTCAGCGGCCGGAAAAAGCATAAAATCTCCGCGGTACGGGAGGCCAAGGCCCCGGCGTCGGATCCGCCGCCGGACACCGGCGCGGCGGAGCAGAAAGGAGGGGAGCAGGCATGACGTTTCTGATTCAGCAGACCCTGCTCTATGCCGTCCCGCTGATGATCGTGGCTCTGGCCGGCGTCTTTGCCGAGCGCAGCGGCATCATCAACCTGGCACTGGAAGGCATTATGATTTTCGGCGCCTTTGCCGGGGTGCTCTTTGTCAATCTGTCCCAGAAGGCGGGCTTTTTCCTGGATGCCAAGGCCGCTGGCGACTGGGTGGCCCTCCAGGGCTTCATGGTGCTGGCCATCGTGGTGGCCGCCGTTCTGGGCGCTATTTTCTCCCTGCTGCTCTCCTTCGCCTCGGTGAATCTGAAGGCAGACCAGACCATCGGCGGCACCGCCCTTAACCTGCTGGCTCCCGCCCTGGTGCTCTTCTTCATCCGCCTCATCGCCAACCAGAACACCCTGCAAATGGCGGAAGGGGACTCGGCCAGCTACTTTATGATTAAAAAGAGCTTTTTCGGCTATGGCCGCAATGACGAGATGGGCTTTTTGGGCTCCACCTTTGTGGACAAGACCTATTTGGCCACCTATATCTGCATTATCCTGTTTGTAATTTTGTCCATCCTGCTCTACAAGACCCGGTTCGGCCTGCGGCTGCGCTCCTGCGGTGAAAATCCACAGGCCGCCGACTCTCTGGGCATCAACGTCTATAAGATGCGCTACGCCGGCACCACCATTTCCGGCGCCCTGGCGGGCATGGGCGGCTTTGTCTACGCCCTCACCACTGCCAACTGCGCCTCCACCGGCGATGTGGCCGGCTTCGGCTTCCTGGCCCTGGCGGTTATGATTTTCGGTAACTGGAAGCCCTTGAACATTGCCGGCTCCGCCCTTATTTTCGGCCTGTTTAAGTGTATTGCTGCCTCCTATACCAGCATTGACATCAATGGCGACGGCATCTTTATGCTGAAGGAGATCGGCATCAGCCCCCACTTCTATCGGATGCTGCCCTATCTCATCACCCTGGTGGTGTTGGCCTTCACCTCCAAGAAGTCCAGAGCCCCCAAGGCGGAGGGGATTCCCTACGACAAGGGCCAGCGCTGAGTCCAAAGAAAAACAACGTATCAAAAAAAGCCAAAACCTCCGGTTTAGCCGGAGGTTTTGGCTTCAGTCTGTCGAAAAACCCGTTTCATGCTTGATGCATGACCGGGTTTTTCGCATATATCGGCCAGAATAGGAGG
>NZ_CALXFV010000130.1 GCF_944387675.1 uncultured Flavonifractor sp. | reverse complement strand
CTGGCCAAGCGCGACAGCGAGTGGATGGGCAAGGTGTACCGCTTCATGGGACTCACCGTGGGCCTGGTGATTCACGATATTCAGCCCAAGGACCGGAAGGCCTCCTACGCCGCCGACATTACCTACGGCACCAACAACGAGTTCGGCTTTGACTACCTGCGGGACAACATGTGCATTTACGCCTCCGAGATGGTACAGCGGGGCCACGCCTTCGCCATCGTGGACGAGGTGGACTCCATCCTCATTGACGAGGCCCGCACCCCCCTCATCATCTCCGGCCAGGGGGACAAGTCCACCCAGCTGTACACCATTGTGGATGACTTTGTCTCCCGGCTGAAGGGCCAGCGGGTGACCAGCGTGGACACCAAGGAGGAAGAGGACCCGGATGTGGACGCGGACTATATCGTGGATGAGAAGGCCCGCACCGTCACCCTCACCGCCCGTGGCATCCAGAAGGCCGAACAGCAGTTCCAGCTGGAGAACCTGGCCGACCCGGAGAACACCACCCTGTCCCACCACATCAACCAGGCCATCAAGGCCCGGGGCCTGATGAAGCGGGACATCGACTACGTGGTGAAGGATGGGGAGGTCATCATCGTGGACGAGTTTACCGGCCGGCTCATGTACGGCCGCCGGTACTCCGAGGGCCTGCACCAGGCCATTGAGGCCAAGGAGCACGTCACCGTGGCCCGGGAGTCCAAGACCCTGGCCACCATCACCTTCCAGAACTACTTCCGCCTGTATCAGAAGCTCTCCGGCATGACGGGTACCGCCATGACCGAGGAGGAGGAGTTCGGCACCATTTACGCTCTGGACATCGTGGAAATCCCCACCAACAAACCTCTGGCCCGGATTGACCACCAGGATGTGGTGTACAAAAACGAGGCCGGCAAATACCGGGCCATCGTCAGCCAGATTGAGGAATGCCACAAGAAGGGCCAGCCGGTGCTGGTGGGTACCGTCTCCATCGAGAAGTCGGAGCAGCTCTCCGCCATGCTCCGCCGCCGGGGGATACGCCACAACGTATTGAACGCCAAGTTCCACGAGAAAGAGGCGGAGATCGTGGCCCAGGCCGGCAAGCTTGGGGCGGTCACCGTGGCCACCAACATGGCCGGCCGCGGCACCGACATCATGCTGGGCGGCAACGCGGAGTTTCTGGCCAAGGCCGAGCTGCGGAAGGCCGGCCTGAGCGACGAGCTGATTGCCGAATCCACCGGCTTTGCCGAGACCGACAACCAGGAGATCCTGGACGCCCGGCGGATGTTCACCCAGGCGGAGGCCAAGTACAAGGATGAGATCAAGGAGGAGGCGGACAAGGTCCGGGCGGTGGGCGGCCTGTTTATTCTGGGTACCGAGCGCCACGAGTCCCGCCGTATCGACAACCAGCTCCGGGGCCGTGCCGGCCGCCAGGGCGACCCGGGCGAGAGCAAGTTCTTCCTCTCCCTGGAGGACGACATCATGCGCCTGTTCGGCTCGGAGCGGGTGATGGGCATGATGGAGAAGCTGGGGGTGGACGAGGACACCCCCATCGACGCCAAGATCCTCTCCAACGCCATTGAGAACGCCCAGAAACAGGTGGAGTCCCGGAACTTCCAGACCCGGAAAACGGTGCTGGAGTACGACGATGTGATGAACACCCAGCGGAAGGTGATCTACGAGCAGCGCCGGAAGGTGCTGGACGGAGAGAACCTGAAGGAAGTGGTGCAGAACATGCTCACCGGGGTGATTACCAACGAGGTGAACGCCCACCTGGGAGAGCTCAAGCACATGGACGCGGAGAACTGGCGGGAGGTGTGCGCTCAGTTCCGGGGCCTGTTCCTCACCGCCGAGGAGTTCAAGTTTGACGATGCCAAGCTTCAGGAATATGACGCCCAGGGCCTGATTGACCTGCTTCAGGGCCGGGCCAGCGCCGTATACAGCCGCAAGGAGGCCGAGCTGGGCGAGCCGCTGATGCGGGAGCTGGAACGGGTGATGATGCTCCGGGTGGTGGACGAGTACTGGATGGACAACATCGACGCCATGCAGGAGCTGCGCCAGGGCATCGGCCTGCGGGCTTACGGCCAGAACGACCCGGTGGTGGAGTACAAGCGGGAAGGCTACGAGATGTTCGAGCGGATGATCGCCGCCATTCAGGAGGAGACTCTGCGCCGCATTTTCCTGGCCCGCATCCAGGTGGGCTCCACGGTAAAGCGGGAGCGGGTGGCCAAGGTCACCGGCGAGAGCGCCGGGGCCGACGGCACCGTGAAAAAGCAGCCGGTGAAAAAGGGCAAAAAGGTGGGCCGCAACGATCCCTGTCCCTGCGGCAGCGGCAAGAAGTACAAGAAGTGCTGCGGCCGGTTTGAGGAAGACTAAAGACAGTCCAGGGGGATTCAAAACGGGTCGATGGAGGAACTGCATGAACATCATGGAACACAACAAGAACGGTCTGGTGTACCTCACCGCCGACGGCTTTGACGCCGCCGGCGGGGTAGCCCACGGCTTTTCCACCCGGCTGGGGGGCGTGTCCGACGGGATCTACGCCTCCCTCAACCTGGGCATGAACCGGGGCGACGACCCGGACAAGGTGGCGGAAAACTACCGCCGGTTCTGCGCCGCCATCGGCGCCGACCCGCGCCAGGTGGTGTGCGCCAGCCAGGTCCACGGGGACGTGGTGCGCACCGTTACCACCGCCGATTTGGGGGTGGGTCTGGACCAGCCGGAACCCTGGCAGGCAGACGGCCTGGTGACTGATATCCCAGGGGTGGTGCTCACCGTGTTTACCGCCGACTGCCTGCCCATCCTGCTCTACGACCCGGTGCGGAAGGTGGTGGGCGCCGTCCACGCCGGCTGGCGGGGTACCGCCCTGGGTATTGTCACCCGGGCGGTGGAGCGGATGGTGGAGTGCTACGGCTGCCAGCGGCTGGACATCCTGGCCGCCATTGGCCCGGGCATCTCCAAGTGCTGCTTTGAGACCCACGAGGACGTACCCAACGCTATGACCGAATCTCTGGGGGCCTCCGCCCTCCACGGCATTCAGGTGCTGCCCACCGGCAAGTTCCGGGTGGATTTGAAGGCCCTCAACGTCTGCCGGCTGAAGGCGGCGGGCCTGGACGAGGGCCACATCGCCGTTTCGGCCGACTGCACCGCCTGCCTGCCGGAGAAATACTGGTCCCACCGCTACACCCACGGCCAGCGGGGCAGCCAGGCGGCTATGATATCCTTGGCCTAGAAGATTCCGGCACTCCCTGTTTCGCGCCAAGCGGCGGGGGTGGAGATGGCTTTCCAGGCGGTGCATGCCCGGAAAGGCTGAATTTTTACTTGCGGCAGAAGGAGGCGGCAGTACACTGAAAAAATATCTGTATCTGTCTCTTGTCTTGCTGGTTCTCTGCCTGCTGCTGGCCGGCTGCACCGGGGAACCGGAGCCGGAGCCGACCCCCACACCCACACCCTCCGCCGCCCCGTCCGAGGCGGCGGAATTCGCCCTGGCCTGCTATCCCGAGGGAGGGTTCCATCCCATTACCGGGGGCAACCGCACCAACCTGTCCCTGGGCAGGCTGATCTATGAGGGGCTGTATGTTTTGGACCAGCAGTTTCAGCCCCAGGAGCAGCTGTGCGCCGGGTCCGTCCAGTCCGCCGACGGGCTGAGCTGGACCTTCACCCTCCGCGCCGGCGTCACCTTCTCCGACGGCAGTCCGCTCACCACCGGAGAGGTAAAGGCCTCCCTGGACCTGGCCCGCACCAGCACCCTGTACGCCGCCCGGCTGAGCGATATTACCCAGGTGACGGCGGAAGAGGGAACAGTGACGGTGAGTCTGAGCCGGCCCAACGGCGGTCTGCCCGCCCTGCTGGACATCCCTATTGTGAAGGAGACGGGATCCGTCCCCCTGGGGACCGGCCCCTATGTGCTCTCCCAGTCCGAGGAGAGCTGGTCCCTTACCGCCCGGCAGGACTGGTGGCAGAACCAGCCTCTGCCTCTGGAGGAGATTCCCCTGCGCACCATTCGGGAGACGGACGATCTGATCCACGCCTTTGACACCCGGGACATTGCCCTGGTCGCCACCGACCTTACGGGTACCAATGCCCTGGGTTTTTCCGGTTCCTTTGACACGGTGGACTACCCCACCAGCGTCATGCTCTACGTGGGCTTCAACGTCACCTCCGGACCCTGCCGGACCGCCCTGGTGCGCCAGGCCCTGCTGCGGGCCTTTGACCGGGCGGCGGTATCCACCGCCATCTACGCCAGCCACGCCCTGCCCGCCGCCCTGCCGCTCTCCCCCGCCAGCCCCTACTATCAGGAGGAGCTGGCCCAGGAGCTGGAGTACGCCCCCCAGCAGGCGGCGGAGCTGCTGGCCCAGGCGGGGTGGATCCGGGGGGACGGCGGCTGGACCAGCGGCAGGCAGCGGCTGAGTCTGAGCCTTGTGGCGCCGTCGGACAACGCCATCCGGGCCACTGCGGCGGAGCATCTGGCCAACGGCCTGAAGGAGCTGGACATCCAGGTAGAGCTGCGCCTGCTGGCTTGGGACGACTATTTGGCCGCCCTGGACGCGGGGGATTTCGACCTATATCTGGGGGAGGTGCGGCTTACCGCCGACTTTGACCTCACCGCCCTCATCACTCCCGGGGGAAGCCTGAATTTCGGCGGCTATGCCGACGAGCAGGCCGCCCAGCTGCTCCAGGCCTATCGGGCCGCCTCCGGCCAGGGCCGGGATCTGAGCGCCCGGCGGCTGAGCCAGCGGCTGATGGAGGAGCCGCCCTTCGGGGTGCTCTGCTTCAAAAACTGGTCGGTGCTCACCCAGTGGAGCCGCATTTCCAATCTGACGCCCACCCAGCAGAATGTGTTTTACGGCTTTGCCCAGTGGCGCATCGCCTAAGAGCCTAGACAGAGAGGGGAAATGGAAGTATATGGGGAAGGTATTTCGCTGTTTTGTGGAGAAAAAGCCGGGGTATGACGTGGAGGCCGGCCACCTGCTGGCCGAGCTGAAGGGAACCCTGGGGCTGAGCGGCCTTGCCGGCGTGCGGGTCATCCGCCGGTACGATGTGGAGGGCGTGGAGCCGGAGGCCTACCATGCCGCCCGGACCACCGTCCTGTCCGAGCCTCCGGTGGATACAGTCACCGACGAAGTGTTTGATCTTCCGGCGGACTGCCGGGTGCTGGCGGTGGAGGCCCTGCCCGGCCAGTACGACCAGCGGGCGGACTCCTG
>NZ_CALXFV010000129.1 GCF_944387675.1 uncultured Flavonifractor sp. | reverse complement strand
CGGAGATGATGAAGCAGACCCCTGCTTTCTTTGAAAAGCTGGTGGTTCGGCTGCTGGAGAATATGGGGTATGGCGGCTCGGTAGAAAATGCGGGACTTGTCGTTGGACAGAGTGGCGACGAGGGAATTGACGGCATTATCCGGGAGGATAAGCTGGGATTTAGTCTGATCTACGTTCAAGCAAAACGGTGGGACCGGGCCACGTCCATCGGGAGGCCGGAGATTCAAAAATTTGTAGGTGCGCTGGCAGGGCAGGGCGCCAATAAGGGACTTTTTGTCACCACCGCACAGTTCACCAAAGAAGCCCGTGAATACGCCAAGAAGCAGCATACAACTAAGGTGGTACTGGTTGATGGGGAATCTCTGGCGAAACTTATGATTGAATATAACATCGGCGTATCTACCGAAGCAGTGTACCAAATCAAGCGGCTGGACAGCGACTTTTTTAGCGAGGACGGCGATTGATCAAAGGCTGCTTGGAGCAATCCGGCGGGGAGGAAACTCTCACCTGCCGCGCTTTTATACCCGGAGCAAGTGCCGCCGGAGGGCGGCATTTGCTCCATATCCCAGGCCGCCGCGGAGCTGAGAGCGTCCGCGGCGGCCGTTTGCGCATAAGATAGCCTGAACCCGCGGCGCCGGACGCGTTCCGCAGGAGCGGGAGGGGGTGGCATGATCAGGAAGCATTGGCATGATGGGCCACGCCTGCCGCTTGACGGAAGGGGCCTTTTCCAGTATGATAGAAGCAGAAAAATTGCAGGCCTTGCCTGTTCTGCCGCCATATCCGGCGGGGGAAGCCGCACCGCCGGCCGGCGGCGCGCCGCTTGCCTTCTATTCACTGCGATTAGGTGGGATCTGGACATGACTGGCTATACAATTTGGGGATCTTCGCATAAGCGAATTTTGTTTTTTGGGATTCTGGCCGCTGTGATGCTTTTAACATGGCTGACGGCCCTGCACAACGCCACCCCTCTGGACGGGATTCCCAACCCGGAGGTCGGGCAGATGGATACCGGCTGGTTCTATGAAGAGGGAGGGAGCCTGTCGCCGCTGGAGCAGCTGCCCTGCCGGCTGGAGCTGGCCGGCGACACGCTGTACCTGGTACACGCCCTGTCCGAAGCGGAGCTGGATGGAACGGATGTCCTGGCCGTGCAGACGCGGTATCAGTCCATCCGTGTCTGGGCGGACCAGACGCTGGTTTACGAGGCGGCCCAGGGCCGGGAGCACGCCTTGAGCAGTATGTGGCATTTTGTTCCGGCGGAGGCCTGCCGCGGCGCCGCCGCCCTGCGGATTGAGCTGACCAGGTATGAGGACGGGCCGGAGTGGGAGCTTTCGCCCATCCTTCAGGATCATCCGGACGCCATTGAGATGTACCTGCTCCTGTCCCATCTGCCCACCATTTTGGTGTGGCTGTGCTGTATGCTCTTCACCCTGCTGCTGCTCTTTGTCGTCTGTTTTATGGCGGGATGGAAGATTGAGGGGATTCCGCTGATTCTGTCGCTGACCGCGTTTATTTTTCTCTCCGGCACCTGGATTCTTCTGGATTCCAAGCTCACCACGGTGTTCGGCGGGAACTATGCCCTGACCTATTTCTTCAGCTACTGTGTATTCTATCTGCTGCCCATTCCGCTGCTGTTCTATTTCCAGCTGATGCTGGAGGTGAAGAACGTGTTTTTGCGGTATCTGCTGTGGGTCACCGCTGGAAACGCGGGTTTTTGGATGCTGCTGCATCTTCTGGGGGCGGTCTCCATCCGGGACACGGCCATCAGTGTACACCTGATTATCATCACCTTTTTGGCTGTGCTGCTCCGGGCGCTTTTGAAAAAGCGGGGGGTCCGCCGGAACGGGCGGCTGACCTGCACGTTCTGGGGCATTTTGCTGATCTTTGCCACCGCGCTGATCTCGATTCTCCTGTATCACGCCGGGCTTCTGCCGCCCACCAACAGCGCCGTGCTGTACGCGTGGAGCCTGCTTGCGCTGATTCTCTGCATGCTGATGGACACCGTGATGATGTTTGGCCGGGTGTGGAAGGAAAAGCAGTACACCGAATTTTACCGGCAGCTGGCCACGGAGGACAGCATGACCAAGCTGGCCAACCGCAATGCCTACGAGCTGCGGCTGCGTGAGCTTGTCTCCAATCCTCCCGGCGAGGTGGGGCTGATTCTCTTTGACATCAACCGGATGAAGTACATCAATGATACCTATGGCCACCACGTGGGGGATCAGGTGATTTTCCTGGTTGCCCAGTGTATCAATGAGGTGTTTGGCTATTCCGGCCAGTGCTATCGGATCGGCGGGGATGAGTTCTGCGTGATCCTCACCGCGTGGGACGACATTTCCCAGGACCTACAGCGGTTTGATGCGCTGGTCCGGGACAGGAACCAGCATCCCTTTCCAGTCAGCGTGTCCCACGGCTGGGAGACGCGGAACTTCCAGGTGGGAAAGCCCGTTGCCTTCAAGGATATCATTGAGTTGAAAACAGCCTCGGATCAAAAACTGTATCAGGACAAGACGATGCGGGGAAAAGCCTGACGCCCTCAAGAGCGTTGCCATAAGAAAACATGAAAAAAACCAGTAAAATCAATGTTTTTTAGGGCAGCGGAAAACGGGGCAGGTCAAAACAACTGAATAATCAGGCAGAAACAGGGTGTTGTCAAGCATGACAGCGCCCTTTTCTGTTTCCCCGGCCAAGCCGCAGACTTTTTTCAAAATCTGCGGCTTTTCTTTTTGCCCAAAAGCCGAAAGGAGGCGACAGCCTATGTACTTCACTTCCGACAGCGACCGGGCGTTTGAACAGCTCATGCAGCAGAGGCCGGGAGCAGATCACTTTGACAGCGGCGACGCCGGAGCGCCGGAGGATTGCGGCGACTGCCGTTTTTACCGCCCCGACTGGAAATACCAGTTTTGCGTATATGCAGAGTGTCCCTACCAGCCGGGCAAGCTCACCGCCCTTGACGCGGTTCTATTCCAAGTGAAAGGAGTTGACGACGAGATGGCAGTTTTTCGCGTGGAGAAAAACCGGGGCTACACGGTGATGTCCAACCACCACCTGCGGAATAAAGACCTGTCCCTGAAAGCCAAAGGGCTGCTTTCGCAAATGCTGTCCCTGCCGGAAAATTGGGACTATAATGTCATTTAGCTTAGTTATCAGGTTGGCGTCTGCGCTGAAAGCACACAGGTAGAGCGCAGATTATCAGGGGGCAAAATCGGTGAAAAGATTTTGCTATTCCGACACCGAGATAACCGGCGTCCCAAAGAAGCGCCGGTAGAGGACCGCATCCGGGGACTGAACGCCGGGGCGGACGACTACCTGTCCAAGCCCTTTGCCATGGGGGAGTTTGTGGCCCGGGTGCGGGCCTTGACCCGGCGGAGCGGGGCATTCACTCCCGACCGGCTGACGGTGGGGGATCTGACCCTGGACCGGACCACCTTCCAGCTCTCCGCCCACGGGGCCTCGGTGCGGCTGGGCAACCGGGAGTACCAGCTGCTGGAGCTGCTCATGCGCCAGCAGGGCCGGTTTTTGTCCACCGAGGAGCTGATGGAGCGGATCTGGGGCTATGAGAGCGAGGCGGAGCTGAACGTGGTGTGGGCCTACATCTCCTACCTGCGCCGCAAGCTGGAGGGGCTGCACACCAGCGTGCGTATCGCCGCCAGCCGGGGGCGGGGGTACATGCTGGAGGCCGGAATATGATCGGCACCCTCCGCCGCCGGTTCCTCCTCATCGCCCTGGCCTCCCTGGCGGGGACCCTGGCTCTGCTCTGCCTGGTTATCAACCTGGGCTACCGCCTCACCGCCGCCGGACGGGCGGACCAGGTGATTGAGACGCTGTACCGCCACTCCGGCCAGTTCCCCGAGCCTCAGCTCCAGGCCGATCCCGGCGCCGATTCCGGTTTCCAGATCACCCGGGAGACCCCCTTTGAAACCCGGTTTTTCATGGTGCGCCTCACCGGCGGGGGAGAGGTGGCGGAGGTGGATATCGAGCACATCGCCGCCCTGGACCGGGAGATGGTGGTGGAGCGGGTGGCGGACATCCTGGAGGGCGGGCGCGCCGCCGGATACAGCGGCTACTACCGCTACGGCGTGTTTGACCAGGGGGAGGAGGGGACGGTCATTGTGGTGCTGGACTGCTTCCTCCAGATGCAGGCCGCCGGCAGCGTGCTGCGGCTGACGGTGCTGGCCTCCCTGAGTTGTGTGGTCATCGTGCTGCTGCTGCTGGTGTTCCTCTCCCGCCGGGTGGTGCGCCCCTTTGCGGAGAATCTGGAGAAGCAGCGCCGCTTTGTCACCGACGCCTCTCACGAGCTGAAGACCCCCCTGGCCATCATCTCGGCCAACACCGGTCTGCTGGAGCATATGGTGGGGGAGAACCGCTGGCTGGCCAGCACCCAGGTGCAGGTGGGGCGGCTGGACCGGCTCATCGGCCACCTGGTGGAGCTGGCCCGCACCGAGGAGGCCCTGCCGGAGGAGGAGTCCGAGCCGGTGGAGCTGAGCCGGATCGTGGCCGAGCAGGGGGAGGACTATGCCCTGCTGGCCCAGGCCGCCGGAAAAACCCTGGTGTGCGCCGTGGCCCCCGGCCTGGTGCTCCGGGGGGTGACGGAAAATATGAAGCGGCTGTGTACCCTGCTGCTGGACAACGGGGTGAAGTACTGCGACCAGGGTGGGACCATCCGCCTGGAGCTGGCCCGGCAGGGCCGCTGGGCGGTGCTCACCGTCTCCAATCCCTGCGCCGGGCTGGAGCCGGCCCAGCTGCCCCGGCTGTTCGACCGGTTTTACCGGGCCGACCCCTCCCGGTCCCGGGATACGGGGGGATACGGCATCGGCCTGTCCACCGCCCGGGCCATTGTGCTGCGCCACCGGGGCAAGCTCACCGCCGCCCTGGACCAGGGCTGGGTGACCTTCACCGCCCGGCTGCCCCTGAGCTGAAGCCGCCCCAGGCATGACCCGGGCCGGTACCGCATACCTCTGGAGAGAGGGGGTGGGGGCGTGGCCATGCTGGAGCGGCTGGGCAACTGGCTTTGGAATCCCTGGCTGCTGGGCCTGTTTTTGCTCAGCGGCCTGTATTTTTCGCTTAAAACCGGCTTCTTTCAGATTTTTGGGGTCGGGCGGTGGCTGGGCGGCACCCTGGGCGGCCTGCTCCGGGGGACGGGGACCGGAACGGGGCGGGGCCTGACCCGGTTCCAGGCCATGTCCACCGCCCTGGCCTCCACCATCGGCACCGGCTCCATCGCCGGGGTGGCCACCGCC
>NZ_CALXFV010000128.1 GCF_944387675.1 uncultured Flavonifractor sp. | reverse complement strand
GCCAGCGGAGACTCCTACTGGATGCTGGATGGAAGCGGCAGCATCCAGATGACTGCCCGGACCCTGGGGGCGTCGGCCAGCCTCCCTTCCGGGACCTACGATATGCAGCTGGAGCAGCCGGAGCTTAGGATGGCAACGAAAATCACGGTGCCGGGCCAGGAGATTTTCTATACCATCCTGGGCCAGTCAGCGGATAAGCAGCCCTATACCGACCCCATCCCTCTGACCCAGGATACCAAGCTTCTGGTCTACGGGCAGCTGAGCGACGCGGTCTATCAGGTCTCCTATTATACTTACCGGGACCTGCGCAATCCGGTGCGGGCGGCCCAGGAGGCGGGTACCTACGACAAGCCTATCCAGGTGGAGCTGAATACCGAGGCGGGGGGAGCGGTGATCTACTACACCACCGACGGCAGCGACCCCACCACCAGCGGCACCAGGTATACCTATACCAGCCCCATCGGGATTTTCTCCACCACCACCATCCGGGCCGCGGCGGCGGTGGGCGGTGTGTTCGGAGATGTGCTCTCGTATGAATACGTGATTTCTCCCGCCATTACCGCCCAGCCCGGGGAGGGGGACTACACCCAGCCCGTGGAGGTCACGCTGACCATCATGGACGGCTATGGGCTCTGGTACACCACGGACGGCCGCGACCCCACCCGGGGGTGGGGTATCAAATATGAAGGACCCATCACCATCTGCCAGACCACGGAGCTGAAGGTAGCCGCCTTCCGAAATGGGAGCTGGGGCGAGGTCAAGACCTTCTCCTACCGGTATCCCCAGGTGACCATTACCGCCCAGCCGGCAGGCGGGGAGTATGAGGACGCCCTTTGGGTCACCCTGGCGTGCAGCGCGGACTATGCCCAGCTGTCGTACCGGCTGAGCGGCGGCACGGAGCAGGCATATGAGGATGGAATTGGCATCTACAAGACCACGCAGCTCACCGTATACGCCAGGTATGGGAACCAGCTGATGGCCACGGAGACCTTTACCTACACCCTGCCCAACACTGAAATCCAGGCCTCGCCGGCACCGGGCAACTATCAGACCATTCAGACCATTGCCCTCTCCTGCAACCGGGCGGACGCGGAGCTGTGGTACGCCCTGGACAGCTGGTATCTGGAGGAGGACGGAACGCGCTACACCGGCCCCTTTGAGCTGGACCACACATCCACAATTTGGGTGTCCGCCAAGCTGTGGGGGGAGACCATCGCAAAGACCAGCTTTGTCTATAACCTGGTGCTGCCCAAGGTGACGGCCAGCCCGGCTCCCGGAGAGTATAAGGTTCCCACGCCGGTGACCCTGTCCACCGACGCCGGCTATGAAATCTGGTACACCGTGGACGGCAGCGACCCCAAGACCAACGGCCTCAAGTACGAAGGCCCCATCCAGCTGGACGAGCCGGTTTCCACCGTCATTCGGGCGGTTCCCAAGTCCAAGGATTTTGAAAACGTCTGGGGGACTACCAGCGAATTCAGCTATAATATGACGCTGCCGGAGGTGAAGGCCAGTCCGGTTTCCGGAGATTATAAGGTCCCCCTGTCGGTGACCCTGTCCACCGACGCAGGCTATGAGATTTTGTATACGCTGGACGGCAGCGACCCCGCTGTCAACGGAATCAAGTATGAAGGCGCCTTCCAGCTGGAGGAGCCGGTTTCCACCGTCGTTCGGGTGGCCCTCAAGGCGGAGGATTACGAGAAGGTCTGGAGCGTGGACAAGGAGTTCCGCTATACCTTCAACTCCTACTTCTTCCGGGTGCAGGATGTGGAGGTGGAAAAGCGGGAGAACTATGAGATCACCGCCCGGCTGACCAACACACTGCTGGAAGAGAAGGCGGTAACGCTCTACGCGGCGGCGTACCGGAACGGCAAGCAGCTGGACGCGGCCATGAAGCAAGTGACGCTGCCCGCCAATACCCGCAGCCAGACGGTGAGCTTCACCTATCCCTCTGCCCAGCTGCTGCCGGAGGACGCGCAGCTCAAGGTGTTCTGCCTGGACAGCGCCACCCAGGAGCCCCTGTGCGAGGCCTGGACCTTTACCCCGTCGGAGATTGAGGTGGTCTACATACTGGATTCCCTCACCGCCCGGCCCGCCGCCATCGAAGGGACTGAGGGGGATGTCATTCCCGTGGAGCTGACCGCCCACTATCTCAACGGCAAGGCAGACCAGACGGTAAATCCCTACTCCTATTCCAGCGGGAACAGCTATGTGGCCAGGGCCTCCTCCGGATATGTGACGCTGGTTGCCGAAGGCAGCACCACCGTGACCTACACCTATATCGCGGGCGGCGTTGCCAAGTCGGTGGAAATTCCCGTCACCGTCAAGGCCCCCACCTATCATCTGGGCTTCCTGGCCGATCCCACGGCGGATACTCTGCCCGCCGACGCCATCCCCATCTCCAGCGCCCAGGAGCTGGCCGCCATTAAGAGTGCGGACAGCGTGGGCAAGACCTACTATCTGACCCAGGACATCCAGCTTACCGGCGAGTGGTCCCCCGTCTACGGCTTCCAGGGTACCCTGGACGGCCGGGGCCATACGGTCAGCGGCCTGTACGTTTCCTCTGCCAGCGAGGAGCAGCTGGCGGGCCTGTTCGCCTCCGCCTATGACGCTACCATCAAAAACCTGACGGTGGAGATTGACCCCCGGGGCGTCAGCGCCTATCACGCCAGCGATGTATCCTATGCCGGCGGCCTGGTGGGCCATTCCAAGAATACCAATTACATCAACTGCTATACCACCGGCGGGCCGGTGTCCGCCAGCGGAATGGCGCCTTACGCCGGCGGACTGGTGGGTTACCTGATGAACAAGCCGGAGAAGCAGATCGTCAACTGCTTCTCCACCTGTGACGCGTCGGCCCAGGCCTTCCAGTCCACGTCCGGCAACGTCTGTCTGGCCGGCGGCCTGATTGCTGATTTGGAGAGCGGGAGCGGATATCAGGCGGCCTCCCTTTCCCGCTGCTACGCCACCGGCGATGTGTCGGTAAGCTATCCGGGCGGCAGCGGCGGCGTTGCGGGGACCCAGGCCGGCGGACTGATAGGCAAAGGGAATCAGCTGGATATCAGCGACTGCTTCGCGCTGGGCGATGTCACTGCCCGAAGGAGCGGAACCATTACCGTTTCCGGCCTGTTTGCCGGCGGTCTGGGCGGCTGGCTGATTCAGACTGAGCTCACCCGGTGCTATGCCGCGGGCGACGTGTTCGGCGGCAGCAACTCCTATGTGGGCGGCCTGACGGCAGCTGCGGCTACCATAAACAGCTGTTATCGGGTGGGTCAGAGCGTCACCGGTACCGAGTATTATAATGGAGGGACAGCGGTGACCGCGCCCTATGCCCAGAACTCTTATTCCGGCTTTGATTTCACCTCCACCTGGCAGTTTACCCAGGGCGCCTTCCGGGGGCTGCCCCATCTGCAGTACCAGGACTGAATTTTCCCGCGCGGAGTCCCCAAACTGCATGAAAAACCGATTATAGCGAAAAATGGCCGCCCTCCCGGGGCGGCCATTTTTCCGTTCTGCTGGGATAAAAGACAAATCCGCTGAAGCTATGAGGTTTTGTGATGGCAGCACCGGAGGAACCGGCAGGAGCGGCAGCCCCTTTTTCAGCGTGGGGCAAAGCCTGCGGAACCTGCCGCATTTTCGGGTGATGCACAGCCTGCGCTTTACAGCCAGACCGGAAAATGCGGTCAGTGGCCCTTTCGCCGCTCCTCCTCGGCCAGCATCTCCATCATGATATTTGTCCCCAGGTGTATACGTAGAGGAGTATGATTCGGGTGCCACACCCATGCAGGGGGTCAGCACCAGTACCGCAGGCTTCGTGGGCCTGGCGGAGCGCGGTCCCGTGGTGGGGCAGCCCCAGCTGGTTACCAGCTTTGCCGACTACAAGCGCATGTACGGCGGCTATCTCAGTGAGGCGGGCTACGGCGCCGGCCGGTTCCTTCCCTATGCGGTGGAGCAGTTCTTTGCCAACGGCGGTTCCCGGGCCTATATCATGCGGTCTGTACCCGGGGATGCCAAGGCGGCTACCCTTACCACCGGCGTGCTGAAGCTCACCGCCGCCAACCCAGGCGCCTGGGCGGAGAACATGCGGGTCACCGTGGCCCCCTCCTACAAGGCCAAGACTCAGGTGTTCGCCGTCAACGGCGCCGACCTGACTCTGAAGAACTCCGACGGGTTCAACGCCGGCGACGTGGTGGAGCTGTTCGACGGCTCCAAAGCCGCCTATGCCACCGTCAAGAGCGTGCTGGACAAGGTGATTACCCTGGACGCCCCCTGTACTCTGGGGGTGGCAGACACCAAAGTGGGTACCGCCAAGTACATCCGCACCTGCGAAATTACCATCACCGCCCGGCTGGACGACACGGTGGAGACCTATGAGAACCTGTCCCTGAAGCCCGAGACGCTCAACTACGCCCCGGTGAAGACCGCCAAGAGCGACCTGATCCGGGTGGAGGTGCTCCCCGCCCCCAAGGCAGATGCTCCCGCTCCCGCGGCCAAGGACGAGAAGAAGGACGACAAGGCCGCCCCCGCTCCTGCCAAGGCAGCCGGCATCACCCCCTATGACCTGTGCGCCGGAACCGGCGGAGAGATGGTTCTGACCCTGGCCGGCGGCAGCGACGGCTCCGTGCTGGCCGTCACCGCCGACGCCTATCTAGGCAAGGACGACGGCCCGGGCAAGCGCACCGGCCTGCAAGCCTTCCAGGAGAACAGCAATGTTTCCCTCCTGGCCATCCCCGGCGTCACCGTACCCGAAGTGCAGTCCGCCCTCATCGGGTTCTGCGAGGGAAAGAAGAGCTGCTTTGCCATTCTGGACATCCCCATGGACCTGAAAAAGACCAACGATGTGGCCAACTTCCGGGATATGTATGACTCCACCTATGGAAAGACCATTCCATCCCTGGCCCGGCGGGAGCTGGCTCATACAGGACTTCCTGAGTTTGTCCGTATGGGGGGACAATTAGACCCCGAACAATATCTGAATATCTGACTTGATCGAATACATACCAAACAGCCAGCGCAAGACGGGGAAAGATCTGATTGTCGAAGAACACGGCAATCGAAAAAGTGCCTGTTGATCGCAGGTAAAAGAAAAGGCGTTTAAGAGGCTGAAATACTCCTCTTAAACGCCTTTTCTGGTACTTGTGAAAGAAGCCTTTTTAAGCACTTTAATTTTGGATTTTATCTGCAAAATTTTCGCGGCTTGTTTGCAAAGCAACACCCGGATGAAATCATACAGGGCTTCCGGTTCCATCAGGCACCACTTAGTTTTTTCATCATCGGTCCAGACTTCATAGTCTGGGGCGGCATCGTAAAGCCACCAGCTGATA
>NZ_CALXFV010000127.1 GCF_944387675.1 uncultured Flavonifractor sp. | reverse complement strand
CGAAATAGGCCGGCGGACCGCTCATCGCCAATCCCGCCACCACCTCCCGTACACAGGCCAGAAAATGCGCCGTGAGCGGCGACGGCGCCTTCCCGCTCCGGACTGCCAGCCCAATCTCCCGGTACCGGGGACGCTCCAGAGGGATGGCGGAAACGCGGCGTCCGCAGTTTTGCAGCACCAGCTCCGGCATGATGCTCACGCCCAGCCCCTGTTCTATCATGGAAAGTATGGCGAAGTCATCGTTTACATGGTATTGCAGATTGGGCCGAATCCCCTCCTCTTGAAAAATGCGGCTGATCTCCACATCCCGCTCCTCCAGAAGGCGGATATAGGGGTCCCGGCTGAAGCATTCCATGGGATAACTGGGGGCGTGTGCCAGGGGATGGTCCGGCGGCAGCACCGCCAGCAGCCTGTCCCGGCGCAGGGCCACAGTATCCAGCCCCTCCCCCGCCGGAAGCCGCAGAAAACCACAGTCCACCTGCCCCCGGCGCACCAGGTCCTCCACCTCCGCAAACTCCCATCTGCTGACCAGCTCGAAATGAATGCCGGGATAGCGGTCCAGAAAAACCTTCATAATGACCGGCAGCCAGTGGATGGACACGCTGGTAAAGGTCCCCACCCGCAGGGTGCCGCTGGTCATGCCGTGCAGCTCCGCCACCTGCTCCTCCAGCGCCTTGGCCGCGTTGCAAACCGCCTGGAGATAGGGCAGCAGTACTTCCCCGTTGGAACTGAGGGCCACACCGCCCCGGCCGCGGCTCAGCAGTTCCATCCCCCACTCCCGCTCCAACTCCCCAATGGCCCGGCTCACCGCAGACTGGGTATATCCCATGGCCTCCGCCGCCCGGGTAATCCCCCCCAGCTCCACCGTCTTCAGCAGCAGCTGGTACTTGTTCAGGTTCATATTATCATTCCTTTTTCGCATGTAAAACATGAAAAAGATTCGTTTGTCTCATGCCTATTCCTATTGTATACTATAGCCAGAAGGAAGGCAAGAGCAGCCGACAGAAAGGAGCGATCGTCATGATGAAAAAGGAGATTACAAGGGAGACCAGCAGCCGGGCTGTAGGATATGAGCTGCTGCGCAAAGGCATTCCCTCTGGCCTGATCCGGGAGTATTGGCCGGGAAGCCCCTGGCGGGCGCTTTGGGACTACGTTCGGGGCGTGCAGTAAAGCGCAACCTGCCTCACAGGTTGGGGAGAAGCATAAAGGAGCAGGGGTACCGCCGTTGGACGGTACCCCTGCTCCGATTTTGTCACAGCTCTTTGCGGTAGCAGATCTCGTGGCGCTTGGGTCCAGTGGACACAATGGTGATGGGAGCTTCAATCTCCCGCTCGATAAAGTCCACATAGTCCCGGGCCGCCTGGGGCAGGGCCTGGTAGTCGGTGATGCCCCGGATGTCGCACTTCCAGCCGGGCAGGGTGCGGTACACCGGCCTGGCCCGCTCCAGCAGGGCGGGGACGGGAAACTCACGGGTCACCTGGCCGTCAATCTCATAGCCGGTACACACCTTGATCTCGTCCAGGTAGCCCAGGCAGTCAATGGCGGTGAGGGCGACCTGGGTGGTTCCCTGCACCATGCAGCCGTAGCGGGTGGCCACCGCGTCAAACCAGCCCACCCGGCGGGGCCGGCCGGTGGTGGCGCCGTATTCTCCGGCGTCGCCGCCCCGCTTCCGCAGCTCCTCCGCCTCGCCGCCAAACAGCTCACTGACGAAAGCGCCGGCACCCACGGCGGAGGAGTAGGCCTTGGTGACCGTCACAATATCGCTGATGGCCGTGGGCGGCACGCCGCCGCCCACCGTACCGAAACCGGCCAGCGTGTGGGAGGAGGTGGTCATGGGGCAGATTCCCAGGTTGGGGTCCTTCATAGAACCCAGCTGCCCCTCCAGCAGCACCCGCTTGCCGGCGCGCAAGGCCCGGTGGACAAAGCTCACTCCATCTCCCACGTAGGGCTCCAGAATCCGGCGGTAACCCATCAGCTCTTCCAGCAGGGCATCCGGGTCCAGAGGCGGCCTGTGGTAGAGGTGCTCCAGCAGGACGTTTTTCAGTTCGCAGATGTGGGCCAGCTGATCCTTCAAGCGCGACTCATGCCACAGGTCGGCCACCTGAATGCCGATTTTGGCGTATTTATCCGAGTAAAACGGGGCAATGCCGGACCTGGTGGAGCCGAAAGCCGCACCGGCCAGCCGCTCCTCCTCGCAGGTGTCCAGCAGCACGTGATAGCTCATCAGCAGCTGCGCCCGCTGGTCCACAATGATGTGGGGCGCGGGGACTCCGCCCGCCTGCAGATGCTCCAGCTCCGCGGCGAATTTATTGGCGTCCAGCGCCACGCCGTTGCCGATGACGTTGGTGATGTGGGGATAAAACACACCGGAGGGGAGCTGATGCAGGGCAAACTTCCCATAGTCGCAGATAATGGTGTGTCCGGCGTTGGCTCCGCCCTGAAAGCGGATGACCACATCGGACTGCTCGGCCAACAGATCGGTGATCTTGCCCTTGCCCTCATCGCCCCAGTTGGCGCCGACAATTGCCTTTACCATAGTTTTTCCTCCTGCCGCGGGGATTCGCACATTGGCCTTTTCCCGCCGGCAAACCGCTGGGCGGGTATCCAAAGCCTGCCCAACGTGGGATATTATATTCCTATTTTTTTCTTTGAACAAGGCGGCGACCGCAAAAAATTACAGGAAATTTACCCGGCTTCCCCTCTTGCCCATGTTGGGGGAGCGCAGGGGCGGTCCACCCGGCAGCTGCCACCTGTCCTCCCTGCTGAGAATGCCCCGGCGGCCCTGCACCGTCTCCGCCGCCGTCCAACGGACCAGAAGCACCCCCTCCTCCTCGGACAGCTCCGCCGTCAGGGCGGCGCTCCAGGGTTCAAAAGGCCGGGAACGGCTTCTGGCCGCCCCGGCTGCGGCGCAGGCCCGCCGGTACAGAACCCCCTCCCAGCGGCGCAGCCAGGCGCTCTCCAGCCTGCGGTAGTAGGCCGCCACCCGCCGGGGCGTCAGCGGCGGCAGCTTGATCCTGGGAGGGAAAAAAGTGAGCACCGGCTCCCCCTCCCAGCATAGGATACGCGGTTCCGGCCCGGCCGGGCGGAGTTCCCCTGTCTGCTTCATCAGAATTCCTCCTGATCTGGAATAATCTTCTATCCAGTTTATGCATTTTTCTAGAAGCGGTGAAAAAATGGTTTACTTCCATACTTCACTTTGGTAAAATATGAGGTGATCACAACTGCAATTTTAGATAGGAGGTCAAACGGCCTATGACGAAAAACGAGAAGCGCGCCCACGGCGATCTGCTCTATCGCGCCATCCTCACGCTGAAGGATCTGGACGAGTGCAAGAAGTTCTTTTCCGACCTGTGTACCGTGGCGGAGCTGCGGGCCATGGAGCAGCGGTTTGAGGTGGCCATGCTCCTATCCGAGGGGATGATTTACAACGATATTCTGGAGCGTACCGGCGCCTCCAGCGCCACCATCAGCCGGGTCAACCGCTCCCTGCAATATGGGGCCGACGGCTATCAGGCGGTTCTGCCCCGGATCAAGGAGATGCAGGGCGGCAATGGCGTATGAGTACCTGGCACAGTGCTATGACCAGTTTACGGAGGATGTAGACTACGAGCGGTGGGCAGACTATGTGGAGCGGCATTTCGCCCGCAGCAGTCTGCCCATTCGCACGGTGCTGGATCTGGCCTGCGGCACCGGGAGCCTGACCCGGCTGCTGGCCCAGCGGGGCTATGAGATGATTGGCGCCGACCTCTCCCAGGAGATGCTGGCCCAGGCTGCGGACAAGTGCCGGGGCGTGGGCGCTCCGGAACCCATCTTCCTCCACCAGGCCATGGAGGAGCTGGATCTCTACGGCACCATAGACGCCTGCGTGTGCTGTCTGGACAGCGTCAATTATGTCACCCGGTCCGGGAAACTGGCCCGGGCCTTTCAGCGTGTACACACCTTTTTGATGCCGGGCGGCCTGTTCCTGTTTGACATCAACACCCCGGACAAGCTGCGGGGACTGGACGGGCAGATCTTCCTGGATGAAACGGAGGACGCCTACTGCGTCTGGCGGGCGGAGTACTCCCCCCGGCGCCGGGTGTGTACCTACGGCATGGACATTTTCCAGCGGACGGAGGAGGACCTGTGGCGGCGCTGGGAGGAGGTCCACGAGGAATTCGCCTACGAGCCGGAGGAGTTGGAGGCACTGCTCCGCCAGGCCGGTTTCCGGCAGATCAAGCAATATGGCGAGCTGCGCATGCGCCCGCCCCGAACCGGGGAAGGCCGCATCTTTTTCGCCGCACGAAAGGATACCTGAGAAAATGGCAGATAAAATCATTCGCGCATTGGCAAGAAACGCGCCGGTAAAGGCGTCGGTGATCTCCGCCCGGGACATGGTGGAGCGGGCCAGGCAGATCCACAAGACCCTGCCGGTGGCCACCGCCGCCCTGGGCCGGAGCCTGATGGCCGCCTCCATGATGGGCAACCAGCTGAAGGTGGAGGACGGCTCGGTGACGCTGCGCATCAAGGGGGGCGGCCCCCTGGGCTCCATCACAGTGGTGGCGGACAGCCTGGGCAACGCCAGAGGCTATGTGGGTAACCCCCTGGTGGACCTGCCCCTGAAGGGACCGGCCAAGCTGGACGTGGGCTCTGCCGTGGGGCGGGACGGCTCTCTGACGGTAATTAAGGATCTGGGCATGAAGGAGCCCTATGTGGGTACCATCCCCCTGGTCTCCGGGGAGATCGCGGAGGACGTCACCTCCTATTTCGCGGAGAGCGAACAGATCCCCACCGCCTGCGCCCTGGGGGTGCTGGTGGATGTGGATCAGAGCGTGCGGTGCGCCGGCGGCTATCTGATCCAGCTGCTTCCCGGCGCCGATGATAAGGTGATCTCCGCTGTGGAGGCGGGCATTCAGCGGGTGGGACCGGTAACCGAGGCCATGGACAAGGGCGCGGACCCCCGCACTCTGCTGGAGCAGGTGCTATCGGAGTTTGAGCTGGAGCTTTTGTCGGAGGAGCCGGTGGCATACCGCTGCTACTGCTCCCGGGAGCGGGTAAGCCGGGCGCTGATCAGCATGGGCCGGCAGGAGCTGGAGTCGCTGATTCAGGAGCAGGGCAAGGCGGAGCTGACGTGTCAGTTCTGCGACCAGATTTATGCCTACTCCCGGCAGGATCTGGAGCAGCTGCTGGCCTCCCTGGACACACCGTAAAGAACGCCGCGGGACCGTCTCCCACGGGAGGCGGTCCCTAGAAAATAGTTGAAAAATTTTTGACGAAACCGTTGACAATTCCATCTGCTTCTAGTATAATAACTTTCGCTGCTTGACTGAAAGCAGACTTGATTGCGGGAGCATAGCTCAGCTGGGAGAGCGCATGCCTTACAAGCATGATGTCACAGGTTCGAGCCCTGTTGTTCCCAC
>NZ_CALXFV010000126.1 GCF_944387675.1 uncultured Flavonifractor sp. | reverse complement strand
AGCACGTGGCCCACGCACATCAGCCGCACCTTGCCGTCGGCGCCGGAGTAGTTGGTCACCACCCGCATGTAGCTGTCATCCCCGGGAATGAAATCCTGGAGGATGAGGGAGTCCTCATACCCGGCGTTGTAGATGTCGTCGATGACCTGGTCCACCTCCGCACGGGTCTGGAGGACGTAGGCTTTCTTCTGGGTGGGGAAGGGGTGCTTCCAGTAGGTATCCGACTCGGCGGGCTTGACCACAAAGGGACCGTCAAAGGGCAGGACAAAGTCGTGGCCCATGCCCTTATGGTACACCACAGTGGCAGGGTGATCGATGCCGTATTTGTCGCACAGCTGGTAAAATTTCTCCTTGTGGATCAGCTCCTCCAGCATGGAAAGCTCCACATAAGGGGCGATGACGTTGGCCGGGTAGCGGGGCAGGTTGGCGGAGATGGCGTTGAGGTAGTTGTCCCCGCAGCCCAGCACCAGAATCTTTTTGTCCGGGTGGGCCTGTGCCACCTCGGTGACGTTTTTCAGCACCTGCTCCACGGTGTCGTTGTGTTCCCGGATGCGGTAGTCGATGATTTTGCTGCCGGCGCACACGCTGGCGGCAAACATGCCGAATACCACGCTCTTCACTCCGTAGGCCTCGTGAAAGGCCCGGGCCATGCTGTAGGCGTTGATGTCCGCGCCCAGCAGCACAGGGACAAAGTTAGTTGACATAAAAATGCTGCGCCTCCTGAAAACTGATCTCGTACCAATCCCGGCCCAGGGGCGTCACCCGGGCCGGGTAGTCCGCCGCCAGGCGGCGGGCCTGTTCCGGGGTGAGCCGCAGCTCCCGCAGGAGCAGCTCCCCGCCCCGGAAGCAGTCGGACACCAGGGCGTCCAGGCTGAAATGAGCAGTGTTGGGATGGTTTGTCATACTCTCTCTCCTCTTTACGACGCCTGGAAGGTCTATCCGGCGGCCCGCTTGACCTGATAGACTCCCTGAATCTGGCCCAGCTTGTTGATGACGGCGGTAAGCTCCCCCTGGTCCTTCACCTCCAGCACGATGTTCACGCTGGCGTAGCCGTCGGGCATGGAGCGGGCGGACAGGCTGGTGGTCTTCACCTTGGCCGCGGAGAGGGCCATGGCCACGTCCAGGGTGAGGCCGTCCCGGTCCTTGGCGGCCATCTCCAGGTTGGTCTGATAGGAGGACAGCTCCCCCTCCGCCCAGCGGACCTGAATCCAGCGGCCCGCCTCCTCCGGTTTGCGTCGGGCCGGGTCGGCGTTGGGGCAGTCACAGCGGTGGACCGACACGCCGAAGCCCCGGGTGATAAAGCCCACCACCGGGTCGCCGGGTACCGGGGTGCAGCATTTGGCGAATTTCACCAGACAGTTGTCGATACCTTCCACAATAATGCCGCTCTGGTCGTGTTTGCCGTGTTTCACCGGCAGGGGGGGCGGGTTGCCGGTGGCGGGGTGGATGGGCAGCTCCGCCGTGTCCCGCTCGGCGGCAGCCTGCTCGGCGTGGAGGCGGTTGAGCCGGGTCATCTCATCCTTGACCCGCACCACCGCCTTCTGGGCGGACATGCCGCCGTAGCCGATGGCGGCGTACAGCTCGTCCAGGGTGCCGAAGCGCATCTTCTTCAGCATGAAGGGGAGCACGTCCTCGGCGGTGATGGCCGCCAGGGACAGGCCCATGTGCTTGAGCTCCGACTCGAAGGAGGCCCGGCCGGTGGCGATGTTCTCCTCCCGCCGCTCCCGCTTGAACCACTGGCGGATCTTGTTGCGGGCCTCGTTGGACTTGCAGATCTTCATCCAGTCCCGGCTGGGGCCGTGGGCGGACTTGGAGGTGATGACCTCCACAATGTCGCCGTTTTTCAGCTGTGTGTCGAAGGTGACCATCCGGCCGTTGACCTTGGCCCCCGTCATGTGGTTGCCAACGGCGGAGTGGATGTTGTAGGCAAAGTCGATGGGGGTGGCCCCGGCGGGCAGGTTGATGACATCCCCCCGGGGAGTGAACACAAACACCTCGTCGGAGAACAAATCCACCCGCATGGTGCGGACAAATTCCTCCGCGTCCACGTCCTGCTGGCTCTCCAGCAGCTTGCGCACCCACTCGAAGGCGGCCTCGGTCCCCAGCTTGGCGTTGGCCATGCCCTGCTTGTACTTCCAGTGGGCGGCAATGCCGTACTCCGCGGTGTGGTGCATGTCCCGGGTGCGGATCTGTACCTCAAAGGGGATGCCTTCCCGCCCGAAGACGGTGGTGTGCAGGGACTGATAGCCGTTGGGCTTGGGCGTGCCGATATAGTCCTTGAACCGGCCCAGCACCGGCTTGAACAGATCGTGGATCACGCCCAGCACATTGTAGCACTCCGGAATGTCGTCCACAATCACCCGGAAGGCATAGAGATCAAAAATCTCGTCCATCGTCTTGTTCTGGGCGTACATCTTCCGGTAGATGGAGTAGGCGTGCTTCACCCGGCCGTAGATGGTGCAGTGGATACCCTCTGCCTCCAGCCGCTCCTGAATCCGCTTCTGCACCGAGGCCATGAACTCCTCGTGGGCGGCGGAGCGGGCCTCCAGCTCGTCGGCGATCTCCTTGTAGCCCACCGGGTCCAGGTAGTGCAGAGAGGTGTCCTCCAACTCCCACTTGATCCGCTGCATGCCCAGGCGATGGGCAATAGGGGCGTAGATCTCCATGGTCTCCAGGGCCTTCTCCTTCTGCTTCTTGGGGGACTGGTACTCCATGGTGCGCATGTTGTGCAGCCGGTCGCAGATCTTGATGAGGATCACCCGGATGTCCTTGGCCATGGCCATGAGCATCTTCCGCAGGTTCTCCATCTGCTCCTCTTCCTTGGAGGTGTACTGTACCCGGGTCAGCTTGGTAACCCCCTCCACCAGGTCTGCCACCGTCCCGCCGAAGAGCTTGGCGATCTCCTCATGGGTCACTCCCGTGTCCTCAATGCAGTCGTGGAGCAGGGCGGCGATGATGGAGTCGGTGTCCAGCTCCAAATCAGCCACAATCTCCGCCACCGCCAGGGGATGGGTGATATAGGGGGAGCCGTCCTTGCGCAGCTGCCCGGAGTGGGCGTTGTCGGCAAAGGTAAAGGCGTTAAACAGCCGCTGAGTGTCCAGCGTGGGGTTGTAAGCCTTGATTTTATCTTCCAGCGCCTGATACCGCTCCAAAATGGGGTCCATACAGGCACCTCCTTACGTCGTTGCAATCTTCATATCCTTCGCGCCGCCGTTTCCGCTTCGCCGGGCTTCGGCGGGAATCCCGGTTTATCCACGCATTTCCCGCAGGCGGCGAAGAATCCAGGAGTCCTCCAGATCCACCTTGCCCTCCACCGCCCGCAGGGCGATGTGCAGGTGGTCGGTGGTGTGCTCCAGCCGGATCAGGCCCCGCTCGTCAAAAACCTCCAGACATACCAGGGTGCGCATCACCGTCTCCCGCCGGCCGGCGGAGCGGGCGATGCTCCGGGCCAGCCGGTGGGCGGTCTCCTCCAGAGGGGCGGGCTGGGCGTGGCCCTTCAGGTAGCGCCAGAGCACCACAAACTCCTCCCGGCTGGGCAGCAGGGCGGCCGCCTCCTGGGGGGTCAGCGCCTCCCCCCGGCGGAACTTCTCATACAGCGCCCGCTCCGCCTGGGCGCGGGTGAGGGCGGGACGCAGGTCGCACACCTGGAGCTGTACTGTGTGCCAGCCGCGAAACTCGTTGATCTGGGGAGTAAAGGCCACGTCCACCCGCTCCCCCACCGCTACCCCCGTCTGGGCTGCGGTGGCGGAGAAGAAGATGGCGTCCAGACTCCGGGCGCCGGCGGAGAGCTTCAGCTTTAGGTGGCGGCCGCCGCCCACCTCGCTCAAAGCGGTGACCAGACAGCCGGAGAGGGAAAACACCGGCTTGGGATTGCCCGCCCCGTAAGGCTCCAGCAGGTCCAGCCCCTCCACCCCCTCCTGGGTGAGCAGGGCGGGGTCCTCCACCTCCCCGTCCACCTCCAGCACCGAGATCATCTCCTCCCCGCCGGTGCAGGCGCGGACGTACTCGTTCATGGCATCGGCAAAGGCGGGGATGTTTTCCTCCAGAATGGTGAAGCCAGCCGCCAGTTCGTGGCCGCCGAAGCCCTCCAGCAGGCCGGCGCAGTGCTCCAGGGCGGCAAACAGGTTAAAGCCGGCGAAGGACCGGCAGGAACCCTTGCCCCTGCCGTCCTGAAGGCAGATCATGAAGGCGGGGCAGGAGTATTTATCCGCCAGACGGGAGGCCACAATGCCCACCACTCCCTGATGCCAGTGTTCCCCGGCCAGCACCAGGGCATACCGCCGCTGAGGGGGCAGGGCCTGGGCCAGGGCCTGACACTCTTCGTAAATCTCCGCCTCGATGGCCTGCCGCTCCCGGTTGAGCTGGCACAGCTCCGCCGCCAACTCCTCTCCCCGGGCGGCATCCTGGGTGAGCAGCAGCTCCCCCGCCAGGGCGGCGCACCCCATCCGCCCGGAGGCGTTGATGCGGGGGGCCAGGGTGTAGCCGATGGTGCCGGAGGTCAAGGGCCGCTCCTCCAGGCCCGCCTCCCGCAGCAGGGCCTTCAGCCCCGGCCGGCGGGTGCGGCGCAGGCACTCCAGGCCCAGGCGCACAATGGTGCGGTTTTCTCCCGTCAGACTCATCACGTCGGCCACCGTGCCAATGGCTGCCAGGTCGGCGTATCGCTCCAGCAGCTCGGCCTGCCGGGCGGGACCGCCCAGGGCCAGGACCAGCTTGAGAGCCACTCCCACTCCCGCCAGACATTTGAAGGGATAGGGACAGTCGGAGCGGTGAGGGTCCACCACCGCCGCCGCCTGGGGCAGGGTGGCCTTACACTCGTGATGGTCGGTGATAACCAGATCAATGCCCAGGCACCGGGCATGGGCGGCCTCCTCCACGGCGGTGATGCCGCAGTCCACCGTCACTACCAGACCGACTCCCTCCTGCCGGAGAGTGGCCAGCGCCTCCCGGTTCAGACCGTAGCCCTCTTCCCTCCGGTCGGGAATGTAGGGGATGACATTCCCTCCCTCCCGGCGGAGAAAATCCGTGAGCAGACAGGTGGCGGTGATGCCGTCCACATCATAGTCGCCGTATACCGCCACGGTCTCCCCCGCAGACAGGGCCTGGGATACCCGGCCGGCGGCCTTGTCCATATCCCGCATCAGCAGGGGGTTCTGGAGCTGCCCCAGCCCCGCATCCAGGAAGGCCTCCGCCTTCTCCGGGGTGTCCAGCCCCCGGGCGCACAGCACCATGGCCGCCAAAGGCGGGATTCCCGCCGCCTCCATGGTCCGCCGGCTGCCGGGCGGACAGGCGGCCCGGTTCCACTGTTTATATTTCATTGGGCCGCACCGCCTTTCCGCGTTCAAAATTACCCTTTATTATAGCAAATCCAGCCTCTTATGACAAGAGGCTGGAAGAAAAGGACGGACGGCCTTT
>NZ_CALXFV010000125.1 GCF_944387675.1 uncultured Flavonifractor sp. | reverse complement strand
GGACAGGCGGACCAGCGCCCCGTCAATCTGGCTGGACGGGTCGGGGGCCTGGTGGAGGAGCCGGCCGTACAGTTCCAGCGCCGGGGCCAGCAGGGCAAAGCACAGCACCGTCGCCCCAAACTGGGCGTGAAATTCCTCCGGCGTGGGGGGCCGCAGCTCGAGGAACACAAAGGTCATGGCAAAACCCAGATAGCCCTTGGGGGCGAACTGGCTGCTCCGCCAGAAGACCAGAAATACCGGTACCGCCAAATTGAGCAGCACGCACAGCACCACATTCCAGGTGGCCGCATAGGCCAGGCAGCAGAGCAGCAGGGGTACCAGAAACAGCCGCAGGTAATCCCGGGGCGTGTTGAACCGTTTGCGGCGGATCTGAAACAGAGTGGTGGAGCAGGAGACCACCATTACGCTGCGCTGGCCGAAGAGAAGCGAGACCAGTGCGAACTGGACGATATAAAAGAAAATGGTGGGCAGAGCTTCCCTCAACCGGCTGCGGAAAAGGGAAGGAAAGCCCCGGAGCGCAGACAGTGCGGCCATCCGGATTCCTCCCGATGCGGCATGAAAACAGAGAGTTTACCGCGTGATTACTTCCATTATAGCGCAACAGCGCGGTAAAGTACAGGCGCCACCAAAAATTTTCCTTCATTGAAAAACCGGCGCAGACATTATATAATGGGCCTGTCGAAAAAGGTCTTGAGTCCCTTTTTGACAAAAAGCTGCACCACTGATTCTGCCGCCTGCGGGCGACAGAACACTGCGAGGCTTCCTCCCGCGGGAAGTTGTTTGACAGACTGAAGGGCCATTGCAATGAAATTGGAGAGGGAGGGAGCGCCTGTGGAACCCCTTGAATGCCTGCCGGTGCCGCTGATCCAGTGGTACCGGGAAAACGCCCGGGTTCTGCCCTGGCGCAGCGACCCCACCCCATACCATGTGTGGATCAGTGAAATCATGCTCCAGCAGACCAGGGTAGCGGCGGTGCTGAATTATTACCGCCGCTTTCTGGAGGAGCTGCCCACGGTGGCGGCGCTGGCCGGAGCAGAGGAGGACAGGCTGCTCAAGCTGTGGCAGGGACTGGGATACTACAACCGGGCCAGAAACCTGCAGCGGGCGGCCCGGCAGATCATGGAAACGTACGGCGGAGAATTTCCCCGCACTTACCCGGAGATCCGGGGCCTCTGCGGCATTGGGGACTACACCGCCGGGGCCATCGCCTCCATCGCCTTCGGCATTCCCGTTCCGGCGGTGGACGGCAACGTGCTGCGGGTGGTGAGCCGCCTTACCGGAGATGAGAGGGACATCACCAAGCCCCAGACCAGGGCCGCTGTGGGGGAGGCCCTGAGGCAGGTGATGCCGGCCCGGGCGCCGGGGGAGTTTAACCAGGCCCTGATGGAGCTGGGGGCCACCGTCTGTTTACCTAACGGCGCGCCGCTGTGTAGCCAGTGTCCCGCCCAGGCGTTCTGTACCGCCTGCCGGACGGGGCGTACCGGGGAACTGCCGGTGAAGGCCGCCAAAAAGGAGCGGCGGGTGGAAGCGCGCACCGTGTTCCTTATTTTTTATCAAAACAAGGTGGCCCTGCGCCGGCGGGAAAAAAGGGGCCTGCTGGCCGGGCTGTGGGAATATCCCAACGAACTCTCTCCCGCACCCTGCCCGGTGGAGGCGGCGGCCCTGGAGGACGGTCCGGCGGGTAGGCATATCTTTACCCATATCGAGTGGCGGATGCGCTCGGTGCTGGTGGAGGCCGGGGAAGAGACGCTGCCGGAGGGCTGGGTGTGGGCCGGCCGGCGGGAGCTGGAACAGGAGTACGCCGTCCCAAACGCGTTTCAAGACTTTCAAGGCGCGGTGAAGCGGCGGTTAGGAGGAGAAGAGACATGGCAAAGCTCTATTTTCGATATGGCGTGATGGGTTCCAGCAAGACGGCAAACGCCCTGATGGTGCGCTATAACTATGAGGAGCGGGGGCAGGACGCCCTGCTGGTAAAGCCCGCCATCGACCAGCGGGACGGGGCGCGGTTTGTGGCCTCCCGGGCGGGGCTGAGCCACCCTTGTATTTATTTTTCCGACCTGATGGAGATGACCCCCCGGCAGCTCAAGCCCTACGCCTGCATCATTGTGGACGAGGCCCAGTTTCTCAGGCGGGAGGAGGTGCGATACCTCACCGATCTGGTGGACGACTGGAACATCCCGGTGATCTGCTATGGCCTGCGGGCCGATTTCAAGGGGGATCTGTTCCCCGGTTCAGCGGAGCTGCTGGCCACCGCCGACGTGATTGAGGAGGTCAAGACCATCTGCTGGTGCGGCAAGAAGGCCCTGTGCAACGCCCGCTTCGACGAGAGCGGACACGTGCTCAAGGAGGGGGAGCAGGTGGTGCTTGGGGCCAACGACAAATACATCGGCCTGTGCCGCAAGCACTGGAAAGAGGGCAACCTGGGACCCAAGTAAGGAGCGGTGAAGGATGAGATGCAATCTCTGCCCCAGGCAGTGCGGGGCGCTGCGCACCGGCACGGAGGGACATGGCCTGTGCCGGATGCCGGAGACGACGGTGGTGGCCCGGGCCGCCCTCCACCAATGGGAGGAGCCGCCCATCTCAGGGACGGGCGGCTCCGGTACGGTATTTTTCTCCGGCTGTGTTCTGGGGTGCGTGTTCTGCCAGAATGAGCAGATCAGCCACCGGAATTTCGGCAGGCCCATCCCGGTCTCCCGGCTGCGGGAGATCTTTTTTGCCCTCATCCGCCAGGGCGCCCACAACATCAATCTGGTCAACCCCACCCACTATGCCCACGCTATCTGCCAGGCCCTGGCCCAGCCCCTTCCCGTTCCGGTGGTGTGGAACACAGGGGGATACGAGCGGGTGGAGACCCTGAGAGCGCTGGAGGGCAGGGTGCAGATCTATCTGCCCGATTATAAGTACCACACGCCGGCGTACGCCGGGCGGTATTCCGGGGCGGAGGACTATCCCCAGACGGCCCGGGCCGCCATTTTGGAGATGGTCCGGCAGACCGGCCCCTGTGAGTATGATGCGGCGGGGCTGCTGAAGCGGGGGGTCATCATTCGCCATCTGCTCCTCCCCGGCAGGCTGGCCGAGGCCAAGCGGGTGATGGACTGGGTGCGGGAGCAGTTTGAGCCGGGGGAGGTGCTCTTCTCCCTGATGAGCCAGTACATCCCCTGGGGGCGAGCTGTGGAATTTCCCGAACTCAACCGGCGGGTGCGCCCCTCGGAGGCCAGAGCGGCGGAGCGGTATATGGCCGATTTGGGTCTGGAGGGCTTTGCCCAGGGCGCGGAGGCCGCCCGGGCCGATTACATTCCCACCTTCGACCTGACAGGGGTGTAGCCTCAGCCCAGCAGGGCGGCCATGTCCGCTGGAAGGGGGACCTCCCAGCTCAGCGCCGCCCCGGTGACAGGGTGGAGAAGGGAGAGCCGGGCAGAGTGGAGGGCGGGGCGGGCAATCAGGCTCCTCTCCTCCGTGCCGTAGAGAAAATCCCCGGTGAGCGGACAGCCCAGGTGGGCCATATGGACCCGGATCTGGTGGGTGCGGCCGCTGTCCAGCTCCAGCTCCACCAGGCTGCGGCCGTTGATGGAGCGGAGCACCCGGTACCGGGTGCGCGCCCACTGGCCGGAGGGGTCCACACGCCGGGCAATGAGAGAGTCCGGAACCCGGCCGATGGGGGCATCCACCGTGCCAGCGGCGGGGCGGGGTATTCCGTTGCATACCGCCAGGTAGATCCGGCGGAAGGCGGCGGTGTGCAGCTGCCTTTTCAGCCGCTCCTGGGCGTGGGGATGCTTGGCCACCACCATCAGCCCCGAGGTTCCCTTGTCCAGCCGGTGAACCAGGTGAATATCCGCCGATACGCCGGTCCGGGCGTAGTGCCAGGCGATGTGATTGCACAGAGTATCGGCATAGTGGCCGTGTCCGGGGTGGACGGTCAGGCCGGGCGCCTTGTTGACCACCAGCAGATCCCCATCCTCATAGACCACGTCCAGGGACCCGGGAGTGGGCAGCATCTCCCCGGTGGGGTGGGGGTCGGACACCAGCACGGAGAGTACCTGGCCCGCCGACACCCGCTGGCCGGTGATGGCCCGCGCTCCGTCCAGCAGAATGCCGTCCTCCACCCACTTCACCCGGCGGATGACCGTACCGGAGAGGTGAAGCTCCCGCCGCAGCAGAGTGTCAATTTTCTCCCCCGCCTGCGCCGCCGTGACCTCCAGGGTCAGCCGGCGGGGTGCCTGTGCCTCCATAGTCATACCCTCCCCGTATTTTTTTCCAGTATACCACGGCCTCTGCCGCTTTTCAAACAGCCGCTGGTGTAGTATAATATTCTTTATACCACGCGGGCCGCTCCGGCGGCCCGCCGCAGCGGAATCGAGGTGCTCCCATGGCGGAAAAACTGGGTCTTTATGTCCACATCCCCTTCTGCCGCAGCAAGTGCGATTACTGCGACTTCTACTCACTGGCCGGACAGGAGAGCAGGATGGACGACTACCAAAAGGCGCTGATCGCCCATATGAAGGAGACCGGGCCGCTGGCCAGGGGCTGTCAGGTGGATACGGTATATTTCGGCGGCGGGACCCCCAGCTATTTTGGGGAAAAGCGGCTGCGGGAGCTGCTGCGCACCATTGCCAAGCGGTTCGACCTGGCCAAGGATGCCGAAATTACCGTGGAGTGCAATCCGGACAGCGTGGATTTCAGGATGCTCCAATGCCTGCGGCGGGCGGGCGTCAACCGGATCTCTCTGGGTGTGCAGTCGGCCAACCCCTGTGAGCTGAGCTGCCTCCACCGGCCGCACGACTTTGTTCAGGTCAAGGCGGCGGTGGGCGCCGTCCGGGCCGCCAAGTTTCGGAATCTGAGCCTGGATCTGATCTATGGCCTGCCGGGGCAGGACATGGCCGGCTGGCAGGATACAGTGCGGCAGGTGCTGGAGCTGGAGCCGGAGCATCTGAGCTGCTACGGTTTGAAGGTAGAGCCGGGTACCCCCCTGGACGACCGGGTGATCCGGGGCGAAAAGCTGCCGGACGACGACCAGCAGGCCGACATGTACCTGTGGATGGTGGAGCGGCTGGGGGAGGCCGGGTACAGACAGTACGAGATCTCCAATTTCGCCAAGGCCGGCTTCCAGTCCCGGCACAATCTGAAATACTGGATGGGGCGGCCCTATATCGGCTTCGGGCCGGGCGCCCACTCCGACTTCGGCGGCCGGCGGTATTCCTTTGTTCGGGACCTGGAGAAGTATATCTCCGGTGTGCTGGGGGGCGGCGCGGTGATTGACGAGTCCGAGCTTATTCCCCAGCGGGAGCGGGGCAGCGAGTACCTGATGCTCCGCCTGCGTACCACCAGGGGCATTGAAGAGTGGGAATACCGGCGGGAATTCTTCATGAACTTCGACCCCATTGAGCAGAAACTGGAGGAGTACGAGCGCCGGGGCTGGGCCGAGCGGCACGACCGGCGTTGGAGTCTGACCGCCAAGGGCTTTCTGGTGTCCAACCAGCTCATTGGGGAGCTGCTGAGCATCCAGGAAGAGGCCACCCTGGAAAAGACCCTGCCCCGGCTCAAGCAGGGCAAGCCGGAGACAGAGCAGGAGAGCTGACCGGCCTGCGCCGTCGAAACAGATTTTTCCAATTTGCGGCGCGGTGTTTTCAGCCGCGCACATGTCGCGGATGAAAGCGAATT
>NZ_CALXFV010000124.1 GCF_944387675.1 uncultured Flavonifractor sp. | reverse complement strand
GCCGTTGCGGGCAAAAACCTGGGCAATGTCCAGACCCATGGTGCCGCCGCCAATTACTACAATCTTTTTCATCACAATGGAACCTCCTGTCAATTTGCCAGTAAATCCGTCTTTTGTGCCGATAAGCGGAAAGGACCCCTGTGCTGTGCCGTATGCCAGGCAGAGCACAGGGATGCTTTCCGCAGGAGAGGGCCTGCGGCCTGCGGTTTGCCTGGACAAAAGCCGTCCAGAATACTTCGGCGGCAGGAGCCATATGGTGTACCGGCGGTTGTCCCGCCTTGCTTGTTCCGAAGGTACGCTTCGACCTGCTTTTTTACCGTTATAAATCCCATCTGTTCCGGCTGTTCAGCATGTTTCAAATACGACGGCAAGGCTCTGCCCGGTCCCGGTGTTTAGAGCGGCCATGCCGCGCTTTGCATAGGCTCGCCCACGCAAAGCATGGAGAAGCGTCACTATCATGCGCAGGCCGCCGCATCCGGCCGGAGCGCCAAGGGCGATTCCTCCGCCGTTTACATTGACGCGCTCCAATCCGAAGCCCAGCGAGCGGACCGCCGCCACCGTCTGCGGAGGAAAGGATTCTCCAAACTCTGCAAGGTCGATGTCATCCGCTGTCAAGCCGGCCTTCCGCAGCGACTGGCGGCAGGCGAGCACCATGCTGTCACCGGATACCTCCGCTGGAACACCGGCCTGCCCCCAGGACAGGAGCCTGGCCATGGGAGTCAGGCCGTACCGGCACACCGCCGCGCCCGATGCCAGCAGTGCAGCCGCCGCTCCGTCGCCGGGGGGTTCCATGGACATTCCGTCCCCATTGCAGCCGGCAGGGAGCTGATGTGCCGCCATGGTTAAATACTCATCTGCCTCCAGCATGCGGAGCAGGCCCCCGTCTACCGGAACGGCAGGCACGATTTCTGGGCGGAAGCGGTCCGCCAGTCCTGCGGCCTGCGCCTTTTCCCTGGAAGCAAGGACAAAGGCCTCCCATTCCTCCCGGGGAACACACTGCTTTTCACAGTGCGCATTTCCCGCGCAGGTCTCCTGACGAAGCGGAATTGCGCCTCGTCCCGCAGCCGAGCTGTTCCCGGCTCCCCCCGCCGCCACAAGCTGAGCGGCCCCGGTACGGATGCTGCGCGCGCCCCGGAGAAGCGCGTTTATGCCGGATCCATCCGCCATGCCGGCTATTCTGGCGGAGGGGGAAAACCCTGCTTTTTCTGCGACTTGGCCGGCGAGAATGTGGGCCGGACCTGCGGCAGACGCACTTCCCAGCACCAACGCCTCCACCAGGCGCGGCGCCGTGCCGGACCGGCGCAGCACCTCCCGCACCACCGCGGCGCCAAGCTCTCCGGCAGATACATGCCGCAGGCTTCCGTTCAGCGCGCCTATTGCCGTGCGGCAGCAGGCCACAAGATAGACGCTTTGGGTTTCCCCGCCCATATTCCGCACTGCGTGTGTCCCCCCTGCATGGTGCGTCCCGGCGATATAGGTTCGATTCCCTTCAGATGGAGTTATTTTACCCCCATCCACCCGGCGATTACCATGCGCTGGACCTCGCTGGTGCCTTCGTAGATTTCGGTGATCTTGGCGTCGCGCATATAGCGCTCAAAGGGATACTCTCTTGTGTAGCCGTAGCCGCCTGTGAGTTGGAGACAGCGCCGGGTGACGCTGCTGGCTGCCTCTGCGGCGTACAGCTTGCCCATCGCCGCCAGGTGGCTGTACGGCTCATGGTCCTGCTTGGCCTGGGCGGCGCGGTAGACCAGCAGGCGGGCGGCGTCCACGCGGGTCTGCATGTCGGCCAGCTGGAACTGGGTGTTTTGGAACTGGCTGATCCGCTTGCCGAACTGAATGCGCGCGGTTGTGTACTTAATGCACTCGTCAATCGCCGCCTGGGCGATTCCCAATGCCTGAGCTCCGATGCCGATACGTCCGCCGTCCAGCGTCATCATGGCGATGCGGAAGCCCTTGTTCAGGCTTCCCAACAGATTCTCCTTGGGGACAATACAGTTTTCAAACACCAGCTCACAGGTGGAGGAGCCGCGGATTCCCATTTTCTTTTCGTGCGCCCCCACTTTGAAGCCGGGGAAGCCCCGCTCCACAATGAACGCCGAGATTCCCTTTGTACCCAGCTCCTTGTTTGTCATGGCGAATACCACAAATATATCGGCGTAGCCGGCATTGGTGATAAAGATCTTGGAGCCGTTCAGGACCCAGTGATCGCCCTTGTCCTCCGCCACCGTCTTCTGCATGGCGGCGTCCGTGCCGGCACCCGGCTCGGTCAGGCCGAACGCGCCCAGCTTTTCTCCGGCCAGCAGCTCGGGCAGATACTTCTGCTTTTGCTCCTCGCTGCCGAACTCCGCGATGGGCCAGCAGCAGAGGGAGGTGTGCGCCGATACCATAACGGAAGTGGAGGCGCAGTGCCTGGCCAGCTCCTCGCACACGCCGATATAGGTCAGATAAGACAGGCCGGCTCCCCCGTACTCCTCCGGAAAGGGGACGCCCATCATTCCCATTTCGGCCAGCTTGTTCCAATTTTCCTGGGGGAAACGCTCATTCTCGTCAATCTCAGCCGCATGGGGCGCGATTTCTCTTACGGCAAAGTCATGAAGCATCTCCAGAATACTTTGTTCTTCCTCATTAAAGTGAAAATTCATACTACACGCTCCTTTTCAGATCTTATGTGCGGCTTTTTCGGATTTCTTCTGCCAACACAGGCAGTACCTCGAAGAGATTGCCCACCACACCGCAGTCCGCCACATCGAAAATAGGGGCATCGGGGTCCTTATTGATGGCCACAACGATTTTGGCGCCGCTGATGCCGGCAAGATGCTGGATTGCGCCGGAAATTCCGCAGGCAATGTAGAGCTTTGGACCGACGGACTTGCCTGTTTGGCCCACCTGATGGCTGTGGGCGATCCAGCCGGCGTCCACCGCCGCCCGGGACGCGCCTACCGTGGCGCCCAGCAACTCCGCCACCTCATGGAGCAGGGCAAACCCCTCCGGGCCGCCTACGCCCCGCCCGCCGGACAGGATGATATCGGCGCCCTCCAGGTCCACCTTTTCGCTGTCCAGGTCCCGGATGACCTCCAGCACCTGGGTGCGAATGTCTTTGGCATCCACATGGATGTCTTCCCGCACCACTTCCGCCTTGCCCTCGCAGGGCGGCGTTTTCTTGAACACGCCCGGACGCACGGTGCCGATCTGAGGGCGATGATTGGGACAGAGAATGGTGGCCATCAGGTTGCCGCCAAAGGCAGGACGAGTCCAAGCCACGTTGCCGGTTTCCGCGTCGATATCCAGCGCGGTGCAGTCCGCCGTCAATCCGGTTTTCAGCCGGCAGCTTACCCGGGGAGCCAGGTCGCGGCCGTTATTGGTCGCGCCGATGAGCATACTGGTGGGGCCGTACTTCTCCACCAGGCTCACCAGCGCAGTGGAGTAGGCATCGGTGGTATAGTGCTGATATTCCGCGCCCTCTACTGCGATGACCTTGTCCGCTCCGTGCTCCGAGGCGGCCTTAACCGCCCCGTCAATCTGGTGGCCGATCACCACCGCCACCAGCGCGCCGCCCTGCTTATCCGCCATCGCCCTGCCGGGAGTCAGCAGCTCCAGGCCCACGTTTTTCGCGCTTCCGTCCTCATTGGTTTCTATAAGCACCCAAAGATCCCTGGTCTTGGCTTCCATCACATGTTCCTCCTCACCTTAAACAAAGCCGCCCTTGCTCAAGAAGCTGAACAGCTTTTGGGCGGACAAGTCGTCGCTCTCCTCTTTGATCTTAATCCCACCCGACTTCTTCGGCGGTACAAAGGTGCTCTTCACGTGGGTGGGCGATCCGCTCAGGCCGATCATACCGGTATCCATGTCGGGGAACGCGTCTTCGCCCAACACCGGGATCTCAGCCCGATTGGCGGCCATCTTCCGCTTAATGGTGGGATACCGGGGGTCCCAGGAGGGCTTGGTGAACGTGACCACGCAGGGCAGCCCCACACCAATCATCTCAATTCCGTCGTCCACTTCCTTTTTTATCTGAAGACCATTTTCCACCGCTTCCGCTTCCAGACCGTAAGTCACCTGGGGATAGCCCAGATGCTCTGCAATTTCCGGCCCTACCTGGGCGGTATCGCCGTCAATGGCCTGCTTGCCGCAGAAGACAGCGTCAAATTTGCCCTCGGTCTCCTCAATCTTCTGAATGGCCTGGGAAAGAATGTAACTGGTGGCCAGGGTATCCGAGCCGCCGAAGCTCCGGCCGGAAACCAGATAGGCCTTGTCCGCCGCAATGGCCAGGCACTCCTTCAGCGCGGCTTTTGCCTGCTCCGGCCCCATGCTCACCACCACAATCTTCGTTTCCGGCGCCTTGTCTTTGATTCTGGCCGCCGCCTCCAGCGCGTAGCCGTCAAACGGATTCAAAATGGTGGGAACACCCTCGCGAATCAGTCTGTTCGTCTCCGGGTCAATTCTGATTTCTGTCGTGTCAGGTACCTGTTTGACGCAAACAACGATATTCATGCTTTCAACTCCTTTTATGTGGTTGCTGTGTTCTGTCTCCGGCTTATCTCCGCCGCCCCGACACGGCACGGATGGGCCGGCGCTTGTTGTCTGATACGCTCCTCCCCATATAAATGTGAAGACCTCTGACCGCTTTTCCGTCAAATCCTCCGCGTGGTCCGTCCGGTCAAAAGTCCCTTGTTCGTGTTGCTAGCGTGCAAGTTCCATGCCAATGCGGCACCGGACATGCCGCGGCCTGCGCCTTTGGCTGGCTGGCCGTCTGTCGGGCTGCCGGAGGCCGGGATGCACTTCGGATTCCCAAAAATCCATGGAAAATTTGAGAAATGCGGTGGTCAAACGGCTGATATGTCTATAAAAGTACACACTTGCCGTGTGAAACCATTTACGGGTATCGTCCCGGTTTACGCTATTCTTGCAGGAGAGCCGGTATCAAAAAGTAGACACCTGGGATCTGAATTCAGATTGGCGGTTCCCCCCTGCTTCTGCCGGGAGAACGGGGACCTCACCCGGTTTCCGCTGAGCAGTTCTTGCATAATCGGGTGTATTTTGACGCCCTGATATGGCAAAATTCCCGCAATGGAGGGGAATAATCGGACGCGCTTTGTGGACTATACACGAAACTGTTTCTATAAGTAGACACTTTGGCTTTCAAAGCCCCCCGTCATCCTTCCGCCAGCAGGGGATTTCTCCCCCAATTTTGGAAAGTTGCAAATTTTTATGTGGCCCGCCGGTGTCAGCGGCCCGATTTGATGCCTTGGCACAAAACTTGCATTTTGTATCAGAACGAGGCGTTTACCGGTTATAGGCAGCGTACGCTGCAACTTAAAATGAAAGGATGATTCAGATGAAAGCCAACTGGAAGATCACGTCGCTTTACTATGGCAAAATCCATGCGCCCCGCGGTGTATTTACCGCCGGTCTGGACCCTGATTTGATGATCGACGCGCCGTATATTGGCTATCTGCTGCAAAATGGCAAACAGAACGTCCTGGTTGATACCGGCATTCATCAGGACAATATTGTGGACGGAAAGGCCTGGGGCGGCTACGCTGCGGTGGGCGGCAACCAGTATGTGCTGGATGCGCTGGCGAAGGAGGGCCTCACCCCCAAGGATATCGACACAGTTTTGTACACCCATCTGCACAACGACCACGCCGGCGGAGCGCTGCTGTTCCCTGAAGCCCACACCATTTTCCAG
>NZ_CALXFV010000123.1 GCF_944387675.1 uncultured Flavonifractor sp. | reverse complement strand
CCGTAGGGCAGGGAGCCGGCCTTGGCCCCCGCCAGGTGCTCCATATCGAAGATGTGCAGCAGCTCCATGGCGCTCTCGTGGGCCAGCCGCTCCTCCTTCCAGTAGTTGGGCAGGCGGAGTACACCGCTCCACATGGGGTAGCGGATGTGGTTGTGCAGGCCGATCTTTACATTGTCTTCCACGCTCAGGTTGTCAAAGAGGCGGATGTTCTGGAAGGTGCGGGCGATGCCCGCCTTGTTCACCTGGACGGTGGTCATGCCATGGGTGTCCTTGCCGTCCAGCAGGATGGTACCCCGGGTGGGCTGGTACACCTTGGTCAGCAGATTAAACACCGTGGTTTTGCCCGCGCCGTTGGGGCCAATGAGGCCGGCAATCTCGGTGCGGCCGATGGCCATGTTGAACTCGTTGACGGCGGTGAGGCCGCCGAAGTCAATACCCAGGTGCTGGCACTCCAGAATGGGACTCTTGTCTACATCCCGCTCGGGAATCTTATTGACGCTGGGGACCGGGACCAGCTTGGTCTCGGTCCGCCGCTCCACTCTGCTCATTGTGCCGCCCCTCCCTTCTGCTCCGGGGCCTGCCGGCGGAGTTTATCCCCAATGCGGCCGAAAAAGCTGCGCATAGTGGGGTTGTTGGTGGCAATCATCACCAGAATGAGGACGATGGCGTACACCAGCATCCGCAGTTCGGAGAACTGCCGCAGCGCCTCGGGCAGGATGGTGAGGGCGGCGGCGGCAATCACCGAGCCCCACATGTTCCCCAGGCCGCCCAGCACCACGAACACCAGGATGAGGATGGAGGTGTTGAAGTCAAACTTGGTGGCCACGAAGGTGGTCTGACTCAGGCCGTACAGGGTGCCGGCAGCGCCGGCCAGGGCAGCGGATACCACAAAGGCAATCATTTTGTACTTGGTGACGCTGATGCCCACGCTCTCGGCGGCGATGCGGTTGTCCCGGGCGGCCATGATGGCCCGGCCGGTACGGCTGTTCACCAGATTGAAAATCACCGTCAGGGCAATGAGTACCAGCACAAAACCGGCGATGAAGGTGGAGATGCGCTGGGTGTTCATCACGCCCATGGGGCCGCGGATCAGCTCCACACCGCCGTCCTCCAGCTCAATGGTGTCGTTGAGGAAGCTGAAGTGGAGGCCCTTGCCATCCATGGCCAGGTAGATATTGGTGACAATGCTCTTGATAATCTCGCCGAAGGCCAGGGTGACGATGGCCAGATAGTCGCCGTTGAGCCGCAGCACCGGCACACCGATGAGAAAGCCCAGCACCGCCGCTACGATGGCGCCGAACACCATGGCCAGGGCCAGGCGCAGGGGGGACAGGGGCATAATCCCCTGAAGGGCAATGGCAAAGGCGGAGCCGGCAAAGGCGCCGATGCTCATAAAGCCGGCGTGGCCCAGGCTCAGCTCGCCGGAGATGCCCACCACCAGGTTGAGGGCCAGAGCCATGACGATATAGGCGCAGATGGGAATGAGCTGGCCCTCCAGCACGGAGCCCACGCCCCCGTCCTTGAAGGTACGCAGCAGCTGAATGACCACAAAGGCCACGATCACCAGGGCGTAGGTAAACACTCTGCTGCGGGTGGACCGTTTCATCTGTCGGAGTTTCTTACTCATACCGGCCACCTCACACTTTCTCGCGCACGGCCTTGCCCAGCAGGCCGGCGGGCTTCACCAGCAGCACCACAATGAGTACGGCAAAGACGATGGCGTTCTGGAGCTGGGTGGAGATATAGCCGCCAGCCAGAATCTCAATAACGCCAAGCAGCAGGCCGCCCAGCAGGGCGCCGGGGATGGAGCCGATGCCGCCGAACACAGCGGCGGTAAAGGCCTTGATACCCGGCATGGAGCCGGTGGTGGGAACCAGAGTCTGATAGGCCGAGCACAGCAGCACACCGGCAATGGCCGCCAGGGCGGAGCCGATGGCAAAGGTCATGGAGATGGTGCGGTTGACGTTGATGCCCATGAGCTGGGCCGCCGCCTTGTCCTCCGAGCAGGCCCGCATGGCCTTGCCCATCTTGGTCTTGCCGGTGAAGAAGGTCAGGCCCAGCATGATGACAATGCAGGCGGCGATGGTGATGATGGTAAGGACTGAAATGGACAGCTGTCCGTCAAAGAGGCTGATGCTCCACTCCCGGGGAACAATGGGGGGGAAAATCTTGGGGTTGGAGGACCACAGCCGCTGAGCGGCGTTCTGCAAAAAGTAGCTGACGCCGATGGCGGTAATCAGCACCGCCAGGGAGCCGGCCTGCCGCAGGGGCTTGTAGGCCAGTCCCTCGATGACCACGCCCAGGACGGTACACACCGCCATGGCCAGCAAAATTCCCACCACTGTGGGCAGCTGATAGGCTGATACGGCGAAAAAGCAGATGTAGCTGCCCACCATGATCACGTCGCCGTGGGCGAAGTTCAGCATCTTAGCGATGCCGTACACCATGGTGTAGCCCAGGGCGATGATGGCATAGATGCTGCCCAGGCTGATGCCGTTGATGAGGTAATTCAAAAAGACCATACACACACACCTCTCGGCGTGGAGGCTCGAGGCCGGGCGCCGGCAGGCCGATGCCCGCCCGCGATCCTCCACGTTGTCTGAAAACGCAACGGGCGGGAGGGCCGCCGGCAGCGCCGGCGGTCCTCCCGAAACCGCTTTGTCTCTCTCTTTCCTTGCAGCGGACGCTTAATCCATACCGACGTAAGCGCCGTTCTCGATGATCATGCCCTTGGGGCTCTTGGACACCGCACCGGTGGAATCCCAGGTGATGCCCGCACCGTCACCGGTGAGGCCGGTGAGAGTGATGGTGGGGAATACCTCAATCAGCGCGTCACAGATGTCCGCAGCGCTCATGTCGGGGGTGCAGCCGGCGGTCTCCAGGGCCAGCTTGTAGGCGTAAACGCAGTCGTAGGCGTCGGCGGCAAACTGGTTGGGAGTCTCGTTGTACAGCTCCTGATACTTGGAGACGAAGTTCTGGGTGGCCTCGTCGTCAGAGTCGGCGTTGAAGGGGGTCAGCAGCATGACGCCCTCGGCCAGAGCGGGATCAAAGCCGTCCATGGTCAGGATGCCGTCCATGCCGTCCACACCGAAGAACTTGGGGGTGTAGCCGGTGGCGGCGGCCTGGCTCAGGATCAGGGAGGCGGGCTGATAGTAGATGGGCAGGAAAATCAGGTCGGCGCCGGCCTGCTGGGCCTGGCTCACCTGCACGGTAAAGTCGTTCTGGGTGTCCTCTGTAAAGGTGGCGTCGCCCACCACCTCCAGGCCCAGGGCCTCAGCCTCGGCCACAAACTGGTCCTTGATGCCGGTGGAGTACACATCGTCGTTCTTCCAGATGATGAACACCTTCTCGCCCAGGCCCTGCTCATAGATGTACTGGGCGGAGGCCAGACCCTGGTTGGGGTCGGAGAAGCACATCTGGAACACATTGTCCTTGCCCTCAATCACGTCGGGAGAGGAGGCGGAGGGGGTCAGGGCGAAGATGCGGTCCTCAAAGTTGAGCACGGAAGTGGCAATGCCGGGAGTGGAGGTAACGGAACCCAGAGAAATCTGCATGCCCCACTCCTTCAGGGTGTTGTAGGCGTTGACGGCAGTCTCGGCCACGTGGACGTCGTCCTCATAGCGCAGCTCGAACTGGATATCGCCGCCCTCGGCGTTGATTTCCTCCACGGCAATCTGGGCGCCCCGCTGGGCAGCCAGGCCGTAGATGGCGGCGCCGCCGGTCAGGGGGCCGGTGCCGCCCAGCTTGAAGGCGGTGCCAGTGGCGGTGGAGCCGGTTTCGGTGCCGGCAGGGGTGGTCTCGCCGCCGGCGGCGGGCGTGTTGGCAGAGCCCTGGTCGCTGCTGCCGCAGCCGGCCAGCATGGAAACGCACAGAGCACCCGCCAGCGCAAGAGACAGGATGCGAAGCTTCTTCATGGTATCTTCCTCCTTTTAGAAGTTGTTGACAATTATATGCGGAACGTCGGAAATTGTCAACCTAAAAACTGCACAATGGCCGCCTCTATCAGGCGGCCATTGTTGGAAGTATGAACAAATTATGAATAAGCGCTGCCCCTTTTTACACTACCAGTCCGCCGTTGGGAGCCAAAACCTGGCCGGTGACAAACCCCGCCCCGGGGGAAGCCAGGTACCACAGGGCCTCCGCCACGTCCTCCGGCCGGCCGATGCGCCCCAGAGGGGTCTCCTCCGCCAGGGCCGCCAAGTCCTCCGGGGAGAGATTGGCATTCATCTCCGTGTCAATGACCCCCGGAGACACACAGTTCACCGTAATGCCCGACGGCCCCAATTCCTTGGCCAAAGCCTTTGTCATGCCTATGACAGCGGCCTTTGCGGCGGAGTAGGCCACCTCGCAGGAACCCCCCACCTGTCCCCACATGGAGGACACCGTCAGAATCCGCCCCGCCTTCCGGTGGATGAAGTGGGGCAGGGCCGCCCGGATGGTATAAAACATTCCGTCCACATGGACGGCGAACATCCGCCGCCAGTCGGCGTCGGTCAAATCGCCAAACAATTTCTGCTGGGCGATGCCGGCGTTACATATCAGAATGTCAAGTTGACAAAATTTATCCAACACATTGTCAACCATTTTCTTGACCTGGACCGGGTCGGACACATCGGCGCACACCGCCCAGCCGCCGATTTCCGACGCCAGGGCCTCCGCCCGCTCCTGGGAGCGGCAGTAGTTGAGAATCACCTTGTCCCCGCCGGCGGCAAACCGCCGGGCGGCGGCCGCGCCGATGCCCCGGCTGCCGCCGGTAATCAAAACCACACGCTGGGCCATGTCAAACTCCTTTCAGCCAATCCACGCACAGGCCATGCCAGGCCGCAGCGTGGGAATTATAGTGGGCCATGTCCCGGGCGCTCTCCCGGTCGGCCAGACCCATGGCGTGGGGACCCTTGGCGAAGAGGTGCAGCTCCGCCGGTACCCCGGCCCGCCGCAGGGCGGAGGCGTAATCCAGGGTGTTCTCCACCGGCACGGTGGCGTCCTCCCCCGTAGCCCACAAAAAGGCGGGCGGATGGTCCCCCCGCATTCGCCGGTCCAGTTTTAGCTTCTCCGGGGCGCCCAGAGGGGCGAGGTACCGCGCCTCATTTACCACCGGGTAGCCCAGGATGGCGGCATCCGGTCGCACCTGCTCCGGAGCCAGTCCCAGCCGCTCTCTGAGCAGCGGATGGTCCCACAGGCAGCACAGGCACCCCGCCAGATGGCCCCCGGCGGAGAAGCCGCACACCGCCACCCGGTCGGAGCGGATGCCAAGCTGGACGGCATGACTTCGAATCCAGGCCATGGCAGCCGCCCCTTCCAGAAACTGCGCGGGCCAGCCCACCGGCAGCAGACTATAGGACAGCACAAAGGCCTGTATCCCCGCCGCCACAAAGGCCAGAGCCACCGGCTCGCTCTCCGCCGGGGCAATCCGCTCATACCCGCCGCCAGGGAGGATCAGCACGCCCCAGCGGCTCCCGTCGTCGGCCAGCAGGCCGGCGGCGCTGCGGCCGTAGACCCACAACGCTCCTTTGCTCTCCCCCAGATCCCGGTGGAGGGACCGGGCCGGCACCTGATAGTACTCCATCTTATCCTTCCCCCCGCGCTGCCGGGCGGCGCGCAAAAAACTATTGACAATCTTCTATCCCTCTGATATAATGATCTACGCTGTTTGGACGATTAGCTCAGCTGGTAGAGCATCCGCTTGACGTGCGGGAGGTCACAGGTTCAAGTCCTGTATCGT
>NZ_CALXFV010000122.1 GCF_944387675.1 uncultured Flavonifractor sp. | reverse complement strand
CGGAAGGCCATCATCACGTAGGCCACCGCGTGGGCCTTGGGGAAGAGGTACTTGATCTTCTTGCAGGAGCCGATGTACCAGTCGGGCACGCCGGCGGCCTTCATCTCCTCCTCCGCCCCGTCGGGCAGGCCCCGGCCCTTGCGCACCGACTCCATGATCTTAAAGGAGCGCTTCTCCGGCATGCCGCAGGAGATGAGGAAGAGCATGATGTCGTCCCGGCAGCCGATGGCCTGGCCTACCGGAATGCCCTGGTCCACCACCAGGTCCCGGGCGTTGCCCAGCCACACGTCGGTGCCGTGGGAGAAGCCGGACAGCCGCAGCAGGATGTCAAATTGGTGGGGCTGGGTGTCCATCAGCATGCCCCGGGTGAATTTGGTGTTGAACTCCGGGATGGCCACCGCCCCGGTGGGACCCAGGATGGGGTCGTTCTCAAAGCCCAGCACCTTGGAGGAGGTGAAGATGCTCATGGTGTCCTTGTCGTCCAGGGGGATTTTTTGGGGGTCTACCCCGGTCAGGTCCTGGAGCATGCGGATCATGGTGGGGTCATCGTGGCCCAGCATGTCCAGCTTCAGCAGGTTGGACTCCATGGAGTGATACTCAAAGTGGGTGGTGATGATGTCGCTGTTGGGGTCGTCGGCGGGGTGCTGCACCGGACAGAAGTCGTAGATTTCCCGGTTCTGGGGGATAACCACCATGCCGCCGGGGTGCTGGCCGGTGGTGCGCTTGACGCCGCTGCACCCCAGAGACAGCCGGTTCTCCTCCGCCCGGGTGCCGCTGAGGCCGTGCTCGTCCAGGTAGTGCTTCACATAGCCGTAGGCAATCTTGTCCTTCACCGTGCCGATGGTCCCCGCCCGGAACACGTGGCTCTGGCCGAACAGCTCAAAGGTATATCGGTGGGCGCTGGACTGGTACTCGCCGGAGAAATTCAGGTCGATGTCGGGGACCTTGTCGCCGCCAAAGCCCAAAAAGGTCTCAAAGGGGATGTTGAACCCGTCCTTGGCGTAGGGTGCGCCGCACCGGGGACAGACCGCGTCTGGCATGTCGGCGCCGCAGCCCCAGCCCCCCGCCTTGGCCGCCTCAAAATCGGAGTGCTTGCACTGGGGGCAGCGGTAGTGGGGGGGCAGGGAGTTGACCTCGGTGATGCCGGACAGGAAGGCCACCAGGGAGGAACCCACCGAGCCCCGGGAACCCACCAGGTAGCCGTGGTCCAGGGAGTCCTGCACCAGCTTCTGGGCGGACATGTAGATCACGTCGTACTTGCATTTGATGATATCCCCCAGCTCGGCGTTGATCCGGTCCACCACGATCTGGGGTGGCTGCTCCCCGTAGAGGGCCTTGGCCTTGTCCCACACCAGCCTTGTCAGCTCCTGGGCGGAGTTTTCAATTTTGGGGGCAAACAGGCCCTGGGGCAGCGGCACCACGTCCTCGCACCAGTCGGCCACCAGGTTGGTGTTGCGCACCACCACCTCATAGGCCTTCTCCTCCCCCAGGTAGGCAAACTCCTCCAGCATCTCCCGGGTGGTTTTGAAGTAGAGGGGCAGGGGGGAATCGGCGTCCTCAAACCCCTTGGAGGCCAGCAGAATGTGGCGGTAGATCTCATCCTCCGGGTCCAGGAAGTGGACGTCCCCGGTGGCGCACACCGGCTTGTCCAGTGCCTCCCCCAGCGCCACCACCGTACGGTTGAAGTCCCGCAGCTCCTCCTCGCTGCGCACCATACCCTTGCGCAGCATGAAGGCGTTGTTGCACAGGGGCTGAATCTCCAGAAAGTCGTACCAGGAGGCGATGCGCTTGAGTTCCTTGAAGTCCTTCCGGCGCACAATGGCCTGAAACAGCTCCCCCGCCTCGCAGGCCGAGCCGATGATCAGCCCCTCCCGGTGCCGGTCGATCAGGCTTTTGGGCATGATGGGATAGCGCTTGAAGTGGTCCAGGTAGGAGGCGGAGATGAGCTGGTACAGATTGCGCAGGCCCAGCTGGTTTTTGGCAAGCACGATGAGGTGCTTGGGCTGCCGCTTGGCCTTGCCCCCCGCCCGCAGCTTGGTCATGGCCGGGTTGATCTGCTGGAGGGACCGCACCCCTCTGTCCCGGAGCATATCGAAAAAGGGAATGAGCATATAGCCCACCGTGGCCGCGTCGTCATAGGCCCGGTGGTGATTGAACGCGGGCAGGTTGAGATGCTCCGCCACAACGTCCAGCTTGTACTTGCCCAGCTCGGGCAGCAGGTTCTGAGCCAGGATCAGGCTGTCCAGGTAAGTATGCTCAAAGGGGCGGCCCATCCGGCGGCAGCCGGCGGCAATAAAGCCCACGTCAAACTCCGCGTTGTGGGCGGCCAGGGGCCGATCCCCCACAAAGTCCAGAAAGGCACCCACGGCCTCCTCCTGAGAGGGCGCTCCCTCCAGCATCTGGTCGGTGATGCCGGTGAGCTGGGTGATCTCCCGGCTCAGGGGCCGGCCGGGATTGACAAAGGTGGAGAACTGCTCCGCCACCTCTCCGTCCCGCAGCACCACCGCCCCGATCTCCGTGATCACGTCCCGGCGGGGGTCCAGGCCGGTGGTCTCCAGGTCGAAGCAGACGACCTCCCCCTCCAGAGGCTGGTCCAGCTCCCCGTGGACGGCCACCCGGTCATCCACGTCGTTGATGTAATAGGCCTCCACCCCATAGAGAAGTTTGATCTGCTTGGCGGAGTGCCAGGCGTTGGGAAAGGCGTGGGCCACCCCGTGGTCGGTGATGGCGATGGCCCGGTGGCCCCACCGCTCCGCCCGCTTCACCACGTTCTTGTCCGTGCCGATGGGGGAGTCCATTTTGGAACCCACGGCGGTGAGGGCGTCCATGGCAGACATGTTGGTATGCAGGTGTAGCTCCACCCGCTTCTCCGGCGCGTCGTCCGTCCGCTGGGGCCGGTCGGTCTCCATAACGGCGTAGGGCTCCAGCACCATGTCCCCGGTGAAGCGGTCAATGTTCAGCTTGCCCTGGACCAGCAGCCGCTGGCCCTTCTTCACCCCGTCCACAATGCCCTTGCCCTCGTCGCCGGGGAAAAACTTGCTCACCCGCACCGAGCCGGTGTAGTCGGTCAAATCGAAGCACACCACCCAGGCCCCCCGCTTCTTCAGCTCCCGGTGGTCCAGGGAAAACACGTCCCCCTCCACAATTACCGTCCCCATATCCAGCTCGAGCTGGCTCATGGGGGTGGGGGCCTTGCGCACCTCATGCCTGCCGTAGATCAGCTTCCCCTTGGGGGCGCCCCTCCCCGGTTTCCGCTCCGTGGGCTTGGGCGCTTTCAGCCCCGCCAGGGCTTTGCGGCGGATCTCCTCCGTCCGGCGGAAGGCCGCCGCCGCCTCGTCCTCCGCCGGCGCAACAGCCGGCACGGCCTCCGGGACCGGCGCGGCCTCCGGGACCGGCGCGGCCTCCGGGACCGGCGTCATCTCCAGCTCCACCCGCTCCACCCGGTAGGCCAGGGCCAGGCTGCCCTCAATCTGCCGGCGCAGCTCCTCTCCCGGCGGGGCGGCGCACTCCACACTGGCGCGGATGACCCGGGCGCCTTTGTCTATCACAGCCCGGGTCACCTGGTAGCCCTCCACCCGGGCCGCCAGCTCTTGCCCGGGCCGCCAGGCGGAAAACAGCTTTAAAAATGGAATTTTCTGTGCCTGCGGTATCATCCGAATCGCTCCCGCTCCCCTTACATCTGCTCAATGAGGGCAAACAGCTCGTCCACCAGCCGGTCCTGGGGGACCTTTTTCACAATCTCCCCCTTGCGGAAGAGCAGGCCCTCCCCGTCGCCGCCTGCAATGCCCACGTCGGCGGCGGCGGCCTCTCCGGGACCGTTGACCACGCACCCCATCACCGCCACGGTGAGGGGCTTGTCCAGGCCCTTGAGCCGCTCCTCCACCTCCCCGGCCAGGCCGATCAGGTCAATGCGGGTCCGCCCGCAGGTGGGGCAGGAGATCAGGTCGGGACCATCCTTCCGCAGGCCGGCGGCCTTCAGGATGTCCTTGGCCGCCAGCACCTCCTCCACCGGGTCGGCGGACAGGGACACCCGCATGGTGTCCCCAATGCCCAGGGCCAGCAGGCCGCCGATGCCGATGGCGGATTTCAGGGTCCCCATGCGGAGGGTACCGGTCTCGGTCACTCCAAGATGTAAAGGATAATCGCTTTCCATACTCATCAGCTGATAGGCCGCCATAGTCACCGGCACGCTGGAGGATTTGAGAGAGATGCAGATGTCGTGGAAGTCATACTTCTCCAGCAGGGCGATGTGGCCGAAGGCCGATTCCACCAGGGCCTCCGGGGTGACGCCCCCGTATTTGGCCAGCAGGGGCTTCTCCAGAGAGCCGCCGTTGACCCCGATACGGATGGGAAGTCCTTTTGCTTTACAGGCCTCCGCCACCGCTTTGACCCGGTCCTCCCCGCCGATGTTGCCGGGATTGATGCGCACCGCGTCGCACCCGGCGTCGATACAGGTGAGGGCCAACCGGTAGTCGAAGTGGATGTCCACCACCAGGGGGATGGAGATCTGCGCCCGGATCTCCCCCACCGCCCTGGCCGCTGCCTGGTCCGGCACCGCCACCCGGATGATCTGGCAGCCGGCGGTGGCCAGGCGCTTGATCTGCTCCACGGTGGCCGCCACGTCGTGGGTGCGGGTGTTGGTCATGGACTGTATAGTGACGGGGGCGCCCCCACCCACGGGGACGTTGCCCACCAAAATCTGTCTGGTCATGGTGCAGCCTCCTATAGGATAAACTTATTCACATCGCTGATGGCCACCAGGATCATCAGGGCGATGAGGCAGGCAAAGCCCGCCATGTTGAGATAGCCCAGGTATTTCTGATCAATGTGCTTCTTGGTCGCCAGGCGGTAGATTCCATCCACCACCAGCAGAAAGATCTGGCCGCCGTCCAGGGCGGGAATGGGCAGCAGGTTCATCACCGCCAGGTTGATGGCGATGAGGGCGGTAAAGTCCAGCAGGTTGACGATGGCGCCGAACAGGCCCGCCGCCTCCGCCCCTGCCTGGCCCACGTCCCCGGCCATGGCCACGATGCCGATGACGCCGGACATGTCCCGCAGGCCCATCGCCCCGGTGACAATGTCCCCCAGGCCCATCCACACCATGCGCACATAGTCGATGGCCTGATACCAGCTGTTCCGCAGGCGGGTGGCCGCCGTGTCCTCCAGGAACTGGCCCACGTAGATGCCCCGCTTTTCCACCTGCTGGCCGTTCTCGTCGGTGAGCTGTCGGTAGGGCAGATCAATTTCCCCCAGGTCCACCCGCTCCCCGTCCCGGAGCACCGTCACCTCCACCTTCTCCCCCGCCCGCTCCAGGTAAACCAGCGCGTCGGTCTGGAAGTAGATCCGGTGTCCGTCAATGGTGTAGAACTGGTCGCCGGGCTGAAGGCCGGTGTCCAGCACCGCCTCCGCCCCCTCCATCACGCCGGTGAATACCGGAGCGGCGGGGCTGCCCGCCAGGCCCATGATCAGGAGGATCAGCAGCAGACCGGTCACAAAGTTCAAAAAGGCCCCCGCCACCAGAATGACGGCTTTCTTCCAAAAGGGCTTGTTGTGAAAAGAGCGGGGATCGTCGGAGGCGGCCTCCTCCCCCTCCATGGCGCAGTAGCCCCCGATGGGGAAGGCCCGCAGGGAGTAGAGGGTCTCCCCCTTTTCCCGGGAAATCAGCGCCGGACCCATGCCGATGGAAAACTCATTGACACGCACGCCCAGGGCCTTGGCGGCCACGAAGTGGCCGAACTCATGGATGGC
>NZ_CALXFV010000121.1 GCF_944387675.1 uncultured Flavonifractor sp. | reverse complement strand
ATCGCGGTGAACAAGAACGAGTCCGCCCCCATCTTCGACGTGGCTTCCTACGGCATCTGCGGCGACCTGTACAAGGTCACCCCCATGCTCATCGAGGCCATCCGCGCCGCCAAGGCCGCGAAATAGGGGGACGGGACCAGGGAAAGGAAGGGCGGTGGGAAAGTATGAAAATCGTGGGCCAGATGGCCATCATTTTCGGTATCTGCTGGATAAGTGAACTCATTGAGGCCGTGGTACCCATCGTGCTTCCGGCAAATGTGATCAGCATGCTGCTCTTGTTTTTTCTCCTGGCTGTCAGGCTGCTGCGTCCGGAACACATAAGGGAGAGTGCGGACTTTTTGCTGGGGAACATGTCCATCCTGTTTGTGCCGGCGGCAGCGGGCATTATTAACTGTTGGGAAGAGCTTCAGCGCAATCTGATCGCACTGGTGGTGATCAGCCTGGTGTCTCTGGTGGTCACGTTTTGGGTTACAGCGGCCAGCGTTACACTTGTGATCAGGCTGATGAAGAGGGGGAAGCAGGATGACTGAGCTGTGGTCCAGTCCCTTTTTTGGCCTGGCGCTGAGTATTTTTGCATTTTGGACCGGCGTGGTGATCCAGCGGAACGTGCGCTGGGCGGTCTGCAATCCGCTGCTGATCGGCGCGCTTCTGGTCATTGGTACGCTGCTTGTGTTTCAAATTCCCTATGAGGCATATAACGAGGGCGGCAGCCTGATCAATTTGATGCTTACTCCGGCCACGGCCTGTCTGGGTATGTCGATTTATGAAAAGCTGCCCCTGCTGAGAAAAAACTGGCTGCCGATTTTGGCGGGCTGTACCGCGGGCTCCGCCTCATCCATGGGGAGCATTTATCTGCTGTGCCGGTTGTTCGGCCTGGACAGAGAAATGCTGGTCTCTCTGCTGCCCAAATCGGTCACCACGGCAATTGCCACCAGCCTGTCGGCCTCTCATGGAGGGGTGGTCTCCATCACAATGGCGGCCATGATTCTGACCGGCATTGCCAGCAGCATCGGAGCACCGCTGCTGGTGCGCGTTTTCCGGGTAAAAAATCCGGTGGCGGCGGGGCTGGCAATCGGAGCATGCTCCCATGCGGTGGGTACGTCCAGAGCATTGGAAATGGGGGAGGTTCAGGGAGCCATGAGCGGCCTTGCCATTGGCATATGCGCCGTCGTGACGATTTTGTTGTCCTTGTTCGTGTTCTGATGCCCGGGCGTCTGGCCGGACACCGCTGAAAAAAGACGACGCATCCGGTAAAACGGTATTAGGAGGTGTGGACCGTGCAAAAAATTGAGTTTCCTCCAATCAAAATCAAGGTGGAAGGGTTGGAGTGCGTCGAAATTCCAAAGATGATGAAAATCAGGCAGCTCTATGACGCGCACAAGATTGAGGATCTGAGAACCCATACGCAGAGAGAAATCGAGACAAAAATTCACGATCTGACCAGATTTGCAGGCAAGCGAATCTGCGTCACAGCCGGCAGCCGGGGAATTCCCCACCAGGATACGATTATTCGGGCAATCTGCGACAAGCTGAAGGAATACGGAGCCAAGCCGTTTATCGTCCCCGCCATGGGCAGCCATGGCGGCGGCACCACAGAGGGACAGGTGGAAATGATCGCGGGGTATAACATCACGGAGGCGTCTATGGGGGTACCCATCCTGGCGTCTATGGAGGTTGTGCAGATCAGCACCCTGGAGGACGGGACCCCGGTCTACTGTGACAAATATGCCGCGGAGTCGGATGGCATAGTGATATTTAATAAGGTAAAGCCCCATACCAACTTCAGAGGCAGACATGAAAGCGGAATGGCAAAAATGATGGCCATTGGACTGGCCAAGCATAAGGGTGCCTCCATGTTTCATATGCAGGGCTTTCACACCTTTGCCAAGCGGATTCCGGAGGTGTGCGGGGAGTTTCTCAGACATGCGCCCATCGCCTTCGGCATCGGCCTGGTGCAGAATGCCTATGATGAGATCAGCGACCTGGAGGCCTGTGAGCCGGAAGACATCCTGGAGGTGGATGCCCGCCTGCTGGAGGTGGCAAAGGCCAAGATTGCCCAGTTCAAGTTTAAGGACATTGACGTGCTGATTGTGGATCAGATCGGGAAAAATATCTCAGGCAGCGGGATGGACCCCAATGTAAGCGGACGGGGGTTGAACCCTGGCTTCGAGGATCTGATGAATATCAAGAAGATTTTTGTCCGGGGACTGACGGAGGAGACGCACCACAATGCCTGCGGGATTGGCTGCGCCGACATTACCACCCTCCGCTGCGTCAACGACGTGGATTGGGGAGCCACCTGGATTAATCTGACAACCTCCACCGAGCTTCGGGGCGGCAGCGTCCCCATCTATGCCAACAATGACCGGGAGGCGCTGATGATTGCGATCCGCACTTGCAATGGGATTGATATGAAGCGTGCCAAGGTTGTCCGCATCAGAGATACGCTGTCCCTGGAAGATATTGAGGTGTCGACCGCCTATTATGATGAGCTTAAGGACAATCCCGAGATACAGATTACCAGCGAACCCTTTGACCTCCGATTCGGGGAGGACGGGTATTTGGTGGATTGAGCTGCTCCGGGAAACCGGTTGAGTCCATGGCAAAGCTGAAAACGGCACACAGCCTGCTCCGTCTGGCTGTGTGCCGTTTTGTTTGTTGTTCCGGATGGAGCGGGTGGCGCCAAAGCGCGGATACCGCCCGCCGTTCAGCCCAGGCTCAGGCCGGTGAGATAGCGCCGCACCAGGTCAAAGCCGTGGCTGGCGGCGATGTGGCGGATGCGCTCCCGCCCCATGGACAGGGTCACCTGCCGGACCCACACACCGTCCGGAGCGGCCAAGCCGATGAACACCAGCCCCACCGGGTTGCCCCGCTCATCCGGGTCGGGGCCGGCCACTCCGGTGAAGGAGAGGGCCAGATCACAGCCCAGCACCCGGCGGGCTCCCTCCGCCATGGCCCGGCACACCGGCTCGCTGACGGCGCCGTATGCCTCCAGCAGCGCCTGCGGCACGCCCAGGACCGTGTGCTTCACTTCGGTGGCGTAGCTGACAATGCCGCCCCGGAAGACGGCGGAGGCCCCGGGCAGGTCGGTAAACCGCTTGGCCGCCAGCCCGCCGGTGCAGCTCTCGGCGGTACCCAGGGTAAGGCCCTTCTCCCTGAGCAGGGCGAAGGCCGCCGCCTCCAGGGAGGGGACATCCACCCCGTACACCAGGGGGCCGAAGTGGGCCTTCAGATCCGCCTCCACCGGGTCAATCAGGGCGTGGGCCGCCCCCTCGTCAGCCGCCTTGGCGGTGATGCGCAGCTCGCACTCCCCCTCCTTGGCGTAGGGAGCCAGAGTGGGGTTGTCCATGCTGTTCATGCGCTCCCGCAGCTGGGCCTCCATGGCCGACTCCCCGATGCCGAACAGCTTCAGGGTGCGGGAGGCGATGACCCCCTCGGACAAATTCCGCAGGTAGGGAATGACCCGGTGGGTGAACATGGCCCGGCACTCCCTGGGCGGGCCGGGCAGCATAATAACCCGCACCCCGCCGGCCTGAAAGGCCACCCCCGGGGCGGTCCCCCAGTCGTTGTCCAGCACGGTGCAGCCCTCGGGCAGCATGGCCTGCTGGTAGTTGTTCTCCGTCATGGGCCGGGTGGGGTGGAGATTACGGAAATAGGCCTCAATCCGCTGGGCGGAAGGGGCGTGAAAGACCAGCTTTTTGCCAAAACACTCCGCCAGTACGTTTTTGGTCAGATCGTCGCAGGTGGGACCCAACCCGCCGGTGGTGATGAGAATGTCCGCCCGGTCCTTGGCGGTCTCCACGGCGGCGCGCAGCCGGTCGGGATTGTCCCCCACCACCGTGTGGTAGTAGACATTGATGCCCAGGGCGGATAGACCCTGGGAGAGCATCTGGGCGTCGGTGTTGGCGATATTGCCCAGCAGCAGCTCGGTGCCGACTGCAATAAGCTCGGCGGTATGAGACATGGGGATGCACTTCCTTTGTTGGAATGGGGGGAGCGGGCGGATGTGGGCATCCGCCCCCGGGGTCAGACCTGGATGCGCTCGATACCCTCCAGGGCGGATTTCACCAGGCCCTCCACATCCAGGGCGGCCTCGGCGGCCTCCAGCTCTCCCAGCACCGGGCGCAGCCGGGGGTGGCGGGGAGTGAATACGGTGCAGCAGTCCTCATAGGGGAGGATGGAGGTTTCAAAGGTGCCGATCTTCCGGGCAATCCGCACAATTTCCTCCTTATCCATGCCCACCACCGGGCGGAGAATGGGCAGGGCGCAGACGGCGGTGGTGGCGGCCATGGCCTCCATGGTCTGGCTGGCCACCTGGCCCAGGCACTCCCCGGTGACAATGGCCCCGGCGCCGCAGCGCTGGGCCACTCCCTGGGCAATGCGCATCATGAACCGGCGCATGAGCACAGTAAACAGCTCCTCGGGACACTTGCGCCGCAGCTCCTCCTGAATGGCGGTGAAGGGGACAACGTGGACGGTGAGCCGGCCGCACCAGGGGGTGAGCAGCCTGGCCAGATCCAGCACCTTCTCCTTGGCCTCCTCCGAGGTGTAGGGGTAGGAGAAGAAGTGGACCATCTCCAGGGCGATGCCCCGCTTGGCAATCATCCAGGAGGCCACCGGGGAGTCGATGCCGCCGGAGAGCAGGCTCACCGCCCGGCCCCCCACCCCCACCGGCAGACCGCCCGCGCCGGGCTCCGGATTGGCGTGGACGTAGGCGGCGTAGTCCCGCACCTCCAGGTACACCGTCAGCTCCGGGTGGTGGACATCCACCGTCAGGTTGGGATAGCGCTCGTCCAGCTCGCCTCCCACGTACTGGGACAGCTGGATGGAGGTCATGGGGAAGCTTTTGTCCGCCCGCTTGGATTCCACCTTAAAAGTATGGGCGGCGGCCAGCCGGTCTCCCAGGTACTCTATGGCGGTACGCAGCATGGCGTCGGCGTCCTTTTCGCAGGCCCTGGCCCGGCTCAGTCCCACCACGCCGAAAAGTTTGGTCATGGCTTCCCACGCCCCGTCCATGTCGCAGGACTCGTCCTTGGGTTCCACATACATGGTGGACTGCTTGGAATACACCTTGAAGTTCCCGTGGGGGCGCAGGCGGCGCTTGGCGTTGGCAATCAGCCGGTCCTCAAAGGTGCGCCGGTTCAGCCCCTTCAGCACCAGCTCCCCCAGCTTGAGCAAAATGATTTCGTTCAATGGTCGTTCTCCTTTATCCAATATTCTGTGGCCGGCGGGCCATGTCCCTATCCGACCGCATCTTTTTTACCGCCTGAGCAGGGCGCTTTCCCGGTACTGAATGGCCTCCGCCAGATGCTCCACCCCGATGTCCGCCGAAGCGTCCAGATCGGCAATGGTGCGGGCCACCCGGAGAATCCGGTCGTAGCTGCGGGCGGTGAGCCCCAGACGGTCGTAGGCCCCCCGGATCAATCCGGTCCCCGCCCCGTCCAGGGCGCAGAACCGAGCCAGCTCTCCCGGCCCCATGTGGGCGTTGCACGCCGGGCCGGCCGGACCAAAGCGGGCGGCCTGTACCGCCCGGGCGGCGTCCACCCGGGCCTTGATGGCGGCGGAGGACTCGGCCTGCGGCCGGCGGGACAGCTCCTCAAACTCCAGAGGCGGCACCTCCACATACAGGTCGATCCGGTCCAGCAGGGGACCGGACAGCCGGCTCAGATATTTTTCCACCGCCTGGGGGACGCAGCGGCACCGGCTGCCGTAGCCGTACCAGCCGCACTTGCAGGGGTTCATGGCGCACACCAGCATGAACCGGGCGGG
>NZ_CALXFV010000120.1 GCF_944387675.1 uncultured Flavonifractor sp. | reverse complement strand
AAGGGCTTATCCCCTATGAGTCCACTTCTTTCTTCCTCTGTTGCACTTGTATTGTATATTCGCAATTTCCACTTCCTTCGCGCCTGCGGGCGCGAACTCTGCGAGGCTTATTCGACAAGCTGACGGGACCGCTGCATGGGAATGCAGCGGTCCCGCTTTGTTGTATCTTACTGGTGAATGGCGGTGCCGGTCTTGCCGGCCACGCCGTCCTTGGCCTTCTCCAGCAGGGTGATGAGCGCGGAGCGGCCGGGGGCGCTCTCGGCAAACTCCACGGCGGCCTGCACCTTGGGCAGCATGGAGCCGGGGGCGAAGTGGCCCTCGCTGATGTACTTGCGGGCCTGGTCGGGGGTGAGCTCGTCCAGCCACTGCTCCTCCGGCTTGCCGAAGTTGATGGCTACCTTCTCCACCGCGGTGAGGATGATGAGGGTGTCGGCGTTGACCTGCTGGGCCAGCACGCAGGAGGCAAAGTCCTTGTCGATGACGGCGGCCGCGCCCTTCAGGTGATGGCCCTCGGTCTTGTACACCGGGATGCCGCCGCCGCCGCAGGCCACTACCACTAGGCCGGCCTCCACCATGTCCCGGATGGAGTCGATCTCAATGATGGACTGGGGCTTGGGAGAGGCCACCACCCGGCGGTAGCCCCGGCCGGCGTCCTCAATGACGTTGTAGCCCCGCTCGGCCACCATCTTGTCGGCCTCCTCCTTGGTCATGAAGGCGCCGATGGGCTTGGTGGGGTTCTGGAAGGCGGGGTCCAGGGGATCCACCTCCACCTGGGTGAGTACGGTGGCCACGCCCTTGTTGATTCCCCGGTCCAGCAGTTCCTCCCGCAGACCGTTCTGCAAATCGTAGCCGATGTAGCCCTGGCTCATGGCCACGCACACGGACAGGGGGCAGGGGATGTATTTCTCCGGGTCGGAGCGGGTCAGTTCGGCCATGGCCTTCTGGATCATACCCACCTGGGGACCGTTGCCGTGGGCGATGATGACCTCATGGCCCTCCTCAATCAGGTCGGCGATGGCCTTGGAGGTCTGCTTGACGGCGATCATCTGCTCCGGCAGGTTGTTGCCAAGAGCGTTGCCGCCCAGTGCGATCACAATGCGTTTGCCCATAGTAAAACACCTCAGTCTGTCTGATTTGAAATAGTGCGGCCCGTCCGCACAATGTCAGGCAGGTAAACCTATGCGGACGGGCCATGGAATGAAGGGAAAAGAAATGGAAGTCTATCTGTTCAAAAGCAATTGGTGGATTACTTGTTGAACCAACGGGCAATGCCGCGCTCCTCCAGGGCCTTCAGGGTGGCCTGAGGATCCTTGCACTTGGCCAGGAAGATCATGGCGGCGATGATATAGGGCTTGAAGGAGGCCTCCTTGTACAGGGGGTCACGGTAGCGGTCGAACACGCTGGCCTCCACCTCGCCGTCCACGCAGGAGACGTCGTTGATGTCGGCGGGCAGGCAGTGCATGTACAGAGCCTTGCCGTCCCGGGTGGTCTTCATCAGCTCCTCGGTGCAGCACCAATCCTTGTGGTTGGCGTTCTGAGCCAGCAGCTCCTTCTCCAGGGCCTTGATGCCGTCGCTGTCGCCCTCGGCATACAGGTTGGTGCGCTTCTCCATGGCGGCGAAGGGAGCCCAGCTCTTGGGATACACGATGTCGGCGTCCTTGAAGGCCTCAGCCATGCTGTTGGTCTTGGTGAAGGTGCCGCCGGACTTCTCGGCGTTGGCCTTGGCAACCTCCTCCACCTCGGGCATAACCTCGTATCCCTCGGGGTGAGCCAGCACCACGTCCATGCCGAAGCGGCTCATCAGGCCGATGATGCCCTGGGGTACGGACAGGGGCTTGCCGTAGCTGGGGCTGTAGGCCCAGGTCATGGCGATCTTCTTGCCCTTCAGATTCTCCACGCCGCCGAAGTGGTGGATGATGTGCAGCATGTCGGCCATGGCCTGGGTGGGGTGGTCGATGTCGCACTGCAGGTTCACCAGGGTGGGCTTCTGCTCCAGCACGCCGTCCTTGTTGCCCTGGGTCACGGCGTCCATGAACTCGTGCATGTAGGTGTTGCCCTTGCCGATGTACATGTCGTCCCGGATGCCGATGACGTCGGCCATGAAGGACACCATGTTGGCGGTCTCACGGACGGTCTCGCCGTGGGCGATCTGGCTCTTGCCCTCGTCCAGGTCCTGAACCTCCAGGCCCAGCAGGTTGCAGGCGGAGGCGAAGGAGAACCGGGTGCGGGTGGAGTTGTCCCGGAACAGGGAGATGCCCAGGCCGGACTCAAAGATCTTGGTGGAGATGTTGTTCTCACGCATGTAGCGCAGGGCGTCGGCCACGGTGAACACGGCCTCAATCTCGTCGTCGGTCTTCTCCCAGGTCAGGAAGAAGTCACCCTCGTACATCTCTTTGAAGTTGAGCTTGTTCAGCTTGTCAATATAGGCCTGCAGCTTGGCGTCCATGTGAATCGTCTCCTTTTTTATCATTCAGAATTTTAAGAAGGAATGGGGAAGGAACTTACTTGATGTCGTTGTTCGTTTTCCCGGCGCGGAACTGGGACACATCGGCGGTCTTGTTCTCCTCCTTGTACAGGCCGGGTACGGCGGCGTACAGGGCGGCACAGGTCACCAGATCCTGCTTCCAGGTAATCTCGTTGGGGGCGTGAGCCTGGCTCTCGGCGCCGGGGCCGAAGCCCACGCAGGGGATGCCGTACCGGCCCTGGATGGCCACGCCGTTGGTGGAGAAGGTCCACTTGTCGGTCAGGGGACGGTTGCGCAGGTGCATGGCGCCGTCAGGCCCGATGCGCTTGTCGCCGTACAGGGCGTGGTGGGCGTCCACCAGAGCCTGCACGTGAGCGGCGGACTCCTTATTGATCCAGGTGGGGAAGTAGGCCTCGGTCTCGTACACCTCGCCGGTCCAGGAGGGACGGTCGTACATGTACATGGAGACCTTCACGTCGTCGCCGTACTTCTTCACGTTGGGCAGGTTGCGGATCTCGTCCAGGCAGGAGTCCCAGGTCTCGCCGGCGGTCATGCGGCGGTCGATGGAGATGGAGCAGGAGTCGGCCACAGCGCAGCGGCTGGGAGAGGTGTAGAAAATCTGGCTGGTGGTGCAGGTGCCGCGGCCCAGGAAGCGGGCGTCCTCATAGTGGTCGGGGTTGTACTTGGGATTGAGCATCTTGACCAGGCCCTTGATCTCGGTGGAGTCGGCGTCGTCATTCTCGTTGAGGGCGCGCACGTCCTGGAGAATGTCGGCCATCTTGTAGATGGCGTTGTCGCCGCGCTCGGGGGCGGAGCCGTGGCAGGACACGCCCTTCACGTCCACGCGGATCTCCATGCGGCCCCGGTGGCCCCGGTAGATGCCGCCGTCGGTGGGCTCGGTGGAAATGACGAACTCCACCTGCTCCTTCTTGATGCCCTTGGCGGGGAAGAACTTGTTGACGATGTACTGCCAGCACATGCCGTCGCAGTCCTCTTCCTGGACGGAGCCCACAACCATGATCTTGTAGCCGGCGGGGATGAGGCCCAGATCCTTCATGATCTTGGCGCCGTAGGTGGCGGAAGCCATGCCGCCCTCCTGGTCGGAGCCGCCGCGGCCGTAAATAACCTCGTCGTCCTCATAGCCCTCGTAGGGGTCGTGGGTCCAGTTGTTGATGTTACCGATACCCACGGTGTCGATGTGGGAGTCAATGGCGATGATCTTGTCGCCCTGGCCCATCCAGCCGATGACGTTGCCCAGGCCGTCCACTTCCACCTCATCGTAGCCCAGCTTCTCCATCTCGGCCTTGATGCAGGCGACCACTTCCTTCTCCTCGCAGCTCTCGCTGGGGTGGGAGATCATGGCCCGCAGGAAGCGGGTCATATCGGCCTTGTAACCTTCGGCGGCGGCTTTGATCTGCTCAAAATCCATGATAATGACCTCCAAATCTTAATTTGATTTCCTTTTCTTCATCCCGGATGGGTTGTGCGCGCTTACTGATAGGGGTGCTGGGGGGTCTCGGTGGTGGGGTACTCGCCATCCCAGATCACCCGGCGGAACTTCAGAGGATCGGTGTTGCCCTCGGTGGAGAACATGAGCACCTGGCTGAACCGGTCCAGTCCCAGGGCCTCCCGCAGATCCTTGTAGGCGTCGTCGCACATGATGGCGTCCAGACAGCCCATACCCACCGCACCGGACTCGCCGGAGATCACCGTGGGGTCGCCCTTCACCGGCACGCCCAGCATCCGCATGCCCTTGGCGCTCACCCAGTCGGGGCAGGAGACAAAGGCGGAGACGTGGTTGCGCAGGATGTCCCAGGAGATGGTGTTGGGCTCGCCGCAGGCCAGGCCCGCCATAATGGTCTGCAAGTCGCCGGTGACAATGCGGGGAGCGCCGTCCCCGGCCAGAGCGCCCTGATACAGGCAGTCGGCCGCCCGGGCCTCCATCACCACAAACTTGGGGGGATCATTGGGGTAGAGGTTGGTAAAGTAGCCCACCACGGCGCCGGCCAGGGAGCCCACGCCCGCCTGCACAAACACGTGGGTGGGCCGGTTCACGCCGCACTGGCGCAGCTGCTCGGAGGCCTCGTTGGCCATGGTGCCGTAGCCCTGCATGATCCAGGAGGGAATCTCCTCATAGCCGTCCCAGGCGGTGTCCTGGACGATGACGCCGTGCTCGGTCTGCTCGGCCTCCGCGGCGGCCATGCGCACGCAGTCGTCGTAGTTGACCTCCTCGATAGTGACCTTGGCGCCCTCCTTGGCGATGTTGTCAAACCGGGACTTGGAGCTGCCCTTGGGCATATGTACCACGGCCTTCTGCCCCAGCTTGTTGGCCGCCCAGGCCACGCCCCGGCCGTGGTTGCCGTCGGTGGCGGTGAAGAAGGTGGCCTGGCCGAACTCCTTGCGGAAGGCCTCGCTGGTCAGGTAGTCGTAGGTCATCTCAGACACGTCCCGGCCCATCTCGCTGGCGATGTACTTGGCCATGGCGAAGGAGCCGCCCAGCACCTTAAAGGCGTTCAGGCCGAAACGGAATGACTCATCCTTCACATACACCCCGCCCAGCCCCAGATACTTGGCCATACCGTCCAGCTGAGCCAGAGGGGTGATGGAGTACTGGGGGAAGGAGCTGTGGAAGAACCGGGCCTTGGCCACGTTGGCCAGGGACATGACGTCAAGCTGCTTGTCCTCGCTTTTGGGCATGTTGTTCAGGACCCATTTGATCTGGTCTTTCATCGAGCTGTCGCCTCCAAAATGTTTTTGAAGCCTGCTGATTTTTTAGCTTATTTCTGAGACCATCATACCACGTGTGAGGCAGATGTCAAGAGGAAAAACTAAAAAATTTCATGTAATGCTAAAAATTTTTTTGGTGTGGGGCAAACCGCTGGGGCGCTAGCCCCTCTGCCCTTTCCCACGTTACAGCGGAAGCAGCAAAATAGGCCCTGGTCAGACGGGAAAGGTGCCGCCGGACCAGGACCCTGGGGAGGGCCGCCTGGCCTTCGCGGAGGGGGGGATCGGGGTTACTTTTTCTTGTTGTAGAAGGTGTCCTCCATGGGCAGGGAGGTGCGCAGGATATGGTCCTTGGCGTAGTAGGCCCCCTGGACCGCCGGGGCGGTGGGGATGGTGGCAATCTCGCCGATGCCCTTGGCGCCATAGGCGAAGGGGAGCAGCTGCTCCTTCTCCACATAGATGGCGTGGATATCGGGAATCTGGTCGGAGCGCATCAAGCCCAGGGTACCGAACTTCACCTGGGGGACGCAGTCCTTCAGGGTGAATTTTTCCGTGAGGGCGTAGCCCAGGCCCATGAGCACGCCGCCTTCAATCTGGCCCTGGATGGAGATGGGGTTGACCACCTTGCCCGAGTCGTGGGCGGCCCACACCTCTTTCACCTTGCC
>NZ_CALXFV010000119.1 GCF_944387675.1 uncultured Flavonifractor sp. | reverse complement strand
CCTCCTATTCTGGCCGATATATGCGAAAAACCCGGTCATGCATCAAGCATGAAACGGGTTTTTCGACAGACTGAAGCGGCGGATGATTCCGCCGCTTCTTCTTTATTCTGTCACGCCTGGAGGGTCATGGTGAATTCCATCTGGTACCGCAGCTGGCCGGTGGTGGCGTTGCTGTCGGCAAACAGCCAGTCATTGACCCCGTGGTAGCCCTCCTGATGCACGGTCTGGGTGATGGTCACATCCCCGGCCTGGAGGGTGTAGTCCCCAAAGCCCCCCTCCGAGATGGCGGTCAGCACCCCGCTGTTCAGCCAGCTGATGCAGTTGTAGTCCCCCACCGCCGCCGCGAAGGAGAGGGCGGCCAGCTGCTTGTCAAAGGTGTCGTCTGTGCCGATCACCTGCTCCCCCATCACGTCTCGGCTCAGGGTGACCGCCACCACCTTCCCGTCTTCATTCAGGGTGAGCTGGTGGTCGGGTGAACCGTCTCCAAACAGGTGGATGACATTGCCCTTCTCCTCCCAGCAGCCGTTCTCATCCATCACCCGGTCGGAGCTCTGGGTGAGATAGTGGTACAAATCATTTACGTTGGCTACATACTGCTCCGCCGTGAGCATCCCCCGATGGCGGGGCATCTGGGCCTGGCCCGCCGTCAGCACCGTCAGGCCGAAGAGGACGGCGGCCGCCCCCACAAAGCCCCAGCACCGCCGGGCCTTGACGTCCTTGATGGCGTAGCCCCGCTCCTCCTCCCAGGGCAAGGTTTCGCAGTCGGCGCAGGCCCGGTAGCTCTTGTAATTGCGGTAGAGGTTATAGATGGGGATGCCGAAGCCCTCGCCCCTGGCAAAGACGCCCCAGGTGCGGGCCAGGGCGTCGCTCCAGGTCAGCTTCCCGCCGCGGGTGTCCCGGACCTGGAGGCCGAAGAGCCACTTGCCGGGGGTGTAGCCCCAGGTGGACAGCAGCAGGGGCTCCACCACCAGCATGGTGCCGTAATTCAGATAGCTGCCCAGCAGGGTGAAAAAAAGGCCTCCCGGCGGATTAAACCGCAGCACCAGCAGCTCGAAGGCCGACCACAGCACACTGTAAAGGTACAAATCCAGCCACCGGGCAAAGAACCGCCGCCAGGGGTAGGCCACCATGGGGGTGCTGTCCCTGTTCAGGCTGAAATACCCCTCCCCCTCCGCCGGGCGGTCCAGAACAGTCAGATACTTCTGGGCGTCCAGGGTGGCGTACTCCACCTGATCGGAGCGCATGGAGGCACACACCCGGCCGGCCCACTCCAGCTCGGCGCGCTGCTCCTCCAGGGTCCGCTGCTGCATGGCCAGGGCGGTATCCAGCCCCAGCTCCCCCCGCTGCACCTTTCTGATGGTATCCAGAGGCAGGCCCAGCTGACGCAGCAGCTTCAGCTTCCGCAGGGTCTCCACATCCTCCTCCGAGTAGATGCGGTAATTGTTCCCGCCCCGGGCCGGGGTGAAAAACCCCTCCTGCTCGTAAAACCGGATGTTGGCCCGGGTCATACCCAGGGTGGTCTCCAACTCTTTGATCGTCATGGCACTCGCCTCCTTGGCCTCAGCATAAGGCATCAAGTCCCTTTACAGTCAAGAGGTTTTTGCAGATTTTACCCGTTCAGCAGCTCCAGAGCGGCCTCCAGTTGGGCGTCCCCCTCACCGGTGAGGTAAACCTCCCGGTCCAGGGTCAGGCCGGTGCCGATGAGGGAGGTTCCGCTGCCGGTAAAGTAGCTGGCGGTGGAGATGGCAATCGCTCCGCCGTGGGGCAGGGCGAAGGTCTGCTGGGAGTAGCCTTTGCCGCTGGTGGGTTCCCCCACAATTTGGGCCACCCCCCACTCCTGGAGCTCGGCGGCAAAAAATTCGGCGGCGGAGTAGGTATCGGCGTTGACCAGCACCACCATGGGCAAATCCACACAGGCAGCGTCGGAGTAGGTGACCTCCTCATGACCCGCCTTGTCCCGGGTGAGAAAGACGGGACCCTCGGGCAGCAGAAAGTCCAGCATGTCGGTAAGCTGATTCAGATAACCGCCGCCATTGTTGCGCATGTCGAAAACGAGGGCCTGCGCCCCCTGATCCTGGAGGTTGGTCACCGCCTCCTCCAGGTACCGGGCGCTGTTGTCGTAGAAGTTGGCCAGAGCCACATAGCCCACATTCCCCTCCAGCATCTGGCTCACCACCGGATCAGAATCTACGCTGGCCAGCTCCACTGTCACGGTGCGGCTGGCACCGTCTATCCCCAGGATCTCCAGGGACACGGTGGTACCCGCCTCTCCCTGAATGAGGGTTACCCCGTCATACCGGGTCTCTCCCGCCAGGGAGGTGCCGTTCACGGCGGTAATAACCTCCCCGGCCAGCAGTCCCGCCGTCTCCGCCGGGCCGCCGGCGGTCACCGACTGGATGAGCAGGCCGTCCTCCCGCTCATAGGTGATAGTGACCCCGATGCCCACATACTGGTTGGTGCGCCGCTGGTTCTGGGCGGCGTACTCCTCCTCCGTCAGGTAGTAGCTCCACCGGTCCCCCAACCCGTCCACCAGAGCTTCCAGGGCCGCGTCCACCGCGGCGGTCTCGTCGTACTCTCCCACGAAGCTATCCTCCACCAGCTTCACCGCCCGCACCAGGGAGGCTCCGTAGTCCCCCAGATAGCTTCTGAGGGCCAGATACCCCACGCCCACACAGAGCAGGGCGGTGACCAGCACCACCGCCAGCAGATGCAGACCGGTAAAACGCCTGCGTTTCATCCCATTCACATCCTTTCCCGGAAACGCGCACAGGGCGGAGAGGCCACCCCTCCGCCCTGCTAGGTTGGTTCGTTGGTTCCATGAAAACGGTATTACCAGGAGGTCAAATTCAGATCCGGGAATTTGGCCTCCGGGTCGGTCCGCTGTCCGTTCACCCGGATCTCCAGGTGCAGGTGGTTGCCGGTGGAGTTGCCGGTGGTCCCCACATAGCCGATCACCTGACCCTGAGTCACCATCTGCCCCTCGCTCACTGCCCGGGAGCTCATGTGGGCGTACAGGGTAGAATTGCCGTTGCCGTGGTCGATGACCACGTAGTTGCCGTAGGACCAGTAAGCTCCGCTGCCGTACACCGAGGTGATGACTTGGCCGCTCTTGCAGGCCAGGATGGGGGTGCCTCCGTTGGCGGGAATGTCAATGCCGCCGTGGTTCTGAGCCCGGCCGCTTACCGGGTTGATGCGGTAGCCGAAGGGGGAGGAGATGCTGTACCAGCCGGGCAGGGGCCACATATAGCCGCTCTCGGAGACGATAGTGGTGCCGTTCTGCTTGCGCTGCTCCTCCAGCTCCTTCTGCTTTTTGACAATATCCGCCTGGATGGCGGCGGCGGCCTTGTCCTCCTCGTCCAGCAGGCGGTTGACCTCCGCCACATTCTTGTTCAGCTCGGCCAGCACTTTTTCGGCCTCCGCCACCTTCTCCTGCTGCTCGGCCTTCTTGGCCTCCTGCTGCTCCTTAACCTCCTGCTCGTCGGCCCGGGCGGCCTCCAGCTCGGCCTGGAGCCGCTCCAGCTCCTCCCGAACGGCGATGAGGTCGTCCATTACCTGGTTGTCGTAGTCCATCACGGCATCCACATCCGCCAGCCGGTCCAGCAGGTCGGAAAAGTTTTCGGCGTTGAAGAGGATGGACCAGTAGGATACCGTCCCCTCCTCCTCCATGGCCCGCACCCGCTGGCAGAACAGCTCGTACTGGGCCTGCTCGTTTGCCTCGGCCACCTTACGCTCCTCTTCCTTCTGGGCGATGGCGGCGTCATAGTAGGCAATCTGCGCATTGATGTTGTCCAGCTCGTCGTTGATGGCGTCCAGCTGCTTCAGCAGCAGGCTGCGCTTCTCCTCGGCAGCGGACTGCTCCGCCTCAGCGGCGGCCAGCTGCTCCTTCAGCTCGGCCTGCCTGGCCTGGCTCTCGGCCTGCTCCTGCTTCAGGGCGTCAATCTCGCTCTGGGTCACCGCCCCAGCGCCCCCGATGATCATGGTAAGCATGGGCAGCAGCATCAGCAGCGCCAGCAGCGCCGCCAACACGCCGAATACCACCCGGCGCTTCTCCACCTTCTGTCTCTTCTGCGTCTTTTGTCCTTTTGCCACTGTGTCTCTCCTTTTCTTCGCGGCGCAGGGAGTTATACCTGCAAAAACTTCCGGATCGCCAGCACCGAGCCGCCGGCGCCGATGACAAAGCCGGTGAGGGCGAACACCCCCAGCACCCGCAGGGCCATGGGCTGGAAAGGCAGCACCGTAATCAGCGAGATGGTGTCGGAGGTGGAAATGGCCCTGCTCACCAGCACGTAGACCCCCCACTCCAGGAAGAAGGCCACTGCCGCACCCACCAGGCCCAGAATCAGCCCCTCAAACACAAAGGGCCAGCGGACAAAGGAGTTGGTGGCGCCGCACATCTTCATAATGGCGATCTCTTCCCTGCGGTTGAAGGTGGCCAGTTTGATGGTATTGGCAATGATGAACAGGCTCACCGCCAGCAAAATAATGACCAGGATGACGGCCACCGCACCCGCCACGTTGCGGATGACGGTAAATCCCTCGGCAATCTCGGGGGCGGACTTGGTCCAGGCCACGCCGGCCACTGCGTTTACCGCCTCCTCGGTCTCCGCCAGCCTGCTGATGTCGTCCAGATAGACGTGGAACCGGTCCCGGTAGACCTCGGCGGGCAGGCCCTCAAAGAGGGGGTTGCCCTCATAGTCGGCCTCAAACTCCGCCTGGGCCTCCTCCTTGGTGACAAACTCCGCCCGGGCCACGTTGGGAATGTCCTCAATCTGAATCTCAAGACCCCGGGCCTCCTCCTGGGTCAGGGTATCCTCAATGTAGGCTGTAAACTGGTTTTCCTTCTCCAGGTCCCGGAACATGTTGGAGGCGTTTACCGCCACCAGGGAAAAGGACCCCATGATGAGCAGACAGCAGATAATCATGCATACCGCAGCAAAGGACATCAGCCCGTGGGTAAAAATGCTCCGGAATCCCTCCACAAAAAAATAGCCGAAATCATATCGTTGTTTCATTGTTATAATACCCGCCTGTCTCGTCGCTGATGATTCTGCCGTTCTCAATGGCCACCACCCGTTTGGAGAAGCGGTTGACCAGTTCCCGCTCGTGGGTGACCACCAGTACGGTGGTTCCCAGCTCATTGATGCGCTCCAGCAGCATCATAATTTCCAGGGAGCGCATGGGGTCCAGATTGCCGGTGGGCTCGTCGGCGATAATCATCTGCGGGTTATTTACCAGCGCCCGGGCAATGGCCACCCGCTGCTGCTCGCCGCCGGAAATCTGGCTGGGCAGCCTGTCCCCCTTCTGGTCCAGGCCCACCAGCTCCAGCACGTAGGATACCCGTTTGCGGATCTCCTTGGGGGAGGCGCCCACCGCCCGCATGGCAAATACCAGGTTCTCCCGGACCGTCTTCTTCTCAATGAGGCGGAAGTCCTGAAAAATGACCCCCAGGGTGCGCCGCATGTAGGGAACCTGGCGGGGCCGGATGTTATTCAGGTTGTAGCCGTTGACCATCAGCCGGCCGGCGGAGGGGGCGATCTCCGCGGTAATGAGCTTCAATATGGTGGATTTGCCCGAGCCGGAGGGACCCACCAGAAAGACGAACTCTCCGTCGTCAATGCGCATGCTGACCCCTTTCAGGGCCTTTGTGCCGTTGTCGTAGGACTTTTGGATGTCGATCAGACGTATCACACTTGCTTACCTCGTCTATGTATTTGTCGGATGCGAAACAACCGCCCATCACCAGGAGGGACGCCGTCTCCGGCGTCCCTGTTGTTGGCGGTTCAGTTGTCAATGCCCCGGGAAATCAGATACTTTTTCACCATCAGCGCCACCTTGAAGGTAATGGCGTCGTCAAACTCCCGCAGGTCCAGTCCGGTCAGCTTTTTGATCTTCTCCAGCCGGTACACCAGGGTATTCCGGTGGACGAAGAGTTTCCGGGCGGTCTCGGATACGTTCAGGTTGTTCTCAAAGAACTTGTTGATGGTAAACAGGGTCTCCTGGTCCAGGGCGTCAATGGGATTCTTCTT
>NZ_CALXFV010000118.1 GCF_944387675.1 uncultured Flavonifractor sp. | reverse complement strand
GGGTCGTCCTTCCCCCACCGGTCCAGCAGATTGGCATAGCCCTGGATGACGGCGATGGGGGTGCGCAGCTCGTGGCTGGCGTCGGAGACAAATCGCATCTGGGAGCGGTAGGCGGCGTTGATTCGGTCCAGCATGGCGTTGATGGCCCGGGCCAGGGTGCGCAGCTCCTTTTGGGTGCCGGAGATGGAAATCCGCCGGTCCAGATGGGTGGCGTTGATCTCATCCAGCTCCCCCGCCAGGACCTGGAGTTCCTCGGTTGACATGCCCTGGGCCGCCTGATTCAGCCGGGCGGCGGCGGCGGCCAGGTCCTGAATAGGCCGCAGGGTACGGCGGATGGTACCGGCGTTTTTCAGCAGATTGGACAGCAGACTGATAAGCTGGCAGATCACCAGCACCCGGGCGGCAAAGACGAAGATGGCCGCCGGCCGGGACAGGTCCAGCCGGATGGTATACGGTTCCCCCTGACAGTCGGTCACCAGGGTGTAGCTGGTGGCGCCGCCGGTGGAAAAGGTGATCAGGGGCAGCAGATCCACCGTCCCCGGGTCAAAGTACCGCTCCTCCCCCTTCAGTTCCGCTGGACTGGGGAGCCAGTCGGCCAGACGGATACCCTCCGGCGTGCCTGCGCCGGAGGAGACGGTATAGCTGCCGGCTGCCATCCACTCGGTGGCCTCCGGCGAGGGGACTCCCCGTTCCTCCGCCAGCCTGGCCAGCCGGGCGGCCTGCCCCTCCGACCAGGCCACCAGTCCGCCGCAGAACAGCGCCACCAACAGCAGATCCAGCATCAGGTAGATGCCCAGCAGCCGGAAAAACAGCTTGGCGTTGAGCCGAGCCACAATGGAGGATTTGATCCGCCCCTCCTTCCGGTTGGATTGTCGGGCCATGGCAGCCTCCTTTTCTCAACCGGCCAGCCAGTCCAGCACTGGCTCCAGCTGTGCCTGGCTCACCCAGTTCGCACCCCGGCGGACAGCCTCCAGAGCAGCCCGGGACCGGGGATCGGACTTGCCGGAGAGTATCCGCTCCATGGCGGCCATCATCAGCTTGTCCACTCCCCGCACCCGGGCGGGGTCGTAGCCGCCCCGAAGGAAAAACAGGGGAATATGCTCCAGGTGATTGCCCTGGCGCAGCTTATCCAAATCCGCAGCGGAGTCCAGACCCACGGCGCAGACTCCGGCCACAGCCAGCCTGTTCCGGGCCTTTTTCAGGCCCACCACCCGGCCCGCCCGCAACCAGCCCAGGTAGAGCACCGGGATATTCCGGGGCAGCTTGTCCCCCTCCTCCAGGCGGCAGAGGGGCAGACCGGTCTGGTGGGAGAGCAGGGCGGCGTACTGGGCGGTAAATCCGGTGGTGCTGGTATAGACAATAGCGGATGCTTTCATGGATGTACCTCCTCCCGGATGGTATAACCCACACCCCGGACGGTGTGGATGAGCTTGATGCCGAACTGCTCGTCCAGCTTGGAACGGAGGAAGCGGATATACACGTCCACCGCATTGGTCTCCCCGGCGAAGTCGAAGCCCCACACCTGGTCCAGCAGAGCCTCCCGGGTGAGCACCTTCTCCTTGTGCTCCAGCAGGCAGCGCAGCAGGTCGAACTCCCGGCGGGTGAGGGCCACGCTCTGGCCGTTTACCGCCACCTCATGCCGCTCGGTGTCCATGGTCAGGGGTCCGGCGGTGAGCAGGGCGGTGGGCGTCTCCGTCCGGGCGGGCCGCTTGCGCAGGGCAGCCCGGATGCGGGCCAGCAGCTCCTCAATGGCAAAGGGCTTGGTCACATAGTCGTCCGCCCCCATGTCCAGGCCGGACACCTTATCCACCACTGTGTCCCGGGCGGTGAGCATGATAACGGGGATCTGGCTCTCCCGCCGCAGCCGCCGCAGTACCTCCATCCCAGACAGGGCGGGAAGCATGATGTCCAGCAGCACCAGGTCAAACTCCCCCTCCAGGGCCAGCTCCAGGCCACGCCGCCCGTCAAAGGCTTTTTCCACCTCATAGCCCTCGTAGCGCAGCTCCAGCTCCACCATCCGGGCCAGCTTCTCCTCGTCCTCCACCAGCAGGATTCGCTCCCCCATGGGGCAACACCTCACTTTTTATCCCGGTGATTTTCGTGAAAATACTGTTGGGCCTGGTCCTTCATGTGCTCCACCGTGTCTCCCACGGCGGAGGCGGCCCGGTTGACCGCCGCTCCCGCCGAACTGCGGTCAAAGTCCGGCCCGGCCAGCCGGTACCGGCAGCCCAGCGCCAGGCCCAGCACCAGCAGGGGCAGGCAGATCCAGAAGGCCAGAATCAGCAGCAGAATGGAAATGAGCAGGGGGATGCTCACCACCAGCTCTTCCCGCCGCCATACCTCCAGACTGTTTTCCAGACTCCGGCGGAGCAGGGTTTGGAAGAAATGCCGGACGCCCCCCTCCTCCGCCGTCAGGTTCAGTCTGAAAAACCGGGACTCTTCCCCGCTGTTTCCCTCCGGTCTCTCCTGGGCGCCGTCGCCCGGTTCGCCGCCGGCGCCGCCCGTCCGGGTGGAGTAGCGGGCGCTGCCGCCGCAGTCGGGCCTGACCTTTCCCCGCCGCTCCAGCAGAATGAGGGCGTCCAGCAGGCTGCCCCCGGTCTCCTCCAAAACGGCCCTGGCCTCCTCATAGGAGACGTCGGCCTTTTCCCGCAGGCGCTCCACCTGCTCCAGCGTAATTTCCATTCTGACACGCCCCTTCCCTATGCGTTCAGTATACCCGAACCCCGTTGAAGATGGCATTTAGGAACTGTTAAAATCCCATTAAATCCCCGAAGGCACCCCACACCCCTCCCCCGGCAAAGCAACCCCATCGGGTGGGGATACGGTGCCTTTTTATTATACTATGGGGGAAAATGGGGTGCAAGAGTCCGCTTTACCCCCGGCGGCTTCCGTGGTATAATAGCCGCACACCGGCCATTATGGTTTCTTTTGCGCCGGATTTTCCGCCCCTTATGGGGCAAACGAACTCTATGACGATTGACCCGTTCCTGCACAGCCGCCGCGGCATTATGGCGGCGCAATCCCTTGAAAAGGAGGCGATGGGATGAGAAGATGGAGGCGGGCGCTGTCCTGTCTGTGGGCGGCGGTGCTGGCGGTGAGCCTGCTGGCCGGTACCCAGGCCGCGGCGGACGGCGTGGAGATCTACATTATGGCGGAGAACGACCAGATTTTGGTGGATCTGCCCCTGGAGGCCATGCCCGCCTGGATCGGCGGGACCATGTACGTACCCTACCACGCCTTTGACTGGACCTATACCGGGGTGAACCTGGGGGTATCTTACGGCCAGAACCGCACCAACACGGAGTATACCTTCACCCTGTACAGCCTGAGCGGGACGCTGCTATTTGACCTGAACGCCGGCACCTGCGTGGAGCAGTCCTCCGGGGAGGACATGGGAATGAAGGCGGTTCTCCGCAACAGCCGGGTGTTTGTGCCTCTGGCGGGGGTGTGCCGCTATTTCGGGCTGAATTACAGTTATACCCCCACCAGCTACGGCACCTTAATCCGTATTACCAACGGTCAGGAGTGGCTGAGCACCTCCCAGTTTGTGGATTCCGCAGCCAACCAGATGCGGGTGCGGTACAACGAATATCTGAAGGCCATGGGAACCACCGCCAGTCCCAAGCCCACCAGCTCTTCCGGGGGCGGAGGCTCCGTCTCCCCCTCTCCGTCTCCCAGCCCGGGGGAGGGGGATCAGCGCCAGCTGACGGTAGCGCTGGCCTTCCAGTGTACCGGGGCCGGGACGGAGGCGCTGCTGGACGCCCTGGACGGGGCGGAGGTAAAGGCCCTGCTCTTTTTCCGGCCGGAGGAGCTGGCCGGGCATGAGCTAGCCGTGCGCCGGGCGGTGGGTTCCGGCCACACCGTGGGTCTGAGCGTCTCCACCGCCAACGGAACTCAGGCCGCCCTGGCGGAGCTGGAGGAGGGACGCCGGTGGCTGGAGGAGCACCTCCACCTGCGCACCCATCTGGCCCTGCTGGAGGAGCTGCCGGACAGCGGGTCGGAGGCGGCGGAACAGGCGGGCTGGGTCTGCTGGTCCGGAGATCTGGACGCCCGGGACGATGGCCGCAGCCGGAGTGTGCAGCGGGCCGCCCTGCTGGACGGCCTGGCCGGCCGTCAGGGAACCGTGTGGGTACTGATGGACGACAGCGCCAACGGCGTGGGCGTGCTGGAGCAGGCTCTGCCCCGGATGGAGCAGGCGGATTACCGCTTCCACCTGCCGGTGGAGACGGATTTTTAAGGAGGCAGGGGTCATGAGAGCCGTCTATTTGGACAATTGTGCCGCCGCCTTTCCCAAGGCACCCGGGGTGGGAGAGGCCATGTGCCGGGCCGTGCTGCGGCCGGACACCCCCGAAACGGGACCGGAGGCGGTGGGGGAAACCCTTCTGGCCCTGGCAAATGCACCGGCGGGGAGCCTCCTCCGGTTTACCCCCGGACTGGACTGGGGACTGGAGCGGCTGCTGTCCGGCCTGCTCCAGCCGGGAGACAAGATCCTGGCCTCCCCTATGGGACGGGGAAGCACCCTCCGCGTTTTATCCGGTCTGCCGGGAATTACGGTGGAGCTGCTGCCCTGTACCGACCGGGGAGAGCTGAAGCTGGACGGTCTGGCGGAGAAGCTGGCCGCCCCGGTGCGGGCGGTGGTGCTGAGCCACGCCTGCCCGGTGTGCGGCACGGTGCAGCCCCTGGAGGCGGTGGGCCTGCTGTGCCGGAAGCGGGGGATTCTGTTCCTGGTGGACGCCGGCCAGGCCCTGGGTGTGCTGCCGGTAGACCTGGCGGCCCAGGCCATTGACGGCCTGGCCTTTTGGGGGCATACCGGACTGCTGGGGCCGGAGGGGGTAAGCGGTCTGGCCCTCTCCCCCCGGCTGACCGGGGCGGCGGACCTGCTGGAGACCGAAGAGCCGGCCAACCTGCCCGGTATCGCTGGCCTGGGGGCCGCCCTGAACTATTTGGCGGAGATGGGCGCCCCTTTGCGGACGCGGCTGGAGCAGCTGTCCCGCCACCTATGGGCCAGGCTGATGGAGCTGGATGGAGCGGGGCTGCGGGTCCTGGGCAGTCCCACGCCCCGGGGCCGGCCGGGAGTGGTGTCGGTGGTATGTACTGCCCGGCCCAACGCCGAGCTGGCCCGCCTGCTGGAGGGTCGGTACGGTATCCGGTGCGCCTGGGGCCTGCTGGGTTCTCCCTTGGCCTGCCGCACTTTGGGCTGCGGGGAACAGGGTGTGGTGCGTTTTTCCGTGGGACCGTTCACCACCTTCGGACAGATCGACTACCTGGAGGGGGCGCTGGAGACCCTGCTGTAGGCCGCCGCAACCGATAGTTGCCCCTCTGAAAAGCAGAATGGGTGGTCCCCGCCCCTGTGAATGGATAAACTACCTCCAGGAGGGATGTCCATGAATATCGAAATTGCCGACCGGCTGGTGGCTCTGCGGCGGGCGCACGGCCACTCCCAGGAGGAGCTGGCCGCCCGGCTGGGGGTGAGCCGCCAGGCGGTAAGCAAATGGGAGCGAGCGGAGTCCTCCCCCGATACCGACAATCTGATTGCCCTGGCCCGGCTGTACGGCGTCTCCCTGGATGAGCTGCTGCTCCAGGCCGCCCGGCCGGAGGAGAGTGCGGAGGCCCGGGAGAGCCGGGAGGTATTTGAGGCTGCCCAGGCCTGGGAGGAGGCGGAGGACCGGCTGGAGCAGCTGCGGAAAAAGAAGCGGGCCGCCCGGAAGGAAAAGCTGCTCTGGCTGCTGACCCTGGCGCTGATGGTGTGCCTGCCCACCGTCACTCATCTGCTGAGCCTGGACGGAGTTTACGCCGTGGTGATTACAGTGGTTTATCTGATTACCGGCTTTTTGTTGGACAACTGGCATCCGGGCTGGATGCTCTACCTCACCATCCCCCTCTACTACGCCCTGCTGTTTGGGAAATAAAAAACGGGACCGCTGCATGGGAATGCAGCGGTCCCGCTGAGGCTGTCGAAAAAGTGGCAGAGCCACTTTTTCGAGTAGGATGCAGGCCGCTGCGCGCAGGATTTGTCCGTCTGCAGCGGACAAATCCCACACTTGC
>NZ_CALXFV010000117.1 GCF_944387675.1 uncultured Flavonifractor sp. | reverse complement strand
ACCACCTTGTCGGTGGCCTCCCGGGTGACCTGGGTGGAGAGCACCGTGCGCTCCTGCTCCACGCCGTTGAGGTAGGAGATGTCGGCGTTTACCACCTGCTCGCCGGGGACGCCGGCATCCAGCACCTTGGTCTCGCCCTGGTACATGGAGCTGTCCTCCACCTCCACCACCGGGCAGGCAATCTCCTCGGTGTAGGTCACATTGTCCACCGTCTTGACCGACAGGAAGGGGATTTCCTCCTTCACGTTGAGCAGCTGGCCGATATAGATCTTGTTGATGTCCACGTCGGGATTGAGGACCTCCATCTCGGAGACCGTCATACCGTTGTCCAGGGCGATCTGCATAAAGGTGTCGCCCTTTTGTACCTCATACACCGTCTGACCGTTGGTGTTGGCGGTCAGAGCCTCCAGCATGAGCTGGGTGTCCTGATTGACATCGGAGGGGGTGTACTCGTGGGAGATGGATACCGTCCCCACAAACTGGGAGGAGACCGTGTTCTCCGTGACGTAGGCCGCCTTCACCTGCTCCAGCACGCTGTCCAGCACCGCCCGGTCCTGAGCCGCGCCGATGAACTGCCCGTCCACCGTCAGCACGTAGTTCTTCATCACCTCACCAATCTGGTCAAACAGATAGGTCTCAAACTGGGTGGTGGGGGTGAGATTTTCCGGCTCCGTCAGGGCAAACTCGTAGGTGAAGGAGCTGTCCAGGGTGTAGTCATGGCCCAGAATCTGAGCGGCCCGGGTCTCTACCCGGTCCACCGTGTCCTCAAACACCTGGGGCTGGGACACCATGCCCAGCACCACCCCGTCCTGCGCCACCACATAGGCGGGAGTATATACCGTGGTCACAATGGCGGTTACGCCAATAACGGCGGCGGCCGCAAAGAAATGCAGCGGGCTGATCAGGCGCCGCTCCCCGGCGGTGGCGGTGTCCAGGCGGCGCTGCAACAGCTCCAGCCCCTGCCGAAGCTGCCCCAGCCTGGCCTGGACCCCCGCTCCGTCCCAACGGGGCAGATGAAGAATGGATTCCATAGAGGGTTACCCTCCTGTTCTGTCAAAGTGGTGTCATATGGTTACAGCCCGAGGACTGAATGTAACAGATCAGTAAGAATGGTTACAAATTATTACAAGCCGTATGATACACGCTTTTTCGCCAAAAGTCAAGCCTTGTGCGTAAAAAAGACAATTTCTGGGCTTTTAGGGGTTGGGAGATGGGCAAATACGATATCTTGTGGTTTGGCTGGAGTTTACCGGGCAAAGGTCTCTTCCATGGCCATAAAAACAGGAGCACCCACGAAAGGTGCTCCTGTCAGCTTGTCGAAAAACTCCCCCGCAGGAGAGCCTCGCAGAGTTCCGTCGTCCGCAGGCGACGGAATCAAATCAAAATCCGTCATTTTCGGGGACATGTGCCTCGAAAATGACCCTTCTCATGGCGGAAGGGGGGACTATTTCGCAAGAAATCGAGCCCCTTCCGCCATGCAGCCTTTTGTCGAAAAAGGCACATGCGCCTTTTTCGACAGCCTGGCAGGAGCACCCACGAAAGGTGCTCCTGTTTTGGAAGCCATTTACGCCAGCGCCGCGGTGATGATGGCCATGGAATAGCGCCCCGCCGGCTTACAGCCTGCGGGGGTCCCAAATCTTTTATCTGCTCGGGGCAAATGAATTGCCCCGGCATCAAGGTTTTGCGCCGTCCGGCGCAAAACGCTTGGCGGCGCGGAGCGCCCAGCCCCCGGTGGGGGCGGAGGTCTCTTCCCTGGCCAAAAAGCAGGAGCACCCACGAAAGGTGCTCCTGCTTTGAAACCGGTTTACGCCAGCGCCGCGGTGATGATGGCCATGGAATAGACCTCCTGGGCGTTGCAGCCCCGGGAGAGGTCGTTGATGGGGGCATTCAGGCCCAGCAGAATGGGGCCGTAGGCGCTGAAGTTGCCCAGACGCTGGGCGATCTTGTAGCCGATGTTGCCGGCGTTGATGTTGGGGAAGATAAAGGTGTTGGCATAGCCCGCCACAGGGGAGCCGGGGAATTTCAGCTGGCCCACGGTGGGGGACACGGCGGCGTCAAACTGCATTTCGCCGTCAATGGCCAGATCGGGGGCGGCAGCCTTGGCCTTGAGGCAGGCGTTGCGCATCTTGTCCACGGTTTCACCCTTGCCGGAGCCCTTGGTGGAGTAGCTCAGGTAGGCCACCTTGGGGTCGATGCCGAAGGTCTTGGCGCACTTGGCGCACTCCAGGCCGATTTCCACCAGCTCGTCCTCGGTGGGGTCGATGTTGATGGCGCAGTCACCCATGGCCAGCACGGTGTTGTCGCCCACGCCCTCACGCACCATGATGAAGCAGGAGGAGACGATCTTGTTGCCCGGCTTGGTCTTGATAAGCTGGAGGGCGGGACGGACGGTATCGGCGGTGGAATAGGTGGCGCCGCCCAGCAGGCAGTCGGCCACGCCCATCTTCACCAGCATGGTGCCGAAATAGTTGCCGTGGAGCAGGGCGGCCCGGCACTCGTCGGCGCTCATTTTGCCCTTGCGGAGAGCCACCATCTCCTCCACCATCTGGTCCATGCCGGAATAGGTGGCGGGGTCCATGATCTCGGCGCCCCGGATGTTGAAGCCGGCCTCCTCCGCGGCGGCCTTCACCTCGTCCTCCTTGCCGATGAGGATGGGCGCCAGCCAGGTACCGGCCAGCAGACGGGCGCTGGCCTCCAGAATCCGGGGGTCGGTGCCTTCGGTGAACACGATGCGCTTGGGACTCTTTTTCAGGGTGTCAATGAGCTGCTGGAACATATGAATAGCCATTGGTATCATCCTCCATTACATATGTGACAGAATTCTGAATTGCCATCATCTGGCGGTGCTCCTATTATACACCCATCAGTCTACAAACTACAATGCCGAAAACCCATAAGATTGTGAAAAAATCCACTTTACTTTTTGTATTCACGCATATATACTATACCTACTGTTTTTATATGAGGTGTATTATGAATTCTGATTTTTCCCGCTGCCTGTCTCTGCTGCGGCAGGAGAAGGGCATCTCACAGCGGGCGGCGGCCAGGGACCTGGGAATCAGCCAGGCGTTGCTCTCCCACTATGAAAACGGCGTCCGGGAGCCGGGGCTCGCCTTTGTCACCCGGGCGTGCAGCTATTATAATGTATCGGCGGACTTCCTGCTGGGCCGCACGCTGAACCGGGACGGCACCACCATCGCCGCCGAGGAGCTGTACGACTACTCCACCGAGAAGGACAATGTGCTCCACGGCTCCATTCTGGCCACCCTGAACAAGAAGCTGCTGGTCAACTCCATCGGCGTACTGTTCGACCTGCTGGGAAAGACAGGGAAGAAGGAGGCCATCAACGCCGCCGCCGACTATTTGGGGGCCGCCATTTACAAGCTGTTCCGCCACCTCTACCGGGCGGACGGCACCCAGAATGAGGACTTTTTCTCCGTGCCGGTCCGGCAGTTTTTGGCGGGGATCCCCTCCGCCGACATGATCTGCACCGAGGCGGAATATGTGGAGGCCCTGGCGGGCCATGCCAAGGAGAAGGGGAAGTTCCCGCCCATGAACAACGACGCGCTGATGGAAAACTATCCCGGTCTGTACCAGTCCCTGCTCCAGATCATCCACACCACGGGGGAGCGGGTGAACTGCCGGGGCAACGCCCGGAAAGAGGGCCGCTGAGGCCGCACCGCCACGGAGGTTTTTATCTATGACCGATCAGAGGAAGATTCGTAATTTCAGCATCATTGCCCACATTGATCACGGGAAGAGCACCCTGTCCGACCGGCTGATTGAGGCGTGCAACGCGGTGACCGCCCGGGAGATGGAGTCCCAGCTGCTGGACAACATGGACCTGGAGAAGGAGCGGGGGATCACCATCAAGGCCCGGGCGGTGCGCCTCACCTACCAGGCGGCGGACGGCGGCGCCTATGAGCTTAACCTGATTGACACCCCCGGCCATGTGGACTTCAACTATGAGGTCTCCCGTTCCCTGGCGGCCTGCGAGGGGGCGGTGCTGGTGGTGGACGCCGCCCAGGGCATTGAGGCCCAGACCCTGGCCAACACCTACCTGGCCATGGAACACGACCTGGAGATTTTGCCGGTGGTGAACAAGATCGACCTGCCCGCCGCCGATCCCCAGCGGGTGAAGGACGAGATTGAAAACGTCATCGGCATTCCCGCCCAGAACGCCCCGGAGATTTCCGCCAAGGTGGGCATCAACATTCCCGCCGTGCTGGAGGACATTGTCCGGAACATTCCCGCCCCCCAGGGGGACCCGGCGGCCCCCCTGAAGGCCCTCATCTTTGACAGCCAGTATGACCCCTACCGGGGGGTCATCGTCTACTTCCGGGTGATGGAGGGTACCATAAAAACCGGCATGAACGTGAAGCTGATGGCCTCCGGCGCCACCTATCAGGTGCTGGAGTGCGGCCACCTGCTCCCCCTGGGGATGGAGGCCTGCCAGGAGCTGATCGCCGGGGAGGTGGGGTACTTTACCGCCTCCATCAAGAACGTGAAGGACACCCAGGTGGGCGACACCATCACCGGGGCCGACAGGCCCGCTGCCGAGCCGCTGCCCGGCTACCGGCCCGCCCGGCCCATGGTATACTGCGGCATCTACACCGAGGACGGCTCCAAGTACCCCGATTTGCGGGACGCCCTGGAGAAGCTCCAGCTCAACGACGCCTCTCTGTCCTTTGAGCCGGAGTCCTCCGTGGCTCTGGGCTTCGGCTTCCGGTGCGGCTTTCTGGGCATGCTCCACATGGAGATCATCCAGGAGCGGCTGGAGCGGGAGTTTGACCTGGACCTGATCACCACCCTGCCTTCGGTGATCTACCGCATTACCAAGACCGACGGCTCGGTGGTGCTGGTGGACAACCCCCACAACTACCCCGACCCGGCGGTGATTGCCACGGCGGAGGAGCCCTATGCCAAGGTCTCCATTGTCACTCCCCCGGACTATGTGGGCAACATCATGCCCATGTGCCAGGAGCGGCGGGGGGAATACAAGGACATGCAGTATCTGGACACCAACCTGGTGGAGCTGCACTACTCCATGCCCCTGGGGGAGATTATCTACGACTTTTTCGACACCCTGAAGGCCCGCACCAAGGGGTACGCCTCCCTGGACTACGAGCTGGACAAGTACGTTCCCTCCGAGCTGGTGAAGGTGGACATGCTTCTCAACGGGGACCAGGTGGACGCCCTCTCTTTCATCGCCCACAAGGACAAGGCCTATCCCCGGGCCAGGCGGCTGTGCGAAAAGCTGAAGGAGAACATCCCCCGCCAGCTCTTCGAGGTGCCGGTGCAGGCCGCCATCGGCGGCAAGATCATTGCCCGGGAAACCGTGAAGGCCATGCGCAAGGACGTGCTGGCCAAATGCTACGGCGGCGACATCACCCGGAAAAAGAAGCTGCTGGAAAAGCAGAAAGAGGGCAAGAAAAAGATGCGCTCTCTGGGTACGGTGCAGATTCCCACCGAGGCCTTCATGGCGGTGCTCAAGCTGGACGAGGAGTAACGGGACAGCATCTTTTCTTGCCCTCTGGGACCCCGCAAGGCGGGGCGGCGCTATGCGCCGTACAAGCGTTTTGGGCAGAGCCCAAAACCTTGGCGCAGGCGGAATTCATTTCCGCCGAGCAGGTTAAATCAAATGGGGTCCCCACAAAGGGCAAGCCCTTTGTGGGGCGGGCAAGAAAAAGATGCGCTCTCTGGGTACGGTGCAGATTCCCACGGAGGCCTTTATGGCGGTGCTCAAGCTGGACGAGGAGTAAAAAAAGACCTGCCGCGGGGCAGGTCTTTTTTGTCCTGTGCCGGCAGGGGCGGCGACCCCCCGGAGGGTGTAACCCTCATGGATTCGTTTTATGTTCCAATTCTTCCAGGTGGGCGCGGAGCACCAGATTGATATAGCTGGACAGGGAGCGGTCCTGCTGTTCGGCCAGCGCTTGAATTTTTTCAATCACAGGCTGATCCAAGGTCAGACTGACTTTGCTTTTAAGCGGTTTCATACCTATCACCTGAGCAGAATATACCACTTAAGACGATAGAATATTGACGAGTAAGAGATTATCGCCTATAATCCTACCTTGGTGATTAATATGTATACAAACGAATTTGAAGAGGCCTTTTCCAACTTTCTGGAGCGCCACGAGTATGACGAGGCGGAAAACTAC
>NZ_CALXFV010000116.1 GCF_944387675.1 uncultured Flavonifractor sp. | reverse complement strand
ATGGATGTGAGTATCCGGGCGGAGCGGTGCGTGGGCTGCGGGGCCTGTGTCCGGGACTGCTTGCAGGGACTGCTGGCGGTGGAGGCGGGCAAGGCCCGGGTGAAGGAGGGCGCCTGCATCCGGTGCGGCCACTGCGTGGCGGTGTGTCCCACGGACGCGGTGCGGCTGGTGGGCTGCCCGGAGGAGGAGCTGCGGCCCTACGATCCCGCCGCCTGCGAGATTCCGGCGGAGCGGCTGCTGAACTTTATGAAGTTCCGGCGGAGCATCCGCCAGTTTCAGGACCGCCCGGTGGAGGGGGAAAAGCTGGAGCAGCTGCTGGAGGCGGCCCGGTACGCACCCACCGGCGGCAACGTACAGAAGACCCGGTACATCCTGCTGGAGCGGGAGAAGGACGAGGTGACCGGTCTGGCGCTTCAGACCCTCACCGGCGCGGCGGAGCGGATCGGCAGGGACCCGGCCCTGAAGGGGATGGAACGCTACCGGGAAAAGTGGCTGAACATGTATCCCGCCTGGCGGGAGCGGGGGGAGGACGGCCTGTTTTATCGCGCCCCCTGTGTGCTGATGATCGTATCCCGCTATCCCACCGCCGGCACCGGTCGGCTGGACGCAGGTCTGGCCGCCGCCAATGTGGAGCTGCTGGCCCACGCTCTGGGTCTGGGGGTGTGCTACATCGGCCTTTTCACTGCCGCGGCATCCATCACGCCGGAGCTGCGCCGGCGGCTGGGCATCCAGTCGGGGGAGGAAGTAGTGGCCACCCTGGCCATGGGCTATCCGGATGTGCGGTATTTCCGAACGGTGAACCGGAATCCCGCCCACCTGACCCGGCTGTAAGGGTCGGCCGGGGGTAGGATGGCCTTCCCCTGCGCATACTAGAGAAAACGCCATGGAAGTGCGAGGTTATGGTATTTGAACTATGAACGGCTGACGCTCCCCAACGGGGTGCGGATCTTAACAGAGCGGGTCCCGGGGGTGCGCTCGGCCTCCCTGGGGATCTGGGTTGGCACTGGCTCCCGCCATGAGACGGCGGGAGAGAATGGGGCGGCCCATTTTATCGAGCACATGCTGTTCAAAGGCACCGCCCGGCGGACGGCGGAACAGCTGGCGGAGGAGATGGACGGGGTGGGAGGCCAGGTGAATGCCTTTACCACCAAGGAGTGTACCTGCTTCCACGCCCGAGTGCTGGACACTCATCTGCCCCGGGCGGCGGACATCTTGTGCGACATGTTCTTCCACTCCCGGTTTGACGATGCCGACGTGGAAACCGAGCGGGGGGTCATCCTGGAGGAGATCGGCATGTACGAGGACAACCCGGAGGACCTGTGTGCCGAGCGGCTGGCGGGGGCGGTATTTCACGGAACCCCCCTGGCCCGGCCCATTCTGGGCCGGCGTGCCACCCTGGAAAAGATGGACGGGGCCTGGCTGCGGCGCTACCAGCGCACCCACTATGCCCCCCAGCGCATTGTGGTGGCCCTGGCGGGCAGCTTCACCCCGGGGCATGTAGAGGACCTGGCCCGGCGGTTTGAGGGGCTGGAGCCGGCCCCCCACCCGGCGGGGCGGCCCGCCTTCTACACCCCCGGAGTGGTGGTGAAAAAGAAGGCCATTGAGCAGAACCACCTGACCCTGGCCTTTCCCGGCCTGCCCTTTGCCGACCGGCGGCGCTTTGCGCTCCAGCTGCTCTCCTCCATTCTGGGGGGCGGCATGTCCTCCCGCCTGTTTCAGCAGGTGCGGGAGAAGCGGGGGCTGTGTTACTCCATCTACACCTACGGCACCTGCCATGACGACACCGGCTATTTCGGCATCTACACCGCCCTGGGGAAGGAGACCGAGCAGGAGGCCCTGGACACCATCCTCACCGTCATCCGGGACTTTACCGAGGGGGGCGTCACCCAGGAGGAGCTGGACCGGGCGCGGGAGCAGTCCAAGGCCAACGTGCTTATGGGTCTGGAGTCCACTCAGTCCCACATGAGCAGCCTGGGCCGGGGGGAGATCCTCCAGGGCGAGGTACTGGACGAGGATCAGATCATTGCCGCCTATGACGCTGTCACCCGGGAGGATGTGCGGGAGCTGGCCCGGACCCTGTTCCGGTTTGAAAACGCCGCCCTGTCCGCCGTGGGCCGGGTGAGGTCCCAGGCCGAGTACCAGGCTCTGCTGCAATAAGAAAAAAATAAGACGGGTTCGCTGTGTGGTTGACAGCGAACCCGTTCTGTGTTTAATAGAGTCTGTCCAGCACCCGGATAATCTGGGCCACGCAGCCCTCCTCGCAGCTGCCCATAAGATAGGCGCCCCAGTCCTTCACCTCCTGGGCGCAGTTGGAGGGGGCGAAGGGAACGGCGGAGCGGGCCAGCATGGGGATGTCGTTCTGGTTGTCTCCCACGCAGTAGACCTTTTTGGGGTCCATGCCCAGGTAGCGCACCAAGTAATCCACCATGCCCCCCTTGTTGCTCCCCTTCCGGGTCATTTCCAGCAGCACCGCATTGGAAAAAATGATCTCGTACTGATCCGCCCACCGCTCCAGCATGTACTGCTGGGTGCGGCGGAGCACGTCGTTGTTTTGCTGGAGGATGACCTTGCTCCAGGGCAGGGGCATCTGGCCGATGGGAATTTCGGACGCCCCCATCCCTGCCCTCCTCAGGTGGTTGAAGGTGACCTCATTGGGCTGGTAGACATAGATATCGTCGTGGTGATAGGCCTCAAACCCGATCTCCGGGATGGCCCGGGCCAGCTGCTGCAAATCCGCCCTGGCCCGGTCGGGGAGAAAGGTCTCATACACCATCCGGTCGGCCTGAAAGTCGTACAGGGCGGAACCGTTGGATAAAATCACCGGGGCGTTGATGTGTACAAGGCGGGCGTGGGGGGCAAAGGTAGGGTGCGCCCGGCCGGTGGCGATGGTGAAGGTGCCGCCGTTTCGGGTAAAGTAGTCGATGGCCTCCACGTTGACGGGCGGTACCCGCAGGTCGGAGCCATATAGGGTGTCGTCAAAGTCGCTGACCAGCAGCACGCCGTCAAATTTGCCCAAATGATATCACCTAGTTCTTTCTGGGCAGGATGTCCTCCGCCAGAATGTATTTGCGCAGGGGGTTGTAAAGCAGGGCGAACACCACCAGACAGATCACCGTGTTTACCAGCATGTAGCTGCCATTATAGGCCAAGGAGTACATCCAGGGCTCGGTAAAGGTGATGGAGAACAGCTCCGTGGGCGCCACGATGGCGTAGATGGTGATGCCGCTGATGTAGTGGACGAGAAAACGCAGAAAGGCACAAATGAGGGTACCCACAAAGATGCCCCACTTCTTGCCCCGGAACAGGCCCGCCAGGCCCAGCGGGGTAAAGGCTACCAGGTAATCCAGCAGCAGGGATTGCCAGCCCCAGGCTACCGCTCCGTCAATAAAGATCTGAAGGGCGCCGAAGGCAAAGGCCACCAGGCAGCCGGAACCCACGCCCCAGCGGATGGCAAAAAACAGGATGGGAATCATGGCCAAATCCACAGAACCGCCGTTGGTAAAGCGGATGAGCTTGAGACCGTTGAATACCAGCGCCAGGGCCAGCATAATGGCCCCCTCGCACAGCATCCGCACGGCCAGATGGGATTTTCTCTTGCTTGTGTTCATGGAATCGCTCCTCCTAAAAATTTGTACCGCAGCGCAAACCTGGCTGCGCAATGCGGTACGGGAGGAACGACAAAAAGCCGAATCCACTTCCTACGCCGGCATTACCCGGATCAGGTTCAAGGGACACGGGCGGCACTACGCCCCAATCTCAGCCGGACTTGCGTCCAGCGCCCCTGTTATTCGATTTGTCCTGCGGTCACAGCAAAGTTTATACCAAATGCCCCAGTTTTGTCAATACTTGTTCGAACCAAGGGGGAAGGGGACACTCCAGAGTCAGCCGCTCCCCGGTGCGGGGGTGGACGAAGGACAGCCGCCGGGCGTGGAGGCACTGGCCCGCCAGGCCGGGGTACGGCTTTTTGGCGCCGTACACCACATCCCCCAGCAGAGGGTGGCCCGCGTAAGCCATGTGTACCCGGATCTGGTGGGTGCGCCCTGTCTCCAGCCGGCACTGGATGTGGGTGTGGCCGGGGAACCGCGCCAACACCTGCCAGTGTGTCACCGCCTCCCGGCCATGGAGAAAGTTTACCGCCATCTTCTTCCGGTCGGTGGGGTGGCGGGCGATGGGGGCGCTTATCGTCCCCCTATCCTCCTTTAAATTGCCCACGCACACCGCCTCATATTCCCGGTAGAGGGAGTGGTCCTGAAGCTGGGCGGCCAGTGCCAGATGGGCAAAGTCATTTTTTGCCGCGAGAATGAGTCCTGAGGTATCCCGGTCGATGCGGTGGACAATGCCGGGCCGGAGGGCGCCGTTGATTCCGGACAGACTATTTCCACAGTGATATAACAGCGCGTTGACCAATGTGCCGTCGGGATGCCCTGCCGCCGGGTGGACCACCAGGCCCACCGGCTTGTTGACGGCGATCACATCGTCGTCCTCATACACCACGTCCAGAGGGATGTTCTGGGGCAGGATGTCCACCGGGGCGGGGTCGGGGAGGACCACCACCAGCTCGTCCCCCAGGCAGGTCTTGTAGTTTTTTTTCACCGGAAGGCCGTTCCGGGTGACCGCCCCCTCCTCCAGCAGCCGCTGAGCGGCCGAGCGGGTGAGCTGGGGCAGAGCCTGGGCCAGAAACTGGTCGGCCCGCTGGCCGTCCGCCTCAACTTTCAGATGCAGGGGCGTCATGGCTCTTGTCCTCCTTGCCGTGGAGCAGCAGGTAGTAGGCGCAGAAGGCGATGCCGCCGCACACGATGCAGATATCCGCCACGTTGAACACGGCAAAGTTCATAAACAGGGTCTGGAACATGTCGGTGACATACCCCAGTGCCACCCGGTCAATGAGGTTGCCCACCGCGCCGGCCAGCACCAGAGACAGGCAGAACCTGGCGAAGGGGTGGGGAAACACCTTTTTTACCAGCAGTACCACCAGCAGGATGGAGGCCGCCGTGGATACCAGGGAGAGAATCCAGGTGTGCTGGGCAAACAGGGAGAAGGCGGCACCGGTATTCTGCACATAGGTCAGCTGCAAGACGTGAGGCAGAAAGGGGACGCCCTCCCCCAGGGAAATGTTGGCCCGGACCAGGCCCTTGACCAGCTGATCCAGGCCCACCAGGGCCGCCGCCAGGATGAGATAGAGCATAGACAAGGCTCCTTTGTGCGTAGTAGTATTATTGTACCATGCCCCGGCCCGCCGGGCAAGCCCCGCCGGTGAAATCCGCTCTGTCCGGAACTTTTTCAGGTATTGTATCATGGTTTACATTCTTTTCGCCCGGAAGCTGTCATACTGACAAGTACAATGCAGAAGGTAGGAGGCCGTTCTCATGAAGGAATTTCCCGTGCAGCGTGCGGCGATGCTGAAACCCAAGCCCGACCCGGCCACGCTGGTTTTTGGTAAGACGTTTACCGACCATATGTTCATCATGGACTACACCGCCGGCCAGGGCTGGCATGACGGGCGGATCGTCCCCTACGGCCCCATCTCTCTGGACCCCTCCGCCATGGTGTTTCACTACGCCCAGGAGGTGTTTGAGGGGTTGAAGGCTTACCGCGCCCCCGACGGCGGCGTGCAGCTTTTCCGGCCCACGGAGAATGTGAAGCGGATCAACTCCTCCTGTGAGCGGATGTGCATTCCGCTCTTGGACGAGGAGGACACCCTGGCCGCCATTGAGCAGCTGGTGCGGCTGGAGGCCGACTGGGTCCCCAGCGCCCCCGGCACCTCCCTGTATATCCGCCCCTTCATCATCGCCACCACTCCCTCCCTGGGGGTTCACGCCGCCCACAACTATATCTTCGCTGTTATTACCTGCCCGGTGGGTGCCTACTACGCCGAGGGCATCAACCCGGTAAAGATCTACGTGGAGAGCCAGGATGTCCGCGCCGTCCGGGGCGGCACCGGCTATACCAAGTGCGGCGGAAACTACGCCGCCTCCATCCGGGCCGGTGAGCGGGCGGAGGAGAATGGCTACACCCAGGTGCTGTGGCTGGACGGTGTCCACCGGGAGTACGTGGAGGAAGTGGGCTCCATGAACGTCATGTTCCAGATCGGGGACACGGTGGTGACCCCCCAGCTCACCGGCTCCGTCCTTCCCGGCATCACCCGCAAGTCCTGCATTGAGCTGATGCAGAGCTGGGGCCTGAAGGTGGAGGAGCGGCTCATCAGCGCCAAGGAGCTCTTTGAGGCCGGAGAAAACGGCACCCTGAAGGAGGCCTGGGGTACCGGTACCGCCGCCGTTATCTCTCCCATCGGTGAGATGGGCTGGGAGGACAAGCAGGTGGTGGTCAACGGCGGCAAGATCGGCCCCCTGGCCCAGAAGCTGTACGACAC
>NZ_CALXFV010000115.1 GCF_944387675.1 uncultured Flavonifractor sp. | reverse complement strand
TTCAACCTGCTGTGCGCCCCCTGCTTTGCCGCCATGGGCGCCATCAAGCGGGAGATGAACAGCCCCAAGTGGACCCTGGGCGCCATCGGCTATATGTGCGGCTTTGCCTACGGGATCTCTTTGATTGTCTATCAGCTGGCGGGCCTGGCTCTGGGCATGGTGACCTTCCAACTGGGGACCGTAGCGGCCGTGGTCCTCCTGGCGGCGCTGGTCTACCTGTTGGTGCGGAAGAACAGGTACGCCGAGCAGGGCGCCGGCCTGCGGGCCGTGGCCGCCGCCGCGAAATAACTCTCATCAACGGAAAGAAAGGAGCATCTGTATGCCCTCCATTCTCATCGGACTGGCCATCGGAGCCATCTGCGTAGCCATCCTCGCAAGGGGAATCCACAACCGGCGCAAAGGCGGGGGCGGCTGCTCCTGCGGCGGCTCCTGTGGCAGCTGCGGCTGCTCCGGGTTGTGCCACCCCCAGTCCCACCGGGACGCCGCGCCATAGGAGGGAAGTGGGTTATGGAACTGACATGCACCAACGTGCGCTACCTGCTGACCATCTATCACCTGTCCCGGGTCCGGCTGGAAGTCTCCTCCAAGGACATAGCCTGCTCTTTGGAGGTGTCCCGGGCCTCCGTCACCAGCATGATGGAGGTGCTCGTCCAAAAGCAGCTGGTAATCAAGGAGCGCTACGGCAAGGTTCACCTAACCCGGTCAGGCATTCGGCTGGCCCAGGTTCTGGCCGTCCAGGCGGATGAGCTGGCCCGGGAGCTGGGCCGGCGGATGGGTTTGTCTGGTGAGGAGGCCTGGAAAGCCGCTTGCGCCGCCGTGTCCCAGCTGCCCCACCGCTGCTTTCTCTCTCTGCCCGCGGGGGAGCCTCTCCCCGCGTAGGTTCCTTTCCCTCTTTCCTCTGCCTCGCCCGCCGGCATGCCGGCGGGCGGGGCGCTTTTCACGGAAAAATGCAGGCGCGCCGGGCTTGAAATGGCTGTGACGGGTATGATATAGTATCAGAGTATGTACTGCGTTGGGAGGCGCGTTTTTTGTTTGACGGACTGCTGTTTGATCTGGATGGGACCCTGTGGGACTCCATCGACGCCATCTGCATTTCCTGGCGCCAAGTGCTGAAGCGGCGGGCGCCGGAGCTGGTGGAGCTGATGACCCGGTCCAACGTGGCCGGCTGCATGGGAATGCTGCTGCCCGACATTGTGAAAAAGGTATTGCCCGACCTGCCGAAGGATCAGCTCCAGCCGGTGCTGGAGGAACTGCTGCGGGAGGAAAATGCCTATGTGGCCGCCCACGGCGGCACCCTTTACCCCCAGGTGCCGGAAACCCTGGCCCGGCTGGCCCGGGATTATCCCCTGTGCATCGTCAGCAATTGCCAGGCCGGATATATTGAGGCTTTTTTCCAGGCCCACGGCCTGGGCAAATATTTTGCCGACTATGAAAATCCCGGCCGCACCGGCCAGGGCAAGGCGGACAACATTACCCTGGTGGTCCGGCGCAATGGAATGAAGCGCCCCCTCTACATCGGGGACACCCAGGGGGACTGCGACGCCGCAGCCGCAGCAGGAGTTCCCTTCCTCCACGCCGCCTACGGGTTTGGGACCATCGACCACCAGGTTCCCTCTGTCCGCTCCTTTGCGGAACTCCCGGCGGCAGTGGCGCGGCTCAGCCCGCCATGACGGGAGGGCGGAGCGATGCCGACATCGCCCCCACGGACCTCGTCCCTTTGACATTTTACCAAGGAGGAATCACCTTGTCACAATACGAAGCTGAAATCAAGCGCCGCAGGACCTTTGCCATCATCTCCCACCCTGACGCCGGCAAAACCACCCTGACGGAAAAATTTTTGCTCTACGGCGGAGCCATCGCCCAGGCCGGTCAGGTGAAGGGCAAGAAGAACACTCGGGCCGCCACTTCCGACTGGATGGAGATTGAGAAGCAACGCGGCATTTCCGTCACCTCTTCCGTTATGCAGTTCCAGTACGAGGGCTACTGTATCAACATTCTGGACACCCCCGGCCATCAGGACTTCTCCGAGGATACCTACCGCACCCTGATGGCCGCCGACAGCGCGGTGATGGTGATCGACGCCGCCAAGGGCGTGGAGGCCCAGACCCGGAAGCTGTTCAAGGTGTGCGCCATGCGGGACATCCCCATCTTCACCTTCATCAACAAGATGGACCGGGAGGCCCGGGACTCCTTTGAACTGCTGGAGGAGCTGGAGCACGAGCTTGGCATTGAGACCTATCCGGTAAACTGGCCCATCGGCTGCGGCAAGGACTTTCAGGGGGTGTACGACCGGGGCAGCCGGAAGATCATCCACTTCACCTCCAACGGCGGCGCCAGGGCGGCCACCGCCACCGAGGTGGAGCTGGGGGACCCCAACCTGGACGCTCTCATCGGCCAGCGGCTCCATCAGCAGCTCACCGACGAGGTGGAGCTGCTGGACGGCGCCGCCGCCGAGTTTGACCTGGACCGGGTGCGCCACGGCAAGCTCTCCCCGGTGTTCTTCGGCTCCGCCCTCACCAACTTCGGTGTGGAACCCTTCCTGGAACACTTTCTCCAGATGACCACTGCTCCTCTCGCCCGCCGGGCGGGAGAGGAGATTATCGACTCCATGGACGACAGCTTTTCCGCCTTTGTGTTCAAGATCCAGGCCAACATGAATAAGGCTCACCGGGACCGGATCGCCTTCCTGCGCATTGTCTCGGGCAAGTTCGAGGCGGACAAGGAGGTTTACCACCTCCAGGGCGGCAAGAAGATCCGCCTTTCCCGGCCCCAGCAGCTGATGGCCGCCGAGCGGGAGATCATTGAGGAGGCCTACGCTGGGGACATCATCGGCGTATTTGATCCGGGTATCTTTTCCATTGGCGACACCCTGTGTACCGCCGCCAGGAAGTTCCGCTTTGACCCCATTCCCACCTTCGCCCCCGAGCACTTCAAGCGGGTGCGGAGCCTGGACACCATGAAGCGCAAGCAGTTTTTGAAGGGGATGGAGCAGATTGCCCAGGAGGGCGCCATCCAGATTTTCAAGACCCCCTACTCCGGCATGGAGGAGGTTATCGTTGGCGTGGTGGGTACCCTGCAGTTCGACGTGCTGGAGTACCGGCTGAAAAACGAGTACAATGTGGAGCTGTACATGGAGGGGCTGCCCTACGAGTACCTGCGCTGGATTGAGGCGGAGGACGGCCAGCCGGTGAAGGAGGAGGATTTGATTCTGGGGACCGATACCAAACTGGTGGAGGACTACAAGGGCAACCAGCTGCTGCTCTTCGGCTCCCAGTGGGCGGTAAACTGGACCCAGGAACGGAACAAGAAACTTACCTTCCACGAGTTCGGCGGCACCAAATTCTGAGACAGGCAAAAAGCGTCCCCGCGGCCTTGCCGCGGGGACGCTTTTCAAGCCTTTTGAGGGGAGGAATATGTGCCGGTGGCGTAAAAGGTAAAGATACCGGTGGCCACCAGCCGCTCCTCCGAGTCGGTAATGGTAATGTCGTACACCAGGATGGTGCGGCCGATCTTTTTGGGCTTAGCCAGGCAGAAGATTTTCTCCCCCCTGGCCGCCGACAGAAACTGCATGGAGCTGTCCAGGGTGACACAGGTCCGGCCGGTGGTAAAGGCGGCGGTACCCGCCACCGTATCCGCCAGAGTGAACAGGGCGCCCCCGTGGACCACTCCCATGGGGTTTCTGGTATCGGCGCGGATCTCCAGCTCGCCCCAGGCGGCGTTGCCCTCCACAGCGGTCACTATGGCTCCGCTCTTGGGGCCGAAATAAGGGCCGCTGTTTACCCGCTCCAGCATGGCGCTGTATTCGTTACTGCAAGAATCCATCCAGAATCTTCTCCTCTGCCTCCTGCTCGGTGAGGCCCAATGTCATCAGCTTGAGGATCTGGTCGCCGGCGATGCGGCCAATGGCCGCCTCATGGATAAGCTGGGCGTCCACATGATTGGCCACAATGGCGGGGATGGAGGAGATCCGAGCCTGTCCCATGATGATGGAGTCGCACTGGACATGGCCGAAGCACTTGGCGTTGCCCGTCATCTTGGGGTAAAACACCTGCTGGGAGTCGTCCTGGGCCACGGAGCGGGAGATCACCCGCCCGGTGGCGTCCTCCCCGTCCAGGATGATCTCCATATCGCTCTCGGCGGTCTGCTGGCCGTGGGTGAGCAGCTTTTCGGTGATCACCACCTCGGCCCCCTTCCCCGCCACGATTTTGGTCTCCCGCTTGGTGGAGTCCACCCCTCGGATCTGGGTGGACTCCATGTTCAGGGAGGCGCCCTCATCCAGGTAGACCACCGTCTGGGGGTTCATGATCCGCTTGCCTGTGCCGGGTCCCTCCCCGTAGTGCCGCTCCACATAGCGCACCTTGGAGCGCTTGCCGATGTGGAAGGTGTGAACTCCGTCGTGCTGGCTGGTCTCGCAGCCGGTATTGTGGATGCCGCAGCCGGCCACAATATCCACGTCGCAGTCCTCCCCGATGAAAAAGTCGTTGTACACCAGTTCACTCAGGCCTGTCTGGCTGATGATGACCGGGATGTGTACCGACTCGTGCTTGGTCCCCGGCTTGACGGTGATATCAATGCCGGACTTGCCCGGCTCGGTCTTGGTGGTGATCTCGATGTTGGCGGTGTTGTTCCGGGCGTCCATCTGCCCGTTGCGGCGGATGTTGTAGGCACCCTGCGGAGTTTTCTCCAGGTCCGCGATCTCCTTGAGGAGCTTCCACTCTGCCTGATCCATTACTTGTCCGCTCCTTCCGAAAGATAGGTACAGCCTGTGCTGGTCTTGGCCAGAATCTGGGGGAAAATCTGGTCCTTGGGGCCGTGCTTCTCCACCTTGCCGTCGGCAATCATCATAATCTCATCCGCCAGATCAATGATCCGCTCCTGATGGGAGATGACAATGAGGGTGGCCTCCCGCTTCTGGTGAATGAGCTTGAAGGTCTCGGTGAGCTTGGCAAAGGACCAAAGGTCGATCCCCGCCTCCGGCTCGTCAAAAATCATCAGGCCGGTCTTCCGGGCCAGGATGGTGGCAATCTCAATGCGCTTGACCTCGCCGCCGGACAGAGAGGTGTCCACCTCCCGGTCAATATAGTCCCCGGCGCACAGACCCACCTTGGTCAGGTACTGGCACCCCTCCTCCCGGGTCAGCTTCTGGCTGCCCGAGGCCAGGGCCAGCAGGTCCCGCACCTTCAGGCCCTTGAACCGGGGGGGCTGCTGAAAACCATAGCTCACGCCCAGCCTGGCCCGGTCGGTGATGGACAGGGCGGTGATGTCGGTACCATTCCAAAAAATGCTGCCCCCGGTGGGCTGTACCAGACCCATGATGGCCTTGGCCAGGGTGGTCTTGCCGCCGCCGTTGGGGCCGGTGATGACCAGAAATTGGTTGTCTGCCACGGTGAGGGACACATCGTTGAGGATGCCCAGCTCCTGGCCTTCCTCCCCCTCCACCTGATAGCTGAGATGCTTGATCTCCAGCATGAGCGGTCCTCTCCTTTGTCTGTTGTTGATCCTAGAGTTAGTATTTTATCACGCTCGCAGCCAAAATACAACCCTGGCGGTACAAATGTTAGGGCGTCGGCATAGAATGGGTGGAATTCAAACCGAATCGGAGGAGGAGCCATGGAACAGACTGCCAGTCCCGGCATGGACCGGGAAGTATTTGAGCGGGTGTGGCGGCGGGTCATGCCGGAGGACCGGGGAGATTGCCCCTTCACCGTTCCCGTATCGGAGCCGGAGGCGGACCAGACCGGCGGAGTGCCGGCGGTGCCGGTCCAGCTGATGGATCTGGGGCAGGTAGAAGAGGGGGCCGGCCTCACCTGTCTGGGCGCCGCCGCCGCACCCTGGAGCACCGCTTTGCAGGGCTACATAGACGATGAGCTGAGCGATTGGCGGTGCTATCAGGCCCTGGCCCGCCGCACCCCAGGGGGCGGCGGTCGGGCGCTGGCGGCGGTGGCCGCCGACGAGCGCCGCCACGCCAAAAAACTGAGCACCGCCTACTTTCTCATCTCCGGGGTGCGCTACTGGCCGGAGCAAAAGGCCCCGCAGGCCTCCGCACCGCTCCACGCCGCCCTGCGGGACCGGTTCTGGGCGGAGCAGCAGGGCGCAGCCGCCTACCTGGCCGCCGCCGCTGAAACCGCCGATCCCTGCCTGAAGGAGCTGTTTACCGAGCTGGCCGGAGAGGAGGAAGCCCACGCCTGGACCGTGCGCAGTGTGCTGGAGCAATTGTAGAAACGCACACAGCAAGGGGCCGCTGCCAAATGGCAGCGGCCCCACAGCTTGTCCAAGCTCACTTCAGGTTGAAGAAGGCGTCCATGCCCAGATACTGAGCCACGTCGCCCAGCTCCTCCTCGATGCGGAGCAGCTGGTTGTACTTGGCCACACGGTCGGTGCGGCTGGG
>NZ_CALXFV010000114.1 GCF_944387675.1 uncultured Flavonifractor sp. | reverse complement strand
GCATAGGAGGGGTCGGTCAAAATCTCCTGATAGCCGGTCATGGAGGTGTTGAACACCATCTCGCACACCCGGTCCGCCGGGGAGCCGATGCTGACCCCCTGGAACACCGCGCCGCTGGCCAAGATCAAGGTCGCTTTCATCTCCCGTATCACGCCTTTCTTTCCCATGGTATTTGTTTGATTCTACACTCATTTTCCCCCTGAGGCAACTCCCTTTTTCCCCCTCTTTTTAAAATTGTAAATTTGGACAAAATACCGGGGCGCACTACCTGTTTTTCACAGGCAATGCGCCCCGATGTTCTAAAAAATAGGAATCTCACCTAATTATTTTTCTGCCTCCGGCACCAGTTCCACCACCACCACCTCCGGCGGATTGAACAGCCGGGGAATCCGGGTGCTCTCCCGGGCCAGCCCGCGGCTGACAATGAGGGTGGTACCCTCCAGGTCATATGTACCTCCGGCGTACCGGGGAAAAAGCCCCTGGTTGGGGGCCAGAAGGCCGTTGATGAGGCCGGGCAGCCGCCACTGTCCCCCGTGGGCGTGGCCCGCCAGCACCAAATCAAAGCCCCGGCCGGCATAGTCCTCCACCCGCTCGGGCCGGTGGGTAAGCAGGATGGAAAACACACCTTTCTCCAGGGCCGCGGCAACCCGTTCCAACTGCGCCTGCCAGGCCCGCTCTCCCACACCGGGGTCGTCCACCCCGCAGATCTGAAGGGTCTGCCCCGCCGCCGCCGTCAGGACCCGCTCCCCTTCCAGCACCACCGCGCCCCGGAGGCGGAGCGCTTCCTTCAGCTCCTCCACCCGGCCGCTCCAGAACTCGTGGTTGCCGGTAACGTAATAGGTGGGCCAGCGCTCCGCCAGAGCCTCCACCGTATCCAAGGCCCGCTCCTCCGGCATCCGGGGTTCATCGTCCACCATATCCCCCACCAGAAGCACCAGATGGGGGTCCTGGGCCGCCACCCGGTCCAGCAGCTCCCGCTGGCCTTCACCGTAGCCGCAGGAGTGCAGGTCGGAGAGCACCGCCAGGCGTACCACGCCCTCCACCTTTTTGCTGCCAATCACATACTCCCGCACCGTCAGGCGGGTATCCATCCCCGCCCACAGCAGCAGGCCCGCCGCCACACCCCCGGCCAGCAGGATCTTTCGGGTTCGTTTTTTCAACAGCCGCTCCTCTCTTTCCGGCGGGACCGCATAATGGCGGGCATCCCGGCCATACTGAATCATAAAACCTGCGCGTGGAGGGGTCTTTTATGGTCATCGCCTTTCTCCGTACCATTATCTTGTACGCGTTTATCATCGTGGGAATCCGGCTTATGGGCAAGCGCCAGGTGGGAGAGCTGGAGCCCTCCGAGCTGGTGCTTGCCCTGCTCATCGCCGACCTGGCGGCGGTACCCATGCAGGACTTCGGCATTCCCCTGCTCACCGGCCTCATCCCCATCCTCACCCTGCTCTGCCTCACCATGGCCCTGTCGGTGCTCACCATGAAAAGCGTCCGGTTCCGGGCGGTGCTCTGCGGCCGACCCAGCGTCATCGTGGAAAACGGGAAGCTGCGCCAGGGGGAGATGAAGAAAAACCGCTTTACCCTGGATGAGCTGATGGAGGAGCTGCGGATGAAGGGTATCACCGACCTGTCCACCGTCAAATACGCCATTCTGGAAACCAACGGCCAGATTTCCGTACTCCCCTACGCCGCCCAGCAGCCGGCCACCGCCGGGCAGCTGGGGGTATGCGGCGGGGAGCCGGGGCTGCCCACGGTGCTCATCAACGACGGCAGGGTAATGGAACGCGCCCTCCACAGCCGGGGATTCAACCGGGCCTGGCTGGAAAAGCAGTTGAAGCAGCACCAGGTCAGCCGGACCCAGGACGTGTTTTTGCTGATGGTGGATGAGGAAAACAAGGTCTTTCTGGTCAAAAAGGAGGGGACGCAATGAAGCGGCTCTGGATCGCCCTGGCCCTGCTGGGGGCCATCTTTGCCGGGACCCTGCTCCATATCCGCTCCCTCCACGGCTTCACCGACCGCCTCTCCACCCTGCTGGGGCAGGCGGAGGAACTGGCGGAGGCGGAGCGCTGGGAACAGGCCGCCGCCCTCACCGTTCAGGCCAGAGACATCTGGACGGGCCGGGACGTGTACCTCCACGTGCTCCTCCGCCACGGGGACACAGACAGCATCTACACCGCCTTCCGGGAGACCCTGGCCCTGCTGGAGAGCCGGGAATACGGGGAGTATGCCGCCGCCAACGCCCGCCTGACCACCCAAATCCAGCTGCTCTATGAGGCCGAGCAGCTCACCCTGAAAAATATTTTCTAGCGCAGGCGGAACCGCCCCTTCCGTCTAGTACCCCCGCAGCGGGGCGGAGCCGTCGTCCTCCCCCTTCTCAATGGAGAGGATGGTCACGTCATAGCCGTAACTGTCGCTGACCTGAATGTGTACCCGCTCTCCCGCCTTGCGCCCCAGCAGGGCCTTGCCCACCGGAGATTCCTTGCTGATCAGACCGTGGAGGGCGTCCTGCCGCATGGTGGTCACCACCTGGTAGGTCTCGGTGTCGTCCTCGTCCTCCAGGTGGACCGTCACCTTGTCGTACAGCCCCACCCCGTCGGTGACCGGCTCCTCCCGGAGCACCCGGGCGGTGCGGATCATGTTCTCCAGGTAGCGGATGCGGCCCTCGTTGCGGTTCTTCTCCTGCTTGGCCGCCTTGTACTCAAAGTTTTCGCTCAGATCTCCGAAGGCCCGGGCCTCTTTTACCGCCTCCAGCAGCCGGGGACGGAGCTGGATACGGCGGTAGTCCAGCTCCTCTTTCATCATCTGAAGATCCTTTTTGGTCAGTTCGTCGTGCATCAGGCATCTCTTTTCCTTCCTTGGATTATTTGGGCCGGAACTTCCGGGGTTCCTCCCCCCGGCGGATGCGCGCCAGGCCGTGATGGTGCCGGCTTACCATCAGCGCCGTCAGAGCGGCGGCCAGGGCGCCTGCCTCCCAGCCGTGGAAGAGAACGGCCAGGGGAAAAAAGGCCATCGGGATCACCACCGCCCCCAGGGGCAGCCAACCGGTGAGCAGGGTGACGGCCAGGCCGCACAGGCAGGCCACCGTTCCCCACAGGGGGGAGTAGAGTATCAGCCCCGCGCAGGTCACCGCCACCCCCTTGCCCCCCCGGAAGCGCCGCCAGAAGGGGAAGTTGTGGCCCAACGCCGCCCCCAGGGCGGCCCACAGCAGGGCAATCCGCCCCAGCGCCGCCCCGGTGAGCAGGACGCAGAGAGAGCAGGCCAGGGCGGTTTTGGCAAGGTCCCCCAGCAGAGTGAGCAACCCCCACCTCAGCCCCAGCTCGTGGGCCAGGTTGGCCATGCCCGGGTTGCCCGTACCCAGCCGGGCGGCCCCCGCCCCGGTGCGGCGGCGGGCCACCAGCTCCCCGGTGAGAAAGCAGCCGAAGACATAGCCAATCACAAGACAGATCATCCGTTCCATGGTAAGCACCTCTCGCTCCCAATCTGGAGCCAGTTTGCCCCAAAACGGCGGTTTTAGCCCTCCGCTTCCGGATTCTTGGGGTGGGCCGCCTGGCCCGCCTGGATGGCCGCCCGCTCCCGGGCCAGCTCCTCCCGGAGCTGGAGGGAGGTCCAGGCCCCGTTGGTGGGGGTGAGCACCGCCTTCAGGGACACGGGAGGAATCCGGTTCCGGCGGAAGCCCTGGAGGAACCGGTCCAGCAGGGGGCCGGGGCAGTTGACCAGCAGCAGCAGCTCGTCTGGGAAGTCCTCCCCCGTCCATGGGGTCTCCGGCGTTCCGCCCGCCGCCAAATCCTTCAGGCTCATGCCGTATTCCTCCGCCTCCACCAGCCGGGTGCGCAGGCCCAGGAGCAGGCACATCCTCCGGATTTTGTTTCCCTTGTCGTTGTTCAGATTATACAGCAGCACCATGGGTTGGTTCATAAAATGCCCTCTTTTCATACATGGGATTGCCGTTTCTATTTTACCCGTCTCCTCCCCCGCCGTCAATATTTTTGCCCCTCTCTTGCAAAGGCCGGGCAGTTTGTGAGATACTAGGAAAAACAAACGTTCCAAGGGAGGCAATCGCAATGAAGATCGCCATCGTCACCGGCGCGTCCTTCGGACTGGGCCGGTCCTTTGTCCGCCGCCTGGACCGGCTGGGCGGCCTGGATGAGATCTGGGGCGTGGCCCGCCGGCGAAACCGGATGGAGGAGCTGACCGCGGAGCTGTCCACTCCCCTGCGGCCCATGGAGCTGGACCTGACCCGGCCTGAAAGTGTGGAGGTCCTGCGCAAGCGCCTGGAGGAGACGGGAGCCGACGTGCGGGTGCTGGTCAATGCCGCCGGATTCGGCAAATTCGGCACCTACGCCGACATGACCCTACAGGAGACCGGGGACATGATTGCCCTCAACTGCCGGGCGGCGGTGGCCCTCACCGCGGCGGTTCTTCCCCACATGAGCCGGGGCGGCCGCGTCCTGGAAATTTGCTCTTCCGCCGCCTTCCAGCCCCTGCCCGGCTTCAACGTCTATGCCGCCACCAAGGCCTTCCTCCTTCACTACAGCCGGGCGCTGCGGTGGGAGGTGGCGCCCCGGGGTATCCGGGTGACGGCGGTGTGTCCCGGGTGGATCAAAACGGAATTTATGGAGGTGGCCCGGGACACCAAAAACGGCCGCACCGTCCGCCACTACCCCTTCGCCCTCCGGCCGGAGACGGTGGCCCGGCGAGCCTTGCGGGACAGCCGGGTGCTGGCCGTCACCACCTGCGGCCTGCCCGCTCTGGTGCAGCGGGCGGCCAGCAAGTTCCTCCCCCACTGCTTCATCATGGCCTGTTGGGAGGGACTCCGCCGGCTCTGAGGTCCCTGGCGGCCCGGCAGCTTGCGCTCCGGGGCAAAATGTGATATCCTAAACCGTAAATTTTCCGTCTGCCCACCAGATGAGCTTAAGAGAGAAAGAAGGAACCACCATGTCCCATCAGACCGTAATCGTCCTGGATTTCGGCGGCCAGTACAACCAGCTGATCGCCCGCCGGGTACGGGAGTGCGGGGTATACTGCGAGGTCAAGCCCTACACCACCCCTCTGGAGCAGCTGCGCGCCATGGCGCCCATCGGCTTCATCTTCACCGGCGGCCCCAGCAGCGTGTATGACGAAAATGCCCCCCATGTGGACGCCGCCATTTTTGAGCTGGGGGTGCCGGTGCTGGGCATCTGCTACGGCTGCCAGCTCATGGCCCACACCCTGGGCGGCCAGGTCACCGCCGCCCAGGCGGACACCGCCCGGGAATACGGCAAGACCGAGACCTATTATGATACCAGCTGTAAGCTGTTCAAGGGCCTGCCAGAGCAGGGGGTGTCCTGGATGAGCCACGGAGACTACATGGCCCGGGTCCCGGAGGGCTTCGCCCTGGTGGGACATACCGACGCCTGCCCCAATGTGGCCATTGCCGATGAGAAGCGGGGCTTCTACGGCGTGCAGTATCACCCTGAGGTAAACCACACCCAGCACGGCGTGGATATGATCCGCAACTTCCTCTACGAGGTGTGCGGCGCCGTGGGCGACTGGTCCATGGGGGACTATAAGAACACCGCCATCCGGGATATTCGAAAGAAGGTCGGGGACGGCAAGGTGCTGCTGGCTCTGTCCGGCGGGGTGGACTCCTCCGTGGCCGCCGCCCTGCTGGCCGAGGCGGTGGGCAGCCAGCTCACCTGCGTCTTCGTGGACCACGGCCTGATGCGCCTCAATGAGGGGGACGAGGTGGAGGCCGCCTTCGCCCGCTGGGACATCCACTTCGTCCGGGTGGACGCCGAAACCCGCTTCCTGCTGAAGCTGGCCGGCGAGGCCGAGCCGGAGCGCAAGCGGAAGATCATCGGGGAAGAGTTCATCCGGGTCTTTGAGGAAGAGGCCAAGAAGATCGGACGGGTGGACTATCTGGCTCAGGGTACCATCTACCCCGATGTCATCGAGTCAGGCGCCGGCGACGCCGCCGTGATCAAAAGCCACCACAACGTGGGCGGCCTGCCCGACTATGTGGACTTCAAGGAGATCATCGAACCTCTGCGTATGCTGTTCAAGGACGAAGTGCGGCAGCTGGGCCGGGAGCTTGGCCTGCCCGAGTATCTGGTGTCCCGCCAGCCCTTCCCCGGCCCCGGCCTTGCCATCCGCATCATCGGGGATATTACCAAGGAGAAGGCGGATACCCTCCGCCAGGCCGACGCCATCTACCGGGAGGAAATCGCCAGGGCGGGCGAGGATCAAAACATCAATCAGTACTTCGCCGTGCTCACCAACACCCGCTCCGTGGGCGTTATGGGCGACGGGCGCACCTACGATTACACCCTGGCCCTCCGGGCGGTAACCACCAGCGATTTCATGACCGCCGACTGGGCCCGTATCCCCTATGATGTGCTGGACAGAATCTCTACCCGCATTGTCAATGAGGTGGGGGGTATCAACCGCATCGTTTACGACATCACGAGTAAGCCGCCCGCCACAATCGAGTGGGAATGA
>NZ_CALXFV010000113.1 GCF_944387675.1 uncultured Flavonifractor sp. | reverse complement strand
CCCGGAAACCGCGTAGTTCCGGGGTTTTTGACCACTTTTGATAAAGTTTAGCGCTTGCTGAACTGCGGAGCGCGACGAGCGGCTTTGAGGCCGTACTTCTTGCGCTCCTTCATGCGAGGATCGCGGGTGAGGAAGCCGGCGGCCTTCAAAGCGGCGCGGAACTCGGGGTTCACCTGGAGCAGGGCGCGGGCTACGCCGTGACGGATGGCGCCGGCCTGGCCGGTGACACCGCCGCCCACTACAGTGGCCTCGATGTCCACTTTGCCCAGGGTATCAGTGGTGGCCAGAGGCTGACGCACGATGAGCTTCAGGGTCTCCAGGCCGAAGTAGTCGTCAATATCCCGGCCGTTGATGGTGATGGCGCCGGTACCATTGGGGAACAGATGCACACGGGCCACGGAGGACTTGCGCCGGCCAGTGCCATACAGATAAGGCTTCTTGCTCTTATACATTCTCTTGTACCTCCTGCTTAGTTGGCAGCCCAGGCTTCGGGCTTCTGGGCGGTGTGAGGATGCTCGGCGCCCCGGTAGATGTGCAGGCGGGACAGAGAATCCTTGGTGATGATGTTGCGGGGCATCATGCCGCGGACGGCCACACGCATGGCCAGCTCGGGCTTCTGCTGCATCAGCAGGCGGTAGGGAGTCTCCTTCAGGCCGCCCACCCAGCCGGAGTGGGTGCGGTAATACTTCTGCTCCAGCTTCTTGCCGGTGAGAACGGCCTTCTCAGCGTTGACGATCACAACGTAATCGCCGCAGTCGGCGTGGGGGGTGTACTCGGGCTTGTGCTTGCCCCGCAGCAGGGTGGCCGCAGTGGCGGCAGTCTTGCCCAGGGGCTTGCCCGCCGCGTCGAGGATATACCACTTGCGGACGATGTTCCCCTTGTTGGCCATAAAAGTGGACATGGTGAAACCTCCAATTTGTTGATATCTAAAAATATGTCTAAACAGAATACAGGCCCCAATCTTTACGATTGGAGCGTTTTGTATTATAATACGGTGGTTCCCGGGTGTCAACACGTTTTCCGATTTTTTTAAACTGAAATTTACTTTTCTTTTATTTTCTCTTCTATGCTCTCTTATACTCTCGTTTTCTCCGTTTCTATTTTCATTTTTTCGAGGTGCCTATGAATAAGATCCTCAGCTATGTCCGCCGCTGTGTGGAGGATTACGACATGATTCAGGCCGGAGACCGGGTGGCGGTAGGGGTATCCGGCGGCAAAGACTCCCTGGTGCTCCTCACCGCCCTGGCTCGGCTGCGGGAATTTTATCCCAAACCCTTTACCCTGGAGGCCTACACCCTGGATATGGGACATGTGGACGGCGGCACAGGGATGGACTTTGCCCCGGTGGCGGCCTATTGCAGGGAAATCGGCGTACCCTTCACTCTCCTCCCCTCGGAGATTCACCACATTATCTTCGATCTGCGGAAGGAGAAGAATCCCTGTTCCATGTGCGCCAAAATGCGCCGGGGCGCCCTCCACAACGCCTTGAAGGAGCGGGGTATCACCAAAATAGCCCTGGGCCACCACTTTGACGATGCGGTGGAGACCTTCTTTCTCTCCCTGTTCTATGAGGGGCGGCTGTCCTGCTTCCAGCCGGTAACCTGGCTGGACCGGACAGGAATCACCCAGATCCGCCCCATGCTCTACTGCGGGGAGGGTCTGATCCGCAATGCCGCAGTCCGCAACGGCCTGCCGGTGGTGTTCAACCCCTGCCCCGCAGACGGTTACACCAAGCGTCAGGAGGTCAAGGAGCTGATCCGCACCCTGGACAAGCAGTATCCCGGCCTGAAAAGCCGGGTCTTTGGAGCCATGCAGGGTCTGCCCCTCCCCGCCTGGGGTCCGGTGGAGCACCGCCGGGTACCTCCGCCGGAAGAGCCCTGAGCAGCGTTCCCGGAGCGAAGCGTTTCGCTCCGGGGATTTTTGTTTTCCAGCCTTCCCCTCTTGACTGATACATTTGTTCGAGATATAATACTCGTACAACAGTTCGGGAAGGAGAGACAGGCCATGGAGCTGCTGGACAAGCTGACCATTCTGGCGGATGCCGCCAAGTACGATGCCGCCTGCACCTCCAGCGGAGTGGACCGCGGCGCCCGGCCCGGCGGGCTGGGGAGCGCCATGGCTGCCGGGTGCTGCCACTCCTTTTCCGCCGACGGCCGGTGTATCTCCCTGCTGAAGGTGCTGATGACCAACCGGTGCATCTACGACTGCCAGTACTGTGTCAACCGCCGGTCCAACGACCTGCCCCGGACTGCCTTCACTCCCTGGGAGCTGGCGGAACTCACCATGGGCTTTTACCGGCGCAACTACATTGAGGGGCTGTTTCTCTCCTCCGCCGTGTGGGGCAGCCCCGACCGCACCACCGAGGCCATGATACAGGCCCTGAGGCTGCTGCGGCAGGAATACAGCTTCCACGGCTACATCCACGCCAAGGCCATCCCCGGGGCCGACCCGGCTCTCACCCGGCAGCTGGGTCTGCTGGCCGACCGGCTCAGCGTCAACATTGAGCTGCCCAGCGAGGACAGCCTGGCCCGCCTGTGTCCCGACAAGAAAAAGAGGGCCATTCTGGCCCCCATGGCCCAGATTCGGGACGGAATTCAGGTGTCCAGGGGAGAGCTGGTCAAATATAAACACGCTCCCCGGTTTGCTCCGGCGGGCCAGTCCACCCAGATGATCATCGGGGCTACCCCGGAGAGCGACAAGCATATCCTCACCCTTACCCAGGCGCTGTACGACAAGTATAAGCTCAAGCGGGTATTTTACTCGGCCTATGTGCCGGTGTCGGACAGCGCCCTCCTCCCCGCCCGGCGGGACTTCAAGCCCCCGCTGCTGCGGGAACACCGGCTGTATCAGGCCGACTGGCTGCTGCGGTTCTACCACTTCCGTGCAGAGGAGCTGCTGGACGAGGCAAATCCCAACTTCAATCCCCTGGTGGACCCCAAGTGCTCCTGGGCGCTGGGGCATATGGAATTTTTCCCGGTAGAGGTCAACCGGGCGGACTACGAGGCCCTGCTGCGGGTCCCCGGCATCGGGGTGGTGTCCGCCCGGCGCATCCTCACTGCCCGGCGGTGCGGCCCCCTCACCTTTGAAGGCTTGAAAAAGCTGGGGGTGGTGCTCAAGCGGGCCCAGTACTTTCTCACCTGCTCGGGAAAAATGCTGGAGGGCCTGCGGGTCAGCCCCGACGGGGTGCTGCGCCACCTGGTGGCCCAGGAGCGGCCCATGCTGGCCCAGAGTGTACCGGAGCAGCTGTCCCTGTTCGAGCAGACGGGATAAGGAGGAATGACATGGGCTGGAGCCAGGTCAGCTATCATTACGACGGCAGCTTTGCGGGGTTTCTGTGCTGTGTGTTTGAGGCCTATCTCCACAAAGAGGCCCCCGCCTGTTTCCTGGGTCCGGAGGACGGACGGCTTTCCCTGTGGCCGGAGCGGCAGATATCCACCGATGAGGCTCATGCCAAGCGGGTATATCGGTCTCTGGACCGGAGCCTCGGTGCTCAGGGGCGGCGGTTGGTGGTCTACGGCTTCCTCACCTGCCTGCCGGAGCGGGAGATGGCCCTGTGGGCCTTCCTGCGGCTGGGCTATGAGCGGGGACCGGGAGTGGTGCGGGACCTCACCGACGACCGGGTGAGCACCCTGAACAAGGCGGTGCAGCACCTCACCGGGGAGGCCCACCTGCTCAAAGGCTTCGTCCGGTTCTCTGAGCAGGAAGGGCTGCTCATTGGGGAAATTGAGCCGAAAAACCGGGTGCTTCCCCTGCTCCGCCCCCACTTTTGCACCCGGTACTCCGGGGAATCCTTCGTGCTTTACGACCGAACCCACGGGGAGGCCCTGTTTTACCGACCCCACCGGTGGGCCATCGTCCCCCTGGCGGAGTTCCGTCTGAATGGGCCGGCCCAGGAGGAGCAGGAGTACCGCCGGCTGTGGCGGCGGTTTTACGACACCATTTCCATCGCGGAGCGGTACAACCCCAAATGCCGCATGACCCATATGCCCAAGCGCTACTGGGGTACCATGACAGAATTTCAGAGAGAACAGGAGGGACTGCCGCCATGAAACAGGTGCGCATCACCGTGCTCCGAAAACAGCTCTATCCTGATTTGGTTCGCCAATACCTCACAGAACCCCCGGAAGAATGCGTTTGCGATTTCTTCCAGGAAGGGGACAGCTTTCTCTACACCGGCGGGGCCGAGATGCCGGAGGGGTTTTGTCCCTGGGCCTGGATCGACCTTTACCGCACCGTCTCCGCCCTATCCTGCGGGGCCACCTACACTCCCTGGCAGCGGGAGGAGGGAACCAGCGTGGTATGCTGCACCGACGGTATCCGGCCGGTCAGCTTTCTTCTGGAGGCCGTGGAGTCCCGTCCGTCATAAACTGAGGTCCGCCCCGCGCGCTGCGCGGGGCGGACCTCTTCGTTGTTTACGGTATGCCGTTCAGGAAATGAGAGAGTACCCCGGTACCTCCCGCCACTGAATCCGGGGCGGCATGCGGACGGGCGCGCCCTTAAAGTCCCGGTCAAACCAGCGGGGTACGGGGTGCTCCGCCTCAATGGCCTGGAAAAATGCGGTAATCTGTTTCACCGTTTCGGGAACGGCGCCCTCCAGCAGGCGGTCCAGATGGGCGTTACTCTCCACCGCGGAGGGGTGGGGGTCCCGCTTCAGGGCCACGCCCTTGGCGGAGCGAATGGGCAGCATATGGCTTACCACGCCGATCACCCGGCCGGTGGCCCGGCCGTTGGAACGGGCCAGAATATTCAGGTACCGGTCCATGGACCGGCAGGCCCACCGCATTTGACTGGGGGAGGCGCTGGCGTAGGCCCGGGCGGCCGCGTCCCATACCTGGGAGTGGCGGCCGGGAATGGAGGGCAGGTAGGCCCGCTCAAATCCGTCCAGCCCGTCGCCCTCAATCAGCATCCGGTCATATTCCCCCTCCATAGCCATGTGGGAGATGGGGCCGTCCACCGCCCGCTGGTTCACATAGCCGTGGCAGGCGCTGTCCAGAGCCAGGTGGCACAGAAAGCCCGCTCCATAGCCCACCGACATGGGGACGTCCTCCTCAATGGCCTGACGCAGCCGCTCCACCGCCGGCAGGGCGGAATTGCGGTGCATCCGCACCCCCTCCCGCCGGACGGCGTTGGGGCGGATAGGCTGATAGAAAAACAGCGGGTCGGGTCCCAGGCAGCCCAGGTCAAAGGCCTCCCGCTCCCGGTCGATGATATGGGCCAGCTCCGCCGGCAGATCGGACAGAACCTTGTCGCCAAACTTCAGGTGGGCATAATAATTCGGCATGATCGGCTTGCCTTCCTCCTTACATATTCCGCAAAATGGTCCCAACATTTTTATTATATCACAGCCATCAAGGCCGGGGCAAACAGAAAAAGGCATGCCGGAAAGAGAATTCCGGCATGCCTTTTTGTCTGTTTTGCTCAGCCGCCCAGGTAGGCCTTCTTCACCGTCTCGTCGGCCAGCAGGGTCTTGCCCGGACCGGTGAGGGTGATTCGGCCGGTCTCCAGCACGTAGCCCCGGTCGGCCACGCTGAGGGCCATCCGGGCGTTCTGCTCCACCAGCAGAATCGTGGTTCCCGCCTTGTGGAGGGACTTGATGATGTCAAAAATCTGCTCCACCAGAATGGGGGCCAGGCCCATGGAGGGCTCATCCATCATCAGCAGCTTGGGGTTGGACATCAGCGCCCGGCCCATGGCCAGCATCTGCTGCTCGCCGCCGGACAGGGTACCTGCCACCTGGCGGCGCCGCTCCTTCAGCCGGGGAAACTGCTCATAAACCCGCTCCAGATGGGGGGCCACCGCAGTGCCTGGCTGGGTAAAGGCGCCCATCTCCAGATTCTCCTCCACCGTCATCTGGGAGAAGACTCGGCGGCCTTCCGGCACCTGGGCCAGCCCCTGGGCCACCAGCTTGTGAGCGGGTACCCCGTGGATGGACTTCCCCATAAACTCAATGGACCCGGTCCGGGTGTGGAGCAGGCCGGAGATGGTCTGGAGGGTGGTGGACTTCCCAGCGCCGTTGGCTCCGATGAGGGTGACGATCTCCCCCTCCTCCACCTGGAAGGAGATGTCTTTCACGGCGTGGATGGCGCCGTAATACACGTTGATGTTTTTTACGTCAAGCAGCATCCCCACAGCTCATACCTCCTTCTGGTCGCCCAGATAGGCCTTGATAACCTCCGGGTCGTTCTGGATCTCGGTAGGAGTCCCCTTGGCGATGATCTGTCCGAAGTTGAGCACGCAGATGCCTTCGCAGATGCCCATGACCAGGCTCATGTCGTGCTCAATCAGAAGAATGGCGATCTGGAAGGTGTCCCGGATCTTGACGATATTCTCCATCAAATCGGCGGTCTCCGAGGGGTTCATGCCCGCCGCCGGCTCGTCCAGCAGCAGCAGGGAGGGATTGGTGGCCAGGGCGCGGACAATCTCCAGCCGCCGCTGGGCGCCGTAGGGCAGGGAGCCGGCCTTGGCCCCCGCCAGGTGCTCCATATCGAAGATGTGCAGCAGCTCCATGGCGCTCTC
>NZ_CALXFV010000112.1 GCF_944387675.1 uncultured Flavonifractor sp. | reverse complement strand
TCTCCAGGCGCTTGATATAGTTCTCCAGATTCTCCCGCCGGGCGCCGGGCCGGGCGGCGGAAATGGCGTCGGCCGCCTGGACGATACAGGCCACGATGGTACGGGGCTCCACATCGTTGTGGTGGGCCTCGATGGCGTGGATCACATCCTCATTCTCCCGGTACTTCCGGGCCAGCTCCACGCCGATCTGCACGTGGGAACCCTCCACCTCATGATCAATGGACTTGCCCAAATCGTGGAGCAGGCCGGCCCGCTTGGCCTGGGTCACATCGGCGCCGATCTCGGCGGCGATGAGTCCCGCCAGGTGGGACACCTCGATGGAGTGGTTGAGCACGTTCTGGCCGTAGCTGGTGCGGTAGCGCATGCGGCCCAGCAGCTTGATCAGCTCGGGGTGCAGGCCGTGGACGTTGGTCTCAAACACCGCCCGCTCGCCCTCGGCTTTGATGGTGGCGTCCACCTCCCGCTTGGCCTTCTCCACCATCTCCTCAATCCGGGTGGGGTGGATGCGGCCGTCCTGGATCAGCTTCTCCAGGGCGATACGGGCAATTTCCCGGCGGACCGGGTCGAAGCAGGAGACGGTGATGGCCTCCGGCGTGTCGTCGATAATCAGATCCACCCCGGTCATGGTCTCCAGGGTGCGGATGTTGCGGCCTTCCCGGCCGATGATGCGGCCCTTCATCTCGTCATTGGGCAGGGGTACCACACTGACGGTGGCTTCCGCCACATGATCGGCGGCGCAGCGCTGAATGGCCAGGGACAGAATCTCCCTGGCGCGGGTGTCGGCCTCCTCCTTGAACTGGGCCTCAATCTCCCGCACCTTCATGGCCGACTCGTGGGTGACCTCCTCAGCCAGCTGCTGGATCAGGTAGTGTTTGGCCTCCTCGGCGGTAAAGCCGGAGATCCGCTCCAGCACCTCCATCTGGGTCTTCTTGACAGTGGACACTTCCTCCCGGGCCTGGTCCAGCTCGGCCAGCTTGCGCTGCAGGGTGTCCTCCTTCTTCTCGATATTTTCGGTTTTGCGGTCCAGGTTTTCTTCCTTCTGCTGGAGCCGCCGTTCCTGCTTCTGCAGGTCGGCCCGGCGCTCCTTCACCTCGCGCTCATACTCGTTGCGGGCCTGGAGAATTTCCTCCTTGGCCTCCACCAGCGCCTCCCGCTTCTTGCTTTCGGCGCTTTTGATGGACTCGTTGATGATACGCTTGGCCTCCTCCTCCGCGCTGGAGATCTCCTTTTCGGCGACCTTCTTGCGCCACTGGATACCGGCGGGGAAGCCTATGGCAAGTGCGACCACCGCGGTGATCACACAGGCGATGATTGTCTGCATCAAGGTTGAAACACACCTCCCTTTCTTGAATTTTCAAAGTTCGATTTGGCATATTGATGGATGCGGCGGGCATGATTTGTCCAAACCGCACAAAAACCGAAGAACGTACCCCTCGTTCTTCAAAATACTACACCTAGACTATTTTAAGTCCTAATGGCTCCATCTGTCAAGGAAATTCGTATACGCACAAAAATCCCCGGACCCGCTGGGGTCCGGGGAAAAGCGCGCTCAGCCGGTCTGGGCGGGGAGGGAGTCGTCCTCCCGGATCCAGTCCTCCACGTGGACCACGGAGTAGTCCGTCCTGGTGTTGCGGATGACCACCCGCTGGATACCGGCGTTGATGATGAGCCGGCGGCACATGGAGCAGGAGGTGGAGCCGGGGATCAGCTCCCCGGTGGCCGGATTCACGCAGGCCATGTACAGGGTGGCGCCCAGCGTCTCGCTCCGGGCAGCGGAGATGATGGCGTTGGCCTCGGCATGGACGGAGCGGCACAGCTCGTACCGCTCCCCGGAGGGGATGTTCAGGGCCTCCCGGGTGCAGTAGTTGAGATCCACGCAGTTTTTCCGGCCTCGGGGGGCGCCGTTGTAGCCGGTGGCGATGATCTCATCGCTTTTCACCAAAATGGCCCCATAACGGCGCCGCAGGCAGGTGGCCCGCTCCGCCACGGTCTGGGCGATATCCAGATAGTAATTTTCCTTGTCAATGCGTCCCATGCCCGGTCCTCCCCGCTTTTTTTCCAGTATAACGGCTTTTTCTTCCGGACGCAAGGGGATTTTCCCACTGAATTCACACATTGTTTACGTTTCCTTCCTTGACGAAAAAAGCCCCAGGCGGTATCATAAGATTCAGAAAAATGTAAGATTTCCGGCTGAAGGAGAGGACCACGGCTCATGCTCATGAATTTTTTCCGAAAATTGATGTACGGGCGGTATGGCAGCGACCAGCTCTCCTTTTTCCTCCTCATCACCTATGTGATTCTGATCCTGCTGTCCGGCCTGCCCCATCTGGGCGCTCTGTCCTGGGTGGCACTGGTGGTGCTGCTGTGGGACGTGTACCGTATGTTCTCCCGGCGGTTTGACCGCCGCCGGGCGGAGAACGCCCGGTTTCTGGCCCTGGCCGGCCCGGCCATCCGCTGGGTGAAGATGCGCCGCACCATCCACCGGGACAAGGAACACCGCTATTTCAAGTGTCCCAACTGCGGGCAGTATCTGCGGGTTCCCCGGGGCAAGGGGAAGATCACCATCAGCTGCCGCAACTGCGGCGCCAGCTTTGAGGAGCGGAGCTGAGGCTTTGCGCGCCTTTTGCAGCTTTTTGACCGAGAGCGGGTGAACGAATGAGACAGTGTATGGATGCCGGCAATCTCCACCGCCGGCTGCGGAAGATCATCGGGCAGGTAAACGCCATTGACCGGATGGTGGACGAGGACGTACCCTGCGAGGAGCTGCTCATGCAGATCAACGCCGCCAAGAGCGCCCTCCACAAGGCGGGGCAGGTGGTGCTGGAGGGACATCTCAACCACTGTGTCCGGGACGGCATCGAGCACGGGGATGCGGACAAGACCATTTCGGAATTTGCCAAGGCCATTGAGCACTTCTCCCGCATGAGCTGAAAGGAGTTGTACCCATGGAAGAGAAGATCCCTGTTTTAGCCCGGAGAAAGCTGTTCAGCACCACCTCCGCCCAGGAGGTGGGGAAGATTCGCGCCACCCTCACCGAGGCGGGCATTCCCTTCCACATCGGCCAATCGGATATGACCCCGCCTGTGGGGGTCCACGGTGCTCTGAGCCTTCATACCGACGCACCTCTCCCCGCTTACGAGTATACCTTCTATGTCCACAAGGATGACCTGGAACTGGGACAGACCGCTCTGGCCGGGAGCCTGGACTAAACAAGACCAGAAAAAGCGAGACTGCCGAAAAAGGCACAGGTGCCTTTTTCGGCAGTCTCGTTCCTTCTTACGGCCAGAGGGGATGATAGCTGCTGTATGTATCGCCCAGCCTGGAAAACTCCGCCAGAGGACACACATACTCCACACCGTCCCGGACAAAGCCTGCCGACAAGGTGAAGCCAGACAGCAGGGAGAGGTCCTCGTCTTCCATCCGGGCGGTGTATACCCCGGGAACCGCCGGGTCCATGACGGCCTGCGCCCGTTTGGGGTCCCGTCCCTCCCTGACCATGAGGAAAAAGACCTCCGGCACCTCCTCCGGATCATGCCGGGCGGTGGTCACCTGAAATTCTGCCGTCCACCCCGCCGAGGAGACGGAGAGAACTTCATATCCCCAGTCGGCCACCAGTTCCGCGGGGTCCGGCCCCTCTGCCTGGCTTTGGAGGGCGGCCACCTGCTCCTCCAGGGCCGCGATACGGGCTTCCTGCCGGATCCCCAGCACCGCCAGGGCCGCCGCCGCCAGCACCACCGCCAGGACCCATACTGCCCTGGCACGCCGGGCGGGCGGGGCCTTTGCCGCCGGACCTTCCACCTGCAAAAGCTCATTCAGACTGATACCGAAGAGCTTGGACAGGGCGATGAGCTTGTCGGTATCGGGTACCGCACCGTCGGCCTCCCACTTGCTCACCGCCTGGCGGGACACCCCCAACCTGTCCCCCAGCCCTTCCTGGGAGAGTCCCAGTTTGGCCCTGCCACTCTGAATCCGCTGCCCCAGCGTCATGGACGCCACCTCCTTTTCCTGTCTTTATCCTAGCGGATTCCCCGCCGGATGGCAAGGTCCAGCCCTTTCCATTTTGTCAACCGGCGGTTGACAGGGAGCATTTTCCTGTTTTGGGGAACAAATCATCACAAATCCTTACAATTTTTGATTTTCCATTTACGGTTTGGCCGTCCGATGCTAAAATGAAACCACAGGCCGGGTATGCTCCGGCCCTTCATCCGTTCCATGAAAAGGAGTTTTTTATGAAAAAACGACTGCTGACCGGGCTGCTGGCCGGGCTGCTGATCCTCAGTCTCAGCGCTTGCACCCACGACGACCCGACGCCGTCCGCCTCTCCCTCGCCGGAGAGTCTGCCCTCCGCCGTACCCTCCGCCACCCCGGCGGTCACCGCCACGCCCGCGCCCTCCCAGCCGCCGGTATGGGGGGATCAGGCCTTTGCCCGCACCTTCACCGCCGGGGACGGCACCACCGTGCTCACCGTCCACTATGTGCTGCCCATGGTGCAGAATACCGACGCCTGCGCCGCCGGCACCGCCATCAACGATTGGTACAAAAGCCTTGGCTCCTCCCTGCTGGCCAGCGCGGAGGACAATTACGAGGCCGCCGTCTCCGACTATGAGGTGTCCAAGGCCGCCGGCTATTCCTTTACCCCCACGGCGGAGGAAATGAACTACGAGGTCACCTATGCCGACAGCATGGTATACAGCATCCGCCGCACCTGGAGCATTACCGGCGGCAGCCCCTATCCCAGCACCTTTTTCCTCTCCGAGCACTTTGACTCCATGACCGGGATCAAGCTGGGCTTTGCCGACCTGTTCTCCGATGCGGACACGGTGCAGAAGCGGGTGGTAGCCGCCTTCCTGGAGCAGGAGGAGATCGTGGCCGGGCAGTTTACCGAGGCCCAGATCATCGCCGTCTACCAGCCGGAGAACTTCTGCCTTACCCAGGAGGGGTACACCTTCTGGATTCAGGGCAACGACCTGCCCGCCCTCCACAGTCCGGTGGAAATCACCCTGTCCTATGACAGCATGAAGGATGTGAGCCTCCATGGATAAACCCGCTGAACAGCAGATCCACCGTCTGTCCATTGAGGGATACGCCAGCGACGGCTGCGGCGTGGCCCGGCTGGAGGGCATGGTGGTCTTTGTCCAGGGGGGGATCCGTGGAGAGGTGTGCGACGTGCGCCTCACCCATGTGGGCCGCTCCGCCCTGTGGGGAAAGGTGGCGGAGGTGATTGTCCCCTCTCCCGCCCGGATTGTTCCCGACTGTCCCCATTATCCCCGGTGCGGCGGCTGCCAGTTCCGGCACATGGACTACAGCCAGGAGCTGGAGGCCAAGCACACCCGGGTGTATGACGCCCTCACCCGGCTGGGGGGCGCGGAGCATCTGGAGCTGCCCCCGGTGCTTGGCTCCCCCAGAGTGGACCGCTACCGGAACAAGGCCCAGTTCCCCGTGGCCGGAGGACCCCGCATCGGCTTCTACCAGAACCGGACCCACCGGGTGGTGGATGTCCCCGACTGTCTGCTCCAGAGCCAGGCCGCCGGCCGGCTGCGCCAGGCGGTGAAGGAGTGGATGACCGCCTGGCGCATCCCCGCCTATGACGAGAAAAGCCGCCTGGGCCTGGTACGCCACGTGTATGTACGCACCAACCGCCGGGGGGAAAGTCTGTGCTGCCTGCTGGTCAATGGCCGGGGCGTCCCCCGGGAGCACGAACTGGTGTCCGCCCTCCGCTCCTCGGAGCCCCGCCTGATCGGCGTGGTGCTGGGCAGCAACGAGAGTCACAGCAACGTCATCCTGGGGGAGCGCTACCGCACCCTTTGGGGGCAGGACTTCCTCTTTGACCAGCTGTGCGGGCGCACCTTCCGGCTGTCAGTCCCCTCCTTCTACCAGGTCAATCCCGACCAGGCGGAGGTGCTCTACGCCAAGGCCCTGGAGTTTGCCCAGCTGACCCGCGGGGACACCGCCCTGGACCTGTACTGCGGCATCGGCACCATTTCCCTGGTGCTGGCCCGGCAGGCGGGGATGGTGTGGGGGGCCGAGGTGGTCCCCCAGGCGGTGGACGACGGGGTGGAAAACGCCCGGCGCAGCGGGGTGGACAACGTCCGATTCCTGTGCGGCGACGCGGGGGAGGCCGCCCGGCGGCTGGCCGCCGAGGGCGTAAAGCCCGCAGTGGTGTGCGTGGACCCGCCCCGCAAGGGGCTGGCGGAGGATGTGGTGGACACCGTTGCCGCCATGGCGCCCCGCCGGGTGGTCTATGTCTCCTGTGACCCCGGCACCCTGGGCCGGGATGTAAAGCGCTTTGCCGGGCGCGGCTACGCCCTGACCCGGGCGGCGGCGGTGGACCTGTTCCCCCGCACCGCCCACGTCGAGACAATAGTGTTGCTACAAAGAGAAACCTTGTAGAAATCCTTAGATTTAGGCACTTTTCCCGCCATGTGGTGTTTGACGCAGAGGGTGATAAATTCCGCAATAAGCGTATTGAGGACTATATCACGGTTTCGGTAGTTATTGATATGGAGTGTGGGAACACAAAAAACTAAATAGTTGACTGAAAAGGACATCGTGCAAGCGATGTCCTTCAGTCTGTCGAAAAACCCGTTTCATGCTTGATGCATGACCGGGTTTTTCGCATATATCGGCCAGAATAGGAGG
>NZ_CALXFV010000111.1 GCF_944387675.1 uncultured Flavonifractor sp. | reverse complement strand
CTCCTAAGCGGTAGGTCGGAGGTTCGAATCCCCTCAGGCGTGCCAACGCGGCGCAAGCGAGTGATCGCTTGCGCCGCGTTTTTGTCTCCAGCCGATATGGAGCCGCCGCGATTCTTTTCTCAAATCGCTCCGCGCTCATTTCGCTCCGCCCGCACGCGCATCTCCGATACCCCCGAGGCGACGGAACACCCGGCAGGGATTGCCCGCCGCCAGGACGTGGGCCGGCACATCCTTGGTCACCACACTGCCTGCGCCGATTACCGAACCCACACCAATACTCACGCCGGGTAGCACAATGACTCCGCCTCCCAGCCAACAGCCGCTGCCAATGCGGATGGGCCGGGCGAAGGTGCGGCAGAAGTAGCTTTGGGAGTCCCGCTGCCAGCCCGGGGTCAGCCGCTCCTCCAGCTCCACCGGGTGGGCGGCGGTATACAGCTGTACATTGGAAGCAATGAGCACATTGTCTCCAATGTCGATGCGGTTGCAGTCCACAAAAGTACAGTTCATATTCACCGATACGTTATTGCCCAGATAGATATTCCGCCCATAGTCGCACAGGAAGGGCTGGGCCACGGAGACGTTGTCCCCCACTGCGCCAAACAGTTCCTCCAGGATTCTCCGTTTTTCCGTCCGCTGTTCATAGGCCAGGCGGTGGTAAGCCGCCAGCAGCGCCCGCGCCCGGCCCTTCATGTCCAAAAACGCCGGATCGTGACAGTCATAGTACTCCCCCGCCAGGCATTTTTCCAATTCCGTCACAGGCTCCTCTCCCCTTTCAGCGCCGCCGCTGCGGCCCGGACAGCGGCGGCATCAGTGACAGGATAGCGCTCCTCCGGCGGGCAGACACCGCCGGAGAAGGACACCGCCGGGTTGTGCGTGGCGGACGCATCCAGCCTCCAGGTTTTAAAGGAGCCGTGTACCTGATCGCAGCCGGTGGCCGCCAGTAGGGCGGCGGCGTTGTCCGGGTTCACCCCGCAGCCAGGCAAAACCTGGATACGCCCGGCGGCATACTCCCGCATAGCCCGGATGGTGTCCGCTCCCTCCGGGGCGGAGGCCGCCTGTCCGCTGGTGAGTACCCGGGTAACCCCCAGCTCCATCAACGTATCCAGGGCGGCCCGCCAATCGGGAGTGACGTCGATCGCCCGGCTGAACACGCTCTCCCTGTTCCCCACCACCGCCAGCAGAGCGGCACACCGCACTTTGTCCACCGTACCGTCGGGATGGAGAACGCCGAACACCAGGCCGTCCGCCCCCGCCGCCAGCAGCGCCCGGGCGTCAGCCAGCATGGTGTCAAACTCCGGGCCGGTATAGCAAAAGCCGCCCTCCCTGGGACGTACCATGGCCATGATGGGGAGCTTCACCCGCCGGGCCAACCCCATAGCTCCCACGCTGGGGGTCAGGCCGCCCAGGAACAGAGCGGAGTTCAGCTCCACCCGACCGGCCCCGGCCGCCGCCGCCGTCCACACGTCCCCCGCCGAGCCGCAGCACACCTCTAACAGCATATCTGCCACCTTCTTTTCCAATCTGGGGCTATGATAGCACATTTTTTTGTGCTATCATAGCCCCAACCAAAAGGAGTGACGTCCATGGAAGAACTGCGTTTTCTTAAGGCAGCCCTGCCGGAGGACTGGGCGGCCTACTCTGCCGCGCTGCTGGAGACCTTTGCCGCCCACGCCGCCCGGCTGCGGAACACCGTACCCTGGTGCGCGGCCCTGAACCGGGAGGCCTATGAGCAGTACGTGCTCTGTCCCCGGGTGAATGACGAGGATCTCTCGGAGCACCGCGCCCTGTTTTACGGCCAGTTGTGGCCCCGGGTCAAGAACCTGGACCAGGAACAGGCGGTGCTGGAGGTCAACCGCTGGTGCCATGAGCATGCCAGCTATCAGGCCCAGGACCAGCGCACCGCCTCCCCGCTGACGGTATACCGCTGCGGCAGCGGCCGGTGCGGGGAGGAGTCGGCCTTCCTGGTGGCCGCCCTGCGCAGTGTGGGCCTGCCCGCCCGGCAGGTATACGCCCCCCGCTGGTCCCACTGTGACGACAACCATGCCTGGGTGGAGGTGTTGTGTCACGGCCGCTGGCGGTTCCTGGGGGCCTGTGAGCCGGAGCCGGTGCTGGACCGGGGCTGGTTCAACACCGCCGCCTCCCGGGCCATGCTGGTTCACAGCCGCACCTTCGGCCCGGTGACCGACTTCACCCTTCACGGCGCCCCTCTGGGGCGGCAGGGTCAGGCCCTGTACCACAACCAGACCGGCCGCTACGCCCTCACCAAGCGGTATGCCTTCCGGGCCGGTCCGGGGGAGGCGATTGCCCTGGAGGTACTCAACGAGGCCCGGTTTTGTCCCATCGCCGTCCTCACCGCCGGAGCGGACGGTCTGGCGGTGGCGGAGCTGGGGGTGGGGGACCTCCATCTGTCCGCCGGAGAGAAGGAGGCCTTCTGCCGCGGGAGGGAGGAGGACGGAGCGGCGCTGGCTCCCCCTGTCCCCTGCCCGGACTGGACGGCCTTCGACTTCCGCGCCCCCCTGTCCGCCCCCATCCATCCCGCCCCCCTGGACGGAGCGCAGCGGAAGGCGCGGGAGGCGGTGCTGGCGGCGGGGACCGCCAGGCGGGCGGCCCGGATAGCGGGGTACTGGGACCGGGAGAAGCTCCGGGCCTACCCGGCCCAGCGGGCGCTGCTCCAGAATGCCCGGGGCAACTTCGGGGAGATTTACGCCTTCCTCAGCAGGGACGGAGACCCCCTGCGGGCCGCCCTGCTGGAGTGCCTGTCGGACAAGGACCTGCGGGATGTCTCCGCCGCCCTGCTGGAGTTCCACCTAGACCGGGCGCGGCCCTGGGCGGACAACTACCCGGCGGAGGTGTTCCGCCGGTTCCTTCTCTGTCCCCGCGTGGCCTTTGAGCCTCTTACCGACTGGTCACGCCCCCAGCCCGGGGCGGTGGGACAGGTGATCGCCCTGCGGAAGGCGGGGGTACCCGCCTGGCTGCGGCCTTTGGACGGGGCGGTGATGATATGGCGGGACGGGAAGGCCCTTCCCCAGGTCCCTGAGGCCTGCGGGACGGTGTACTTCCGCAAATCGGCGGAGGCCCGGTTCCTCTACCGGCAGAACTGGTCTCTGGACCGCTGGACAGGGGCAGAATGGACCCCCTTGAGGCTGACCGACCGGGCCTGGCACAAAAACGTGCTCACCGCCGCCCTTCCCGCCGGGCGCTACCGGGTGCTCACCGCCCTGCGGCTCCCCGCCGGAGACCAGCTGGCCAACCGGCTGGAATTCTCCCTGGCCCCTGGGGAGCGGCGAGAGATCTTTCTGGAACTGCGGACCTGTTCCCTCCACGACCTGATTACCCCGCGGGAGCTGCCGCTGGAAGAGCTGCGGCTTCCTCCAACCAAAAAGCCCGCCCTCCTCCTCTGGCTGGAGGAGGGGGCGGAGCCTACTGAGCATCTGCTCAACGAACTGGCCGCCGGCCTGGCCGACCTGCGTCGGCTGGAGCCGGAGGCGGTGTGCTTCCTGCGCCGGCCGGGGGCGGAAGGTCAGGCCACTCTGTCCGCCCTGCTGGCCGCCTGGCCGGAGCTGCGGGCGGAATATCCGGATTGGAGCTACCAGGTGGAGACGGTGGCCCGCCACCTGGGTCTGGACCCGGACAAGCCGCCCCTGGCGGTGGTGCGGGACCGGACGGGCCGGGCGGCATATGCCTGCTGCGGCTATCAGGTGGGCATGGCCAGGCTGCTGCGGCAGGTCTTGGAACGGCTTATTTCTGAAACGCCTTGAGGTATTCCGCCACTGAACGGCTCATCTCCCGGGAAAAGGCGGAGTTGTACTTCCGGTCACAGAATGCCTTCAGCCACTCGGCGTAGGGCCGGGGACCGGCGTTATCCGCCAGCATGGCCTCCAGCTCGGCGGCGTCCATCCGGCGGTAGGCATTCTCGTGGACGATGTGCTTCATGGCCCGGCGGGGAGGCTTCTCCCGCTCCTTCTGCTGGTCGGTGGGCCAGCCGAACACCAGCATGGCCGCCGGCATCACATACTCCGGCAGGTGAAGCAGCGCCCGATGGGTCTCGCACTGCTCCAGGATATCCCCGATGTAGCAGGAGGCAATGCCCAGGCTCCAGGCGGCGGTAACCGCGTTCTGGGCGGCGATGTTGGCGTCACAGACGGCCAGCAGCAGATCCCCCTGGGCGGGGTCTCGGGGCTGACAGCCACCGGCGGCAAAGGCGTCCTGCCACTTCTGACAGTCGGCGCAGAAGATGAGCACCAGCGGGGCCGTGGCAATAAAGGGCTGGTGGTCGCAGGTTTCCGCCAGCGTATTCTTGACGGTCTGTTCGGTGATGTCTAAAATGGTGTAAAGCTGCTGGTTGCCGGCGGTGGGGGCGGCACAGGCCGCCTCCAGAATGGCCCGCTTGTCCTCCGGGCTGATGGGCTTGTCCAGGAAGGCCCGCACCGATTTGCGGGCGTGGAGCTGAGTCAGAACCTCATTCATCTTTTATTCTCCTCTCGGGATGTGAACTTATGCAGGATAAAACCTATTCCGTCACCCAGGCCGGCCCCCTGCTGCCCTTTCTTTTGGAGCAGATGGGCGGCCGCAGCCGCAACAGCGTCAAAAGTCTGCTCACCCGGGGGCAGGTGCAGGTGAACGGGGCGACCGTCACCCGCCATGATCACCCTCTGGAACCGGGCCAGACCGTCACCATTCGCCCCCGGGGAACCCGCGGGGAGGCGGCTCCCTTCCCCATTCTCTACGAGGACGGGCGCATTCTGGTTATCGACAAACCCGCCGGGCTGCTGAGCATGGCCAGCGATCGGGAGCGGGTCCGCACCGCCTACCACATGGCCACCGACTATGTGCGGCGGACCAACCCCGCAGGGCGCGTTTTCATCGTCCACCGGCTGGACCGGGACACCTCCGGGGTGCTACTCTTCGCCAAGGACGGGGACACCAAGCGGGCCTACCAGGACAGCTGGGACAGCCTGGTACACCGCCGGGGCTACCTGGCGGTGGTGGAGGGCCGGCCCCCCAGGCAGGCGGACACCATCCGCACCCTGCTGCGGGAAAACGCCGCCCATAAGGTCTACTCCGTCTCCTCCGGCGGGAAGGAGGCTATCACCCATTATACCACCCTTTGCGCTGGAAAGAAATACACTCTGCTGGAGGTGGAGCTCCAGACCGGCCGGAAAAATCAGATCCGTACCCACTTCAGCCAGCTGGGCTGTCCGGTGGCGGGGGACCGGGCCTACGGCGCTGCCACCGACCCTCTGGGCCGGCTGTGCCTTCACGCCCACGAGCTGATCCTTACCGACCCCTTTACAGGCCAGGCGCAGACTTTCCGCTCCGAGGCGCCGGGGAGCTTTGCCCGCCTGGCCCGGTAGGCGTTCACAGCCCCAGCTGCTGCCGGGCCTGCTCCCGGAAGGCGGTCAGTTCGGGGTAGGCGTAAAAGAAATTCTGCTTTTGGGCCTGAATCCCCTCCCCCTCCGCTTTGTCCCGGAGGATGAAATAGGCAAAGCTCTCGGCAATGTCCTCCGCGGGACTGGTGGCGGCATAGCTGGTCAGAAAGTCGTCGGCGTGGCGGAGGTAAAAGCCGGTGCTGTCCGGGGCGGCCAGCCGGTCCTCCAGATAATCTGTCCAGAAGGCCTGATAGAATCTGTTCAGGTAGGAGGAGGGGCGGGCGGCAAAATCCGCCTCGGCGTAGCAGCCCCGGGAGGGCGCAAGGCCGTAGGTGACCTGCTGATCGTTGAGGGTCAGGTAGTGGCAGTACTCATGGTACACCGTCTCGGCAAAGTACTGCCGGTCTCCCGCATCCGCCAAGTCCACCGCCAGTTCCCACCGGGCGCCGCCATCGTCGGCAGGCACCACGTAGGCCAGAATCTCCTCCTCCCCGTCGGTAAAGACGGTGAAGCGCTGAAAGGCGTCCAGGCTGCCGGAGGGCAGCATGGCCTTTACCTGCTCCCACAGGTCCCGGTAGGCGTCCTCCCCCTCCTCCAGCACCAGGCCGCCGCCGGTTATGCCGTACTCCGCCAGCAGTTCCATCTTCTCTTCGTCGGCGCTCCACTGCTCCGGCTGATTCAGGTAACGGCCGGTACACTCCTCATAGATTTGATTGAGCTGGGCAGCCAGCCGTTCCTCCCCGGCGGAGGGCGTCCAGATGTCCATGGACTCCCGGACCTGCCGCAGAGACAGCAGCTGCCCCAGCAGACCGGTAACCTGCTTGCGCTCCGTCTCGGTAACATAGCCATCCAGCTTGCCCAGCTGGGCGGCAGCCAGGCGGCTGGCCTCCGTCTGAATCCTTTGGCTCTGCCCGCACGCGGACAGCGTCAGCAGCAGAAGAAGCAGAATGGGAATCACATTGCGTCGTTTCATGTCGGCACCTCATTTCTTTTGGGGCATTGTACCACAAAAGAGAGGGCAGCGGCGGATTCTGAAGAAATCAAAAGGGAAACGTCAGCTTCTTTCAAGAAATGGACAGATTAAGGGGCGGGACAGATGTCCCGCCCCTTAATCTGGGAAGGTATATCGGAAGGTTAGTAGAACGCAGTGTTACAGCTTGACCACCCAGTTATGGGGGTCAGGCCTGGTCCCCCACTGGATGCCGGTGAGGGTGTCGTACAGCTTCTGGGCCAGGGGGCCGATCTTGCCGCCGTTGACCACCACCTGCTTGTCCTCCCAGCCCATCTC
>NZ_CALXFV010000110.1 GCF_944387675.1 uncultured Flavonifractor sp. | reverse complement strand
TCCTATTCTGGCCGATATATGCGAAAAACCCGGTCATGCATCAAGCATGAAACGGGTTTTTCGACAGACTGAGGCGGACAGCTTCCGCTGTCCGCCTGTGTGCCTGACAATTCAGTGGGTTCAAAAAGTGTACCTGTGGGAACTATCAGAAAGGATGTCCTTTTTTTCTTTTCCGCCGCCGCGCTGCGCCGCTCTGTTCCGGGCCGCGCCGGGACCGTCGATTTGGACCGGAAAACAGGCGGGTATTTTGTTCAAAATGGCGGAGTCCATCCCTTGCGTGTCCGCCGGGGGACGTAGTATAATGAACTGACGGAATTAGACGGGTTTAACTTATAAAACAAGGCGGATGGAAGAAGCATGAGCAGGGAAGAGACAAAAACAGGCCAACGGACTCTGGAGGAGGTACAGCCCGGCGAACAGGGGATCATACTCCGGGTAGGCAATGAAAAGGGGCCGGTGAAGCGCCGGCTGGTGGATATGGGCCTGACGCCAGGCACGGAGGTCACTGTGCGCAAGGTGGCCCCTTTCGGCGACCCACTGGAGCTGAATCTGCGGGGATACGAACTCTCTCTGCGGAAGGCGGACGCGGCCCAGATTCTCCTTGCCACGGGCGAGGAGGGGGAGCGGCGGGCCAGGACCCGGCGCCAGCGCATAGGCATGGTGCAGCACCTGCCGGATGAGGAGACGCTGCGCCGGATGGACGCCGACCACGCCCACGAGGCCGCCGAGCACGGCGGGGAGCCGGACTATGCCAGCCACGACACCCGGGAGATGAAGCTGGCCCTGGTGGGCAATCCCAACTGCGGCAAGACCACCCTCTTCAACGCCCTCACCGGCTCCAACCAGTATGTGGGCAACTGGCCCGGCGTGACGGTGGAGAAGAAGGAGGGCAAGGCGGAGGTGGACGGCAAGCCGGTGACAGTGGTGGACCTGCCCGGTATCTACTCCCTGTCTCCCTACTCCATGGAGGAGATTGTGGCCCGGGACTTCATTGTGGGGGAACATCCCGACGCCATCATTGACATCCTGGACGCCACCAATATGGAACGCAACCTGTACCTCACCGTCCAGCTGCTGGAGCTGGAGCGGCCCATGGTAATTGCCCTGAACTTCATGGACGAGGTGGAACGCCACGGGGACAAAATCGACGTGGAGGGCCTGTCCCAGGCTCTGGGGGTGCCGGTGATTCCCATCACCGCCCGCTCCGGCAAGAACATCCAGGAGCTGCTGGAGGTGGCCCACCGGCAGATGCACGTGGGGGTTACCGTGGAGCCGGACGACCTGTATGACGATTTTACCCACCAGATCCACCATAAGGTGGGTGAGCTGATCCACGACAGGGCCTACGCCTCTCACATTCCCGCTCACTGGGCCTCCATCAAGCTCATTGAGGGAGACTCCCTGGTGGAGCAGGCCCTGGGCCTGGAGAAGGACACCCGGGAGAAGTTGGAAGCGGTGTGCCGGGAATACGAGGGCGCTTATGAGCTGGGCGACCGGGAGACCCTGGTGGCCGATGCCCGGTATCAGTTTATCCAGCAGGTGGTGGAGCGCTGTGTGCGCCGGGGCAGGCCCCTGGGCGCCCCAACCCTGTCCGACCGGGTGGATGCCGTGGTCACCCACAAGTTCCTGGCTATCCCGGTATTTCTGGCCATGATGCTGGCCATGTTTGCCCTCACCTTCGGTCCCGGCCAGGTGCTGGCCGACGGGGTGGACACCCTGATCGGCGGATACTTTGCCCAGTGGGTCCGGGGCGTCCTGACCGCCGCCGGAACTGCCCCCTGGGTGGAGGCCCTGCTGGTGGACGGTGTCATCGCCGGAGTGGGGGGCGTGCTCACCTTCCTGCCCCAGATTGCCATTCTGTTTTTCTTTCTCTCCTTCCTGGAGGATTCCGGCTACATGGCCAGGGCGGCCTTTATCATGGACCGGCTGCTGCGGCGCTTCGGTCTGTCGGGCAAGGCATTCATCCCCATGCTCATGGGCTTCGGCTGTACCGTCCCCGCCGTTATGGGGGCGCGGACCATGGAGAATGAGAAGGACCGGCGGATGACCATCATGCTGGTCCCCTTTATGTCCTGCTCCGCCCGGCTGCCGGTGTACGGCCTGCTTACCGCCGCTTTCTTCCCCCGGTATGGGGGCCTGGTGGTGTTTTCCCTCTATTTTATGGGACTTGTTTTTGCCATTTTCTCCGGTATCCTGCTGAAAAAGCTGGTGTTCAGGGGGGAGCCTGCCGCCTTTGTGCTGGAGCTGCCCCCTTACCGCCTGCCTACCGGGAAAAACATCGCCCTCCACGTGTGGGAGAAGGTAAAGGGCTTCCTCGTCAAGGCCGGCACCCTGATTCTGGCCATGAGCGTGCTGCTGTGGTTCCTCCAGACCTTCGGGGTGGAAAACGGCGCCTTCGGCCTGGTGTCCGACGCCGGGTACTCGATCCTGGGCGCCGTCGGCTCCTTCCTGGCCCCTGTTTTTGCTCCCCTGGGCTTCGGCACCTGGCAGGCGGCGGTGGCCCTCCTCTCCGGCCTCATCGCCAAGGAGATGGTGGTGTCCTCCATGAGCATGTTCTATGGCTTTTCCGTCACCGCCAGCGGCGCCGCCATTGCCGCCGCCCTGGGCTCCACCTTCCAAAGCCCCCTGGCCGCCTACTCCTTCCTGGTATTTGTGCTGCTCTACGTCCCCTGTGTGGCGGCGGTGTCCACCATCCGCAAGGAGATGAACTCGGTGAAATGGACCCTGGCCTCCATCGGCTGGCAGCTGTGCGCCGCCTGGCTGGGCTCCTTCCTGGTGTATCAGATCGGTTCCCTGTTTTTGAGGTAATGCCATGCTGAAATATGTCATCTATGCCGGGGTGGCCGTCCTCATCCTCTGGGCGGCGGCCTACCTCATCTACCGGTTCCACCAGAGCCTGAAGGGGAAGCGGGGCTGCGGCTGCGGCGGCTGCTCCAGCTGCCCCCACACCTGGTGCCGCCACCGGAAAACGAAGTAAAAGGAGGATTTCTCTCATGGACGACCAACGCCAACAGCTCCAGGACTGGATCAGCGAAAGCTCCAACCTCGTCTTTTTCGGCGGAGCCGGGGTGTCCACCGAGAGCGGTATCCCCGACTTCCGCAGCGTGGATGGGCTGTACAACCAGCAGTACCAGTATCCCCCGGAGACCATCCTGAGCCACACCTTTTTTCAGCGAAATCCGGAGGAATTTTACCGCTTTTACCACAATAAAATGCTCTTTCCAGATGCCAAGCCCAACGCCGCCCATTTGAAGCTGGCGGAGCTGGAGCGGGCGGGGAAGCTGAAAGCGGTGGTGACCCAGAACATCGACGGCCTCCACCAGGCGGCGGGCAGCGTGGCCGTGTATGAGCTCCACGGCTCCGTCCACCGCAACTACTGCATGAAGTGCCATCAGTTCTACGACCTGGACTTTATGATGAAGAGCCAGGGCGTGCCTTACTGCCCGGTGTGCGGCGGCACCATCAAACCCGACGTGGTGCTCTATGAGGAGGCCCTGGACCAGGAGACCATGGAGGCCGCGGTGCTGGCCATCTCCCGGGCGGACATGCTCATCATTGGCGGCACCTCCTTAGCGGTGTACCCGGCGGCAGGCCTGATCCGCTACTACAGGGGGAACAAGCTGACCCTCATCAACAAGAGCCCCACCCCCTACGACATGGAGGCCGATCTGGTCATCAACCGCCCCATCGGGGAAGTGCTGGGTGCCATCCAGGTATAACCAAAGGGCGTCCCGCACGGACGCCCTTCACTTTTTTATTGAAAAACAATAAAAACCATGGTATACTCGCCCCAAAGGGGGAGATACCATGGAAAAGACTGCTGTGAAAAAGCTGGCCGGGGTACTGAAGATACTGGTGACCATCACGTTTGTGTGCAATCTGGTGGCCCTGCTGTTGGTGCCTGGAATGAGCCTGATGAAAGGGCTGGACGAGTTGCTGACGCTGACACCCTACGAAAATCCGCTGGAGGTTCCCTTTCGGGTGGGAATCGCGTTTGCCCTGAGCTGGGTCTGGGTGTGGGCGGCCGGGGCATACGAGATGGTGCTCGCCCTGTTTCTTCTGTTCTGCGGGGCATGCACCGCAGTGGTGCTGTGGCAGGCCCGGCGGGTACTGGACACCATTCTGGAGGGGAATCCCTTTCAACTGGTCAACAGCCACAGCCTCCGCCGCTCGGCGGCGTGCAGCTTTCTCATTTCCGCCGCCGCCCTGGTCCGGCTGATCTGGGGCCTGGCATTCTATGGTACGGTTGATCCGCTGCTGACCTACAACGCCCTGTTTGTCCCCGTGTTCTTCATGGCGGGGCTGCTCTGCCTGGTGATGTCCGCCCTGTTCCGCCAGGCGGCGGAGCTGAAGAGGGAAAACGATCTCACCATTTAGGGAGGTGAAGCTATGCCTATTATGGTAAATCTGGATGTGATGATGGCCAGGCGGAAGATGAGCCTCAATGAGCTCTCCGCCAAGGTGGATATTACCCTGGCCAATCTGTCCATTCTGAAAAACAACCACGCCAAGGCGGTGCGCTTCACCACCCTGGAGGCCATCTGCAAGGCGCTGGACTGCCAACCTGGGGATCTGCTGGAGTATGTACCGGAGGAATCGTCGAATTGAGGAACTTGGGGGATGCATCCACCGGGAATTTATGCTATAATGATGCTTACCGAAATTTCAACAGGGAGGAACTGGGATGAAGCAGGATATGATCCTTATCTTAGATCTGGGCAGCGGCGAGAACGCCCAGCTGGCCCGGGAGATTCGGGCGCTGGGGGTGTACAGTGAGATTCACCCCCACGATATCACCCTGGAGGAGCTCCACGCCCTGCCCAACGTGAAGGGCGTCATCCTCAACGGCGGTCCCAACCGCGTGGTGGACGGGGTGGAGATTGACGTCTCCAGGGACATCTACAACTGCGAGGTGCCGGTGCTGCTGGCCGACCACAAGGGGGACAAGCCCTGGCCCGCTGACCCAGAGGAGCGGAAGCAGGCCCTGTCCAACTTTATCTTCGGTGTGTGCGGCGCCCAGGCCAACTGGAACATGGAAAACTTCATCGCCGACCAGGTGGAGCTGATCCGCCGGCAGGTGGGGGACAAGAAGGTGCTGCTGGCCCTGTCCGGCGGGGTGGACTCCTCGGTGGTGGCCGCCCTGCTGATTCGCGCCATTGGCAAGCAGCTTACCTGCGTCCACGTCAACCACGGCCTGCTCCGCAAGGGCGAGCCGGAGCAGGTGGTGCAGGTGTTCCGGCACGAGATGGACGCCAATCTCATCTATGTGGACGCGGTGGACCGCTTCCTGGACAAGCTGGCCGGCGTGTCCGACCCAGAGCGCAAGCGCAAGATCATCGGCGAGGAGTTCATCCGCGTCTTCGAGGAGGAGGCCCGCAAGCTGGAGGGCATCTCCTTCCTGGGCCAGGGTACCATTTACCCCGACATCATCGAGTCCGGCACCAAGACTGTGAAGGCGGTGAAGAGCCACCACAACGTGGGCGGCCTGCCGGAGGATCTGGACTTTGAGCTGGTGGAGCCCCTGAAGATGCTCTTTAAGGACGAGGTACGCGCCTGCGGTAAGGCCCTGGGCCTGCCCGACAGCATGGTGTACCGCCAGCCCTTCCCCGGCCCCGGCCTGGGGGTGCGCTGCCTGGGGGCCATTACCCGGGACCGGCTGGAGGCTCTGCGGGAGTCCGACGCCATCCTCCGGGAGGAGTTTGCCAAGAACGGCCTGGAGGGCAAGGTGTGGCAGTACTTCACCATCGTACCCGACGTAAAGAGCGTGGGCGTCCGGGATGGTAAGCGGGCCGACGAGTGGCCGGCCATCATCCGGGCGGTGAATACCGTGGATGCCATGACCGCCACGGTGGAGAATGTGCCTTTTGATTTGCTCCAGCACATCACCTACCGTATCACCCATGAGGTGAAGGGCATCAACCGGGTGCTGTACGATTTGACACCCAAGCCCACTGGCACCATCGAGTGGGAATGATTTCAGAGGCCCGGAAAAGCCTGATATAACTGGGCTTTTGAAGGGTTAATGCCCTCCGTGGCAACGATTTGGCAACACTTTTTCATTATTCATAAAAAGAGAGCTAACTGATTTTGATTAGTCAGTTAGCTCTCTTTTTCTTTTTATTATTACTCTGTGCAACAAACGGCCTCTCCCGTGGCCTACAAGTGAGCAGGTCAAAAGAGGTCCTGGGGCGGTATCTTCACATAGGTCTGGGAGTTTTCAAACTCCGGGTAATGGTAGCGCCACTTATCATAGTCCTCTTTGGAGATTTCGCCCGCCTCCAACATGGCAGCGGCCTGTTGCCAGGAGCAAAGCATCTCATGCAGCCGAGCAGCGTCCTTGCTCTTCCGCACATCGACCTTCAGGCAGACTTCTCCATCCATCTCGCTAATCTTGAGCCCGTAGTTATCCTCCAGGGTAAACAGGGTGTGCATGAGCCCCACATAGGAGTCTATGTCTGGGACAGAGAGCGCATGGGGAGAGACATCCAGTACCTGAGCCAGGGCAGCAGTCAGGTCCGCCTTAGGGGTTCTTGATCCTGTTTCGTACTGAGCAAGGCGCACATCGGCAGACTTCTCCGGGAAGCCCAGCGCCATACCCAGATATTTCTGTGTCATCCCCCGCAGGAGACGGAAAAAGTGAATCCGTTCGCCAATCGCCATATCATCAACTCCAAT
>NZ_CALXFV010000109.1 GCF_944387675.1 uncultured Flavonifractor sp. | reverse complement strand
TAGGGTCCGGACCGGAGCCACTCCACGTCATGGTTTGCCTCGGCCACCAGCAGCTGCGCGCCCTGAATCCCCCGGCTCACCTCCTCCGTCACGTGGCCCAGATCGGTAGCCACCGCCAGCTTCCTCTCTCCGGCGCTGATGGCATAGCCGTTGCTCTGGTCGGCGTCGTGAGGGGTTGGAAAGGTCTCAATCTCCAAGCTCTCCAACCCGAAGCTCTCCCCCGGGGTGAAGGTGTGGAGCACCTCCTCCAGAAAGGGAATCCGGTAGCACAGCTGCCGGGCGGTCCCCCGGCTGGCATAGACCGGCAGGGCCAGCTGCTTGGTCAAGGTAGCCAGCCCGGCCATATGGTCGGTGTGTTCATGGGTAATCAGCACGGCGGACAGCGCCTCCGACGCCACCCCAAGTCCCTTCAGGGCGGTGGTGATCCGCCGGCAGGAAATGCCCGCGTCCACCAGAATATGGGTGGCGCCGTGGCTCACCAGCAGGCAGTTGCCGCTGGAGCCGCTGGCCAGGGTGCAAAGTTCCAGCACAAGCTCGCTCCTTCTCATAAAAAACAGGCGGGGGCGCTCCCCCGCCTGGGCGACGGTTCTTTCTTGTTTCAGCCCACCTGGCTCTGCTTCTCCTCGTCCGGCGTGACCACCACCCGGATATCCGCCCCCACACCGGAGAGCTTGCGGACAATGTCCTCATAGCCCCGCTCAATGTGGTGGATGCAGCCGATCTCCGTGGTACCCTGGGCGGCCAGCCCGGCAATGACCATAGCCGCCCCCGCCCGCAGGTCACAGGCCTGAATACGGGCGCCGGTGAGTTTTTCCACGCCCTCGATCACGGCAATTTTACCGTCCACCTGGATCTGGGCCCCCATCCGCCTAAACTCGTCCACGTAGCGGTAGCGGTTGTCCCAAACACCCTCAGTGAGGACGCTGGTTCCCTCCGCCAGGCAGAGCACGGCGGCAATCTGGGGCTGCATATCGGTGGGAAAGCCGGGATAGGGCAGAGTCTTCACATTGGTGCGGGTAAGCCTTCCGGTGCGACGCACCAGCACGGCGTCATCCCGCTCCTCCACCGTCACCCCCATCTCCAGCAGCTTGGCGGTGATGCACTCCAGATGCTTGGGAATGACGTTCTGAATCAGCACCTCGCCCCCGGCTGCGGCCACCGCGGCCATATAGGTCCCCGCTTCAATCTGGTCGGGGATGATGGAATAGGTGCCGCCGGAGAGGCGGTCCACCCCCCGGATCTTGATCACATCGGTGCCGGCGCCCATAATATCGGCGCCCATGGAGTTGAGGAAGTTGGCCAAATCCACGATATGGGGTTCCTTGGCGGCGTTTTCAATCACCGTCATTCCCTTGGCCAGCACGGCGGCCAGCATAATGTTCATGGTGGCCCCTACGGAGACAATGTCCAGATAGACATGGGTCCCCTGCATCCTGCCCTTCTCCGCCCGGGCGTGGATCAGGCCCCCCCGGACATCCACCTCGGCCCCCATGGCCACAAAACCCTTGATATGCTGGTCAATGGGCCGCCCGCCGAAGTCGCAGCCGCCGGGGGGCGGCACCTGGGCGGAGCCGAAGCGGCCCAGCAGCGCGCCGATGAGGTAATAGGAGGCCCGGATTTTCCGGGCCAGTTCCTCCGGCACCTGGGCATTGCGGATGTGGGAGCAGTCCACATCCACCGTGGTACGGTTCACCGTGCGCACATCGGCGCCCAGCTCCTGGAGAATATTGAGGATCAAGGTCACATCGCTGATCTGGGGAATATTTTCAATGCGGCAGTTCCCGTCCACCAGCAGGGCGGCGGGAATAATGGCAACCGCGGCGTTTTTCGCGCCGCTGATATCAATTTCACCAAACAGCGGTTTTCCGCCGTGAATCACATATTTTGTCAAAACAACAACCCTCTATTCCTTCCGCCGGAAGGGATTCACCCCTCCCGGGGTATCCAAGGGCCAGCCGGAGCCGGCCCGGTAAACACAAAACGGATCGGCACACGAAAATAAAGTGCGCTCCTATACGCATACATTATAGCATATCTCTTTGTAAAATCAAAGCTAATTCTTTCTCCGCTTTTCTGTCCACAGCCTTTCCGTTTTTTATGCGTTTTATACAGAAAGAAAGGGCGCGGTGCCTGCCCTCCGGCAGGCGCCGCGCCAGCTTGTCGAAAAACCTCCCCCGCAGGGAGCCTCACAGCGTTTTGTCGCCCACAGGCGACAGAATCAATTTGAGATCCGTCATGCAGTCTTTTGCAGGAAAAGGCCAACGGCCTTTTTCGGCAGTCTTGCGCGGATGGGAAATTGTGTTTGCCTATGAGAGGAGCAGGCGGCAGAGTCCGTCCGCATCCATTCCCCTGAGGTAGCGCCCCGGCTCCACGCCCTCCAGGCGCCGCCGCAGGGCCTGCTCCTCCAGAGGGCAGTCCAGCAGCAGCCCGGCCAGCTCCTCCGGCTCCTCCAGGCTGAAGTAGTCCCCGTAGATATGCAGCCGCCGCAGGGTACCCTGCTCCACGTCCATGTGGAGCTCCAGCTGGCCGCAGCCCTCCACCCGCCGCTTTTTGATGATCCGGCATGGGGGGGAGGCGCCGAAGTTCCACGCCCAGGTGCTGTAGCGTGTCTCCCGCAGCTCCTCCGTCCGCTCTCGCTGCTCCCGGGTCAGCGCCAGCTCCTCCATGGGATATCTGTCCCGCAGGGCCTGGCGCAGCCGGGCCAGAAACTCCTCTGTAGGCAACGCTCCCTTCACATAGGGCCGCACATTGGTCACCCGGCTTCGTACCGAGGACAGGCCCTTGGAGGTGATCTTATCCTCCGGCACCCGCAGGGCCTGGCCCACTACGCTCAGGTCGGAGTCATAGAGAATGGTGCCGTGGTGCATCACCCGTCCCCGCTTGACGTACTGGGAATTCCCAGAAAATTTTTTCCCGTCAATGGTCATGTCGTTGCGCCCGCTGATCCGGGCATCCACGCCCAGGGCGGCCAGAGCGTCGGCCACCGGCCGGCAAAAGGCGGAGAAGTCCATCCCGCCTCCGGCGTGAGGGGCAATGAAGGTAAAATTCACATTGCCCAAGTCGTGATACACCGCGCCGCCGCCGGACAGCCGCCGGGCCACCCGGACCCCGTGGGCCTGCACATAGGCCATGTTGACCTCCTGGAGGGTGTTCTGGTGCTTGCCCACCACAATGGTGTTGTGATTCCGCCAGAGCATGCAGCAGCTGCGGCTCTGCCCCGGCCCGTCAAACAGTACCTGCTCCAGAGCCAGGTTATAGTAGGGGTCGGTGCTGGGGCTCTCCAGGTAGAGCATGGTGCTCATCCCAGCTTTTCCGCCCATTCCGCCTCCCGGAAGCCCACCAGCACAAAGCCGTCTCCCACCAGGATGGGGCGTTTCACCAGCATACCGTCGGAGGCCAGCAGCTCCAGCTGCTCCTCCTGGCTCATGCCGGGCAGCTTGTCCTTCAGCCCCAGGGCCTTATACTGCAGGCCGCTGGTGTTGAAAAAGCGTTTCAGGGGCAGGCCGCTGGTCTGGAACCACCGGCTCAGCTCCTCCCGGGTGGGCCGCCGCTCTTTGATATCCCGCAGTTCGGTCCGGACCCCGTGGGCCTCCAGCCAGGCCAGAGCCTTCTTGCAGGTGCTGCATTTGGGGTAACAGAGAACCAGCATCATCATCTCTCCTTCCAACAATCAGACGTTACAGCATGGCGTAGAGCAGCTTGGCCACCTCGCCCCGGGTGAGCAGGCCGCCGGGCCGGATCTGTCCGTTGCTGCCGGTCACCACACCCTGGCCCACCAGGATTCCCATATACTCCGCCGCCCAGTCCGCCACCTGTCCGGCGTCGGTAAAGGCGGTCAGCTCCGCCTGAGCATAGCCCTTGGCCTGGGTCCGGCCCAGCAGGGTAATGGCCTCGGCCCGGGTGATGGTGGCGTTGGGATTGGCCATCAGGCCGCTGGCGCTCTCCGCACCCTGGAGCAGACCCAGGGCGTAGACCGCTTTCATCCCACTCATGGCCCAGTCTGGGATCTGGTCCTTATCCGCAAAGGGCAGCTCCACGCTGCTGTACTGGGTCAGGTCCAGCTCCAGCCAGTGGGCCACCATGGCCAGGAACTCCGCCCGGGTGATGTTCCGGTCGGGCTGGTACTGGGGAACCTCCCCGCCCGTTCCCTGGGAAATCCCCTGGTCGTAGAGGAAGGTGGCATAGGCCTCGGCCCAATGTCCCGTCATATCCCCGAAGGGGGAAACCCGCGGGGCGGAGGGGGTGAGGTCGGCGGAGGCCCGGGCCGGGTTCCCCGCGGCGTCCCAGGCAGTAAGGGTCACCCGGTGGTAGCCGGTGTCGGCGGCAGGCAGGGAAGCGGATAGGGTACCGGCACTCTCATTCCAAGTGAAGGGGATGCTCTCCCCGTCGTAGGTCAGAGTGACATGATCCTGTGGGATGGTTCTGGTGAGGCTGTCCGAAACGGTGGCGGTCAGCTGAGTACCGCTGAGCTTCAGGGTGATCTGGGGCGGAGTGGTGTCCTCCAGGTGTTCATTGGCGGTTACCAGCTGGTCCAGCCAGATGGTGCCGGTCTGCTTCCCCTCGCCGCCGCCGTAGACCACCGACAACTGGGTAATGGTCTCGGTATGCTCCGGCAACTGGACCATCACGTACTGCCAGCCGGTAAAGTCCAAGGCGGTGAGGAGGAAGGACCCGGCGTCCTGTCCGCCGGCGGTGGCCATCAGGGTATTTCCCGATCCGTCGCCGTACACCCACATACCCAGCCAGCCGTCTCCCTGGGGAATGGTCAGGGCGGTGTCCAGGGCGGCTATACCGGTCTCTCCCGCCTGATAGGTGAGCTTCAGGCTCTGTCTGCCGTTATGGACGTGCTCCAGGCCGGTCTCGGCCTGGACCGCGGCGGTGGTTGTGGCGGTAAAGGCGGAGAGGTCGCCCTCGCAGCTCTCCAGCTCCGCCACGTGTCCGGCCACAGTCACTTTAAAGGTGGCGCTCTTCCCCCCGGCCGAAACGATAAGGCTGCCGGTGCCGCTGCTGCTGCCCGCGGTAAACAGACCGTTCTGGTCCACGGTCCCCACATTCCCCTCCACACTCCAGGTGAAGCACGTGTCCTGAGCGGTGAGGGTCAGCTTGCGGTAGACGGCGGTGGCTTTCAGGTCCACCTGCTGGTTGGGGTCCAGGTTGAGGGCGGTCACCGCCGCGCCAGTGGCCTCATTGGTGAGGCTGATGGAGTCCGGAGTTTTGACGGTGGTCAGATAGGCGGTGCCGGAATAGGTGCCGTCGTCGGCGGTGACCTGGGAGAATCCGCTCTCCGCTCCGGCGGTGAACAGCCCGCTCTCGCTGACCGTACCGCCACCGTCGGACACCGTCCAGCTCACCTGTTCCCCTTCCGTCAGGTAGTAGGAGCTGTCCACTCCTGCGGCGGACAGCTGGAGCTGGGCGCCGGAGAGGAGCATCTGGTCACTGGGGGTCACGTAATAGCCCGCCAGCTCCCCGGTGGGCTGGAGGGTGGTGGTGAGGAAAATGGCGGTGCTGTTGGAGCGCTGGGACCCACCGGAGGGCTTGTTCACCACCTGCATTCCAGACTTGTCCGGATAGGTGGCACCGATGGTGGTGGAGCCGCCGCCGTCCATGCTGATGGCGTCCACACACCCCAGCTCCACCAAGCGCTGGGCCACCTGGGAGAGGGTAGCCCCCACGCTGTAGCCGGGCTGGCCGCCGTCCATGGCATAAAAGACCAGGGTGCCGTCCGCCTTGATGCCGATGGCGGAGCAAGCGGTGCGGGAGGCATCCAGCCCGGTGGCAATCTGGCCGCCGGTGACGATCTTGTACACGCCGCCCAGCGCTTCCACGGCGGTGTTCCACCGCTGGTCGCTGGAGGTGATGGAGAGGGTGACCTCATCCCCCGGCAGCAGCGCCCGCAGGGCGGCCAGGATGTTCGCGTCGTCGGCGGCGTTCATGGTGAGCACCGCCTTCCCCTCCGGGATGGCCAGGGCGCCGGTGGACTCCAGCACCTGGTCCACGGTGTAGCGCACCGTCTGGCCGATAGCGGGAGAGAGGGCGGTGCTCCCCGTCCCGTCGTCCACCGGAGTGAGCACCACGTCCACCCCCGCCTGGGTATTCTGGGTGGTGGCGGCGAAGTCGGAGGTGAGCAGGGTGAGTCCGCCCACCCCGTTCTTGGTGGTCTGGCGCACCTTGTTGATGGCACCTGTGAGGGGATAGGTCTGCCCGCCAAAGCTCACCGTGGTGGTCAGTCCGGTCTGGGCGATGAAGGCGGTGCCGTCCTCATTAAAGCCGATGGCCCAGGCGTCGGTGTAATAGGGGGTGGCCCGCACCACGCCGTCGGTGACCACCAGACCGGTGGTGGCGCCGGTGGCTACCACGTACCAATCCCCGTTGAGGCCGGAGACCACCCGCTTGCCCTGGCTCTCCAGGCTCTGGGCCATGGCCGACAGGGTGGCCTTGGAGAGTACCTTTTCCCCGTAGGCCACCGTGGGCGTCACCGCCTGGTTGGGAGTGTAGCTCACATAGTACTCGGTGCGCAGGTCGGAGTAGGTGTCGCTCCAGAAGATATTTTTTCCAATGGTGGTTCCCTGGGAAATGGGTACGCTGCTCTTATGTACGTCCCAGCCCAGGGCGTTGGAGGCGGCTGCCGCCGTCACCGTCATCACCAGGGCCAGGCCCAGGGCCGCGCCCCGCCGAATCGTCTGTTTCATCATGTTCCTCCTAGCTGTGATTCGCGGATGTGTAATCTGTGCATTATGTTAACACAAAAGCCCCCGCTTGTAAACAAGCGGGGGTCCAGCTTGTCAAAAAAGCCTCCCGAAGTTCGCGCCTGCCGGCGCGAAGAAAGTCAAAT
>NZ_CALXFV010000108.1 GCF_944387675.1 uncultured Flavonifractor sp. | reverse complement strand
AATAAAATAACATAGTCCAAACCTAAAGAAAACTTTTCTTTTATTATGTTTCCATAATCTTTTCTAATGGAATAAACCGAAACGGCCGCACCCCGCCCAACAAGACGGGATGCGGCCTAAAAAGTTCTGATTTTTCTCCGGAAAGAATTTATTGCCCGGACAATTCCAAGAAAACCTGTCGGAATTCCTCCTCAAATACGCTGTCTTTCCGCCACAGGAAGGTGAACTCGTGGGAGATGCGGAAATCGGCCAGTTCCACCTGGCGGATGGAGCCGTCGGCCAGCTCCCGCTCCACCGCCTTGCGGTAGAGAAAGGTAATGCCGCGGCCCCGCTTGACCAGCTCCTTGATGACAAACAGATCGCTGATCTCGGTGATGTGCCGGAAATCGGACAGGTGGTGGTTCATCCCCTCCAGGGCTTTCACCAGCACATCCCGGGTGCCGGAGCCGTCGTTGCGCAGAAGGAGGACCTGGTCAAGCAGCTCCCCCAGGTGGAGGGGACCGGCGGGCAGGGGGTAGTCCGCCCCACATACGCAGATGTAGGGCTCGTGAGACCAGAGGATGAAGTCGTACTCGCTCTTGTGAAAGTAGCCCTCCACCACCGCAAAATCCAGCTCTCCCTCGTTGAGCCGCCGCAGCAGGCGCTTGGTGTCCTCCACCACCATCTGAATGTGGGTGTCGGGGTGGCGGGCCATGTAGTCCGCCACCCGCTCCGGCAGCAGGTACTCCCCGATGGTGAGGGTGGCGCCGAAGCGGATGGAGCGCCGGCCCGCCTTCAGATCCAGCATGTCCCGCTTCAGCTTTTCCTCGTCATGGCGCATGGTGCGGGCGGCCCGGAGCAGCAGCTCCCCCTCCGGAGTGAGGGTGAGCTGCTTGCTGCGGTAGATGAACAGCCGCACCCCGTAATAGTGCTGCAAATACTGGATGTGCTGGGTCACCGCCGGCTGGGTGATGTTCAGCTGTTCCGCCGCCCGGGTGTAGTTTCCCCACCGGCACACCTCCAGAAAGGTGTCCATCCGAAAGTCCAGCACCACGCTCCCCCCTTCCCATGATCCCATATTATACCCCTCTTTTCCCCCGGGGGGAAGGGGCATTTCCCGGGGCGGGGGCGCATATACATGCCCCGTGAGAAACATTGCGGGGAGTGTTGCTGTGTGAAAGAGAGCATTGAGGAGCGGGCCTGCCGGCTGGCGCTTTACATCATAGAGAAAAAGGCTACGGTGCGCGGCGCGGCCAAGCGGTTTGGAATCAGCAAGTCCACCGTACACAAGGACTTGAGCGAGCGGCTGCCCGCCTTCAACCGCACCCTCTACCTCCAGGTCAAGCAGGTGCTGGAGCAAAACAAGGCAGAGCGGCACATCCGGGGCGGCATTGCCACCCGGAACAAATACCGCGGCGGGACCTAGGTCCCGCCGCGGCCTGTCTGTAGCGCCGGTCTCACCCCAGCAGCACGCCCAGCGCGGCCAGAGCGGTAAAGAACACCACCGCCGCCGAGGCGCACAAATCCGCCGCCAGCCAGAGGGAGCGGCGGGCCTGACAGCTGGCGGAGCCTTCCGCCCGGGGCTCGGCTTCCACCCGGGGGTCGGCCTGCGTCCGGCGGGCGGGCGGCGTCTGGGCGGCGGCCCGTTCCTCCAGCGCCCGGCGGCAGGCCGCAAAATCCAGCACCGTTCCCGCCGCCGGGGCGGGGGCGGTCTGCCGGGGCAGCACCACGCAGCGGAGCCCCTCCCCGCCGGACACCTTCCGCGCACCTCCGGAGGTGATGCGGGCGGCGTTCAGATGATAATAAATGGTCTCCATGGCGATCCCTCCTGCTCATCCCTTTGATAAGCACAGTCTCCCACATCCGCGGTCCCATAGAACGGACTTAAGCTCCGTTTATCCACATAGACGGCCCGAAGGGTGGAAAAGTTCCCTGTAATAGCAGAACCTATGTTCGAGTCCAGTATACAACATATGTTCGAGCTTTGCAAGAGAGAATTTGGGACAAAAGCCCCTGAAACCGGACACCGGCCGGAAAAGACGCGCCGTCTTTTCCGACCGGTTCAAGGTTACAGGGGACCTTTCGGCGGGGTGAGCCACTTGCCGAAGCGGTAGTAGAGCAGCAGGGCCACCGAGGTGGCGGCCCAGGTAATGGGATAGCTGGCCTCCACCATTTCAATGGTGTGGTGGACAGGCACCACGGCGAACAGCCACACCAGCCGCAGCCCGCACACGCCGAAGACCGTGATGAGGGTGGGGACCAGGGACCGGCCCGCCCCCCGGATGGCGCCGGAGAGCAGCTCGATCAGGATGTAGGTGATGTAGCAGGGGGTGAGGAAGCGGACCATGGTTACCCCGATCTCCAGCACATCGTGGTCGGGGGTGAAAATGGAGAGGATGGGCCGGGCGAAGAGTACCATCACGGTGCTGAGGGCCAGGGTAATGAGGGCGCTCATACCCACCGATACCAGCACGCCCTTTTTCAGCCGGTCGTACTTGCCGGCGCCGTAGTTCTGCCCGGCAAAGGTGGTCACCGACTGGGACATGGCGGTGATGGTCATCCAGAAGATCACGTCCATCTTGCCGTAGGCGGTCCAGGCGGCCACGGCGTCGGTGCCGAAGGAGTTGATGGCGGCCTGAATCACCAGGTTGGAGGAGCTGTACATCACGGATTGCAGGGCGGTGGGGATCCCCACCCGGAGGATGGAGCGCAGGGGTTGGGGATGGACCGTGAGGGACCTGGGGAAGAGCTGGAAGGAGGCGCCGTGGGCCCGGGTGAGGGAGAGCACCACCAGCACCGCCGAGAGCAGCTGGGAGGCCACCGTGGCGATGGCCACCCCCAGCACCTCCAGCCGGAACCCCACCACCAGCACCAGGTCCAGCACAATGTTGCACAGGGAGGCGGCTATGAGGAAGTACAGGGGCCGGCGGGAGTCCCCCACCGCCCGCAGCACCGCCGTACCCATGTTGTACACCAGATTGGGGACCATTCCCAGAAAGTACACCCGCAGATAGAGAATGGCCCCGGGCAGGGCATCCTGGGTGGTGTTCATGGCCCGCAGCGCCCAGGGGGTGAGCAGGAAGCCCACGACCATAAAGAAGACGCCCATGAGCAGGGACAGCAGCATGACGGTGTGGACGCTTTTGTGTACCTCCTCCCCCATCCGCGCCCCGTAGCGCTGGGCGATGACCACCACCGCGCCGGCGGCCAGACCGGTGAAGATGCCCACCGTCAGGTTGACAATCACGCCGGTGGAGCCCACCGCCGCCAGGGCGGTCTTGCCCACGAACCGGCCCACCACCACCGTGTCCACCGTATTGTAAAGCTGCTGGAAAAAGGTGCCGAACCACAGGGGAAAGAAGAAGGCGAGCAGCTGCTTCCAGATGACGCCCCGGGTGATGTCCCCCGTCTGACCCAGCCGCATGGAGATCCCTCCCAAACCAAAAAAATGGTGCGCCCCCCCCCGCCGGGGGGCCGCACCAAGATTCTACACGGTTTTCTTCGGAAAGGCAAGGGGCGGGGCCTATTCCGCCCGCCGGCTTTCGTCGGCAAAGCACATCCGCTTCAGCCCCAGAATGGGGGCGGCCCCCGACAGGGTGGTGCCAAAGAACACCACCTCTTTCTCCAGCCCCAGGTAGTCCACAAGGGTGCCGTTGCACAGGGTGCTGCCGGTACACAGCACCAGCTCCGCCCAGTCCAGCACCGCCTGCCGGTCCCTGCGCCCGTCCAGCACCGGGCAGCCGTCCTTCACCTTGCCGATGTTGTCCGGATTCAGGTCCAGCACCTTTAGGGGAAAGCGCTGGCCCAGCGCCCCGATGAGGGCGGGCTGGAAGCCCACCAGAGCGATCCGGGGGGCGCCGTAGGTCTCCGCCACCCAGTCCGCCATATGGCGGGCGCAGAACTCCGGCCCGCCGTCCTTACAGTGTACGGTGTTGTCCGCCCGGCCCAGGCGGGCCATGACGGCGTTGAGCACCGCTATAAACAGCCCCCGGCTGTGGTCGTCCCCCTCCAGGTCCAGATCCAGCACCTCCGCCAGCCGGCCCTGGAAGGCTACGGGGGCGTCGGTAAAGGCCTGACCCCTGGCCCCCTGGAAGTCGGCCATGAGCATGACCTCCCTGCCGGAGAGGATGGGGTAGTCGGTGCGGCCGGGGCGGCCGATGGCCTCCTCCGGGGTGAGGCCCCGGGCGGAGACGGTGACCGCTTCCCCGGTGAGCCCCCCCTCAGCCAGGGCGGCGGCCAGGGCGGTGCGCAGGGTGGCATAGAGCTGTGCTGTAGTCATGACAAATCTCCTCCTAGCTTCTCCGCCAGGCGGCTCACCCCCTGGACTGCCAGGGAGAGCAGCAGCAGCAGCAGGGCCGCCGCCAGGGCCATGCCGTTGTCGCCGGTGGAGATATTCAGGTAGATGCTGGCGGGCAGGGTTTCGGTTTTCAGCCGGGTGACCCCCACCAGCATCAGGGTGGCCCCAAACTCCCCCATGCCCCGGCTCCAGGCCAGCAGGGCGGCGGAGAGCAGGGCGGGGCGGCACAGGGGCAGGGTGATGTACCGGAAGGCCTGGAAGCGGGAGGCCCCCAGGGTTTGGGCGGTGAGGGGCAGCTCCGGGTCGATCTGAGCAAAGGCCTGAGCGGCCAGATGGATCACAAAGGGCAGGTTGAGCAACAGGTGGACCGCCACAATCCCCTTGGGGTCGAACACCACCCGCAGCCCCATCTCCCGCAGGGCCTTGCCCACGGGGGAGGAAAACAGAGTGAGCAGGCACAGACCCAGCACCAGGCAGGGCAAAGAGAGGGGCAGCTCCAGCAGGGCCTGGACCCACCGCCGGCCGGGGAGCCTGGTGCAGGCCAGCAGGTAGGCGCAGGGAATGCCCAGCAGCAGGCACAGGGCGGTGGACAGGGTGGTGGTCCACAGGCTCAGGCCCACGGCGAAGCGGATCTCCCCGTCGGCCAGCGCCCGGCCCAGATGGGGCAGGCCCCCCGCCACCACCCCCCACAAGCTGGCCGCCACGTAGAGGCTCACCGCCAGCAGGATTCCCAGAAAGGCCCGCTCAAAGGGCTTGAGGGGGCGGTTATTCCGCCAGCTCATAGCCGTAGCTGGTCCAGATATCCCAGGCGGTCTGGCTGTTTAAAAATGCGGAAAAGGCGTCGGCGGCCGCCTCGTCGGCGGAGCAGGTGAGCCGGGCGGCGGGAATGGTCTTGATGTAGGCCTCCATCTCGGGGCAGTCCACAATCTCCCCCTGCTGGTCGTTCACGTTCTCCTTCCACACAAGGATGGCGTCGCACTCGTCGGCGGCCAGCGCGGTGGTCATGGCGGGGGCGGTGGCGGTGTTGGACAGGATGTTCACCGTGTCGGAGATCCCAAAGTCCGCAAAGACCTGCACGGCGATTTTGCCGATGGGGGTGGCCTCCGGGTCACCGATTACCACCCGCACCCCCTCCCCCGCCAGGTCGGCGGGGCCGGTGATGCCAAGGGGATTGCCGATCTGTACCGCGATCACCGGGATGTGGCGCACCAGGGGGGTGGAGGACTCCACCAGCTCAGCCACCGGCTTTACCTCCTGCTCGGAGCCGGCGATAAAGAAGTCCCCCTCCTGAGCGGTGTTGATCTGGGTCTGAATCTGGGCGGCGTTGGCGTAGCTCACCTCCACCACGCAGCCGGTCTGGTCCTGGAAGGCTTGGGCAATCTGGGCAAAGGGGTCCTTCATTCCCGCGCCGCAGAAGATCATCAGGGTGTGTCCCGTAAGATCCGCCGGGGCGGTCTCCTCCACCGGCGCGGGGGCGGTCTCCGCCGGGGCGGCGGGAGTGGCCGGGGCGGCGGGGGTGGTCTCCGCCGGGGCGGCGGGGGAACAGCCCGCCGCCAGCAGGGCCAGCAGCAGAGCGGCGAGCAGGGGCAGCGTTTTCTTCATGACAAACACCTCCATGGTTTGCCCTGAGTATACCAGAACCGCCCTAGTTCGTATGTTGTCCAGACAACTTTTCCGGGAAAAGGGTGAAGTGATTTTTCCGGAAGGTGAGCACCCCCTCCCGCTCCAGCTCCTTCAGGGTGTGGGAGAGCACGGAGCGGTTGAGGCAGAGGTAGTTGGCCATGGCCTCCCGGTCAAAGGGGATGTAAAAGCTGGGGCAGTCCGCCCGGCTGGCCTGGGCGGTGAGGTATTTTAAAATCCGCTGCCTGGCGCTTTTCACCGACAGCGCGTCGATCTTGTAGTATTTTTTCATGTTCTGATTGGCGGCAAAGACCAGCAGATTGCCCAGCAGGGCCAGCCGCAGCCCGGCGGGCAGGGCCGGATCATCCAGCCGGTCCCTGGGAATGGACCAGGTGGCGCAGGCCTCCAGAGTGTAGACGGCGTAGGGGCTGGTGCGCCTGGGGGTACAGGCCACCTCCCCCGCCACCAGAAACCCGGGGCGCAGGTGCTGATAGAGAAATTCCCCGCCGTCGGCATCCAGCCGGACCGCCCGCATGGCGCCGGTGAGCAGCACCTCCAGCCGGTCCACCTGCTCCCCCTCCTGAACCACCCACGCCTGGGGGGCATAGTCCCGCACCCGGCCCCCCAGCAGGGGCGCCGTCTCCCCCGGGTCCAGTCCCCGGAACAGCACGCAGCGCCCCAACACGTCCAAATGCGCCTCCATCTCCGCACCCCCTTGAGGGAAGGATAGCACGCAGGCAAATCTTTTGCAACCGCCCGCTGCCCCGCCGCCCCTTGTTTTTTCCCGGGCAATGGGATATAATATTCCGGCAATATGCCAAAAGAGGGGATTTGAACCATGAAGTTAGGGATTGTGGGACTTCCAAATGTTGGAAAGAGTACCCTGTTTAACGCCATTACCAACGCCGGCGCAGAGAGCGCCAACTACCCCTTCTGCACCATTGACCCCAATGTGGGGGTGGTGGCGGTGCCGGACGCCCGGCTGGACGCC
>NZ_CALXFV010000107.1 GCF_944387675.1 uncultured Flavonifractor sp. | reverse complement strand
GTAATGGCATAGGCCGGCTCCAGCTCTCCCAGCATATCCGGGGTATATTCCACCTGCCGGCCCTCGAAATCCACCGTCAGGGTCCCCTCCCGATTGTCCACCCGGGTGATCTGGCCGATATCTCCGTTGAAAATTCCCATGCCGGAGGCAAGTCCGTCCCGCCACAGCACGTCATAGTTGTTGCGCACCTGCATCACCCGGTCTCCCTGGCGAAAGACATACTCCCCGAACCGGCGCTCCGGCTTGTCCGCCCCCGGGGGATTCACCGCCTCCTGAATGGCGCAGTTCAGGCTGGCGGTACCCGCCACCCGCTTGCGGGTGGGAGCGAGTACCTGAATCTGGTCGGCGGGGATGCCCATGTTGTTTGGCAGGCGGGTTTTCACCAGCTCCACAATGGTCTCGGCGGCCCGGGCGGGGTCTTTTCGCCGGAGAAAGAAAAAGTCCCGGCTGTTGTCCCGCAGGTCGGGCAGCTCCCCCCGGTTGACCCCGTGGGCGCTGCGGATGATGGCGCTTTCGGCGGCCTGGCGGAAAATTTCCGTCAGACGCACCATGGGAACCACTCCGCTGCGGATGAGGTCGGAGAATAAATTTCCCGGCCCCACGCTGGGCAGCTGGTCCGGGTCCCCCACCAAAATCAGCCGGCAGTCCGGCCGCAGGGCGGAGAGCAGGCCCTGCATGAGCACAATGTCCACCATGGAGGTCTCGTCCACAATGACGGCATCCGCCTTCAGCGGATCGCTCTCATCGTGGGCAAACACCAGCCGCCCGGAGCGGGGATCGTACTGGGTCTCCAGCAGGCGGTGAATGGTGCACCCCTCCGCTCCGCACAGTTCCCCCAGCCGCTTGGCCGCCCGGCCGGTGGGAGCGGCCAGGGCGGTCTCCAGTCCCAGCTCCTCAAACAGGGCCAATACCCCCCGCAGAGAGGTGGTCTTGCCGGTGCCGGGGCCGCCGGTGAGCAGCATCACCTGCCGCCGGGCAGCCAACTGTACCGCCTGGCGCTGCTGGGGCGCGTAGGTAATACCCTGACCCGCCTGGATGCGGTCGATGAGCCGGTCCAGCTCATGGGGGGCCGTCAGCTCTCCCCGGGCCATTTCGGTCAGCCGCCAGGCCACGTATTGCTCCGCCTCACACAGGTCATGGAGGTACACCGCCTCCTCCCCCGCCACCGGCTCCTGAATCACCTCACCCCGCTCCAGCAGGGCCTCCAGGGCGTCCTCCAAAAGCTCGTCCTCCACCCCGATGAGCTGGCCGGTGGCGGCAATCAGCTTTCCCCTGGGCAGAAAGGTGTGGCCGTTGTCCAGGTTGTGGGCCAGCTCGAACAGCAGGGCGGCCTCCACCCGCTGCGGGTCCTCTCCCTCCATGCCCATGGACAGGGCCAGGGCGTCGGCCTGGGAAAAGGCCACACCCAGCTCCTGGTCCACCATCAGATAGGGATTGCCCCGGATCACCTCCAGCACCCGGTCCCCATACCTGCGGTAAAGGGGCATGGCCAGCTGAAGGGGGATCTCATGCTCCCCCAGAAATTCCAGCAGCCGCCGCATACCCAGCTGGAGGCGGAAGCTCTCCCCCATGGACAGGGCCTTTTTGCGGGTGATTCCCTTGATCCGGGTCAGCTGCTCCGGGCGCTCCTCCAGCACCCGCAGAGCCTCCTCCCCAAATTCCTCCACCATCCGCCGGGCGGTAGCGGCGCCGATGCCCCGCACCGCCCCGGAGGACAGGTAGTCAAAAATGGCCTTGGTGCCGGCGGGCAGGCGCCGCTCCACCACCTCGGCCTTAACCTGCTCCCCATAGGAGGCGTGGCGCATCCACACGCCCTGGACCAAGATGCCCTCCCCAGGCGCCACCCCGGGCATACACCCCACCACAGTGACGGCGGCGCCGTCCCCCACATCCAGCCGGAGCACGGTGTAGCCGTTCTCCTGGTTCTGGTAGACCACGGCTGCCACGGTCCCCTCTAAGTATGTCTCTTCCGCCTCCCGCATGGCCGCCCCTCCTCTTTCTTTCAGGGATATGATACCATCAGGGCGGCGGTTTGTCGAATCCTATTTCCCCAGAAGGTATGCCCCCAGCCGCTCACCGGGGCAGATCACCAGTCCGGTGCTCTCCGCCAGCAGGGCGGCCGCCACCGCCCGGCCAGCCGGGTCCAGGCCGTTGTCGGCAATGACAATGGTAAAGCGGGCCGGCTCCCCGCCCCGCAGCCATAAAAGGCCCTTTACATCCTGCTCCAGGTGCTCTCCGCCGCCGCTGGCGGGTACCACGGCATACACCGCTCCTCCGCCCGCCGACGGACTCACCAGCCTGCCCATCAGCACCCAGCCCAGCGCCAGCAGTCCCGCCGCCGCCAGCAGGGCCAGCAACACCTCCGCGATGGCATGCACAATTCCTCACCTCCGCCCCATCCTATGCGGCGGAGGGAGAAAAGGCGCTCAGTTCCCCACAGTGGCCACCACCAGGCCGGTGGCGAAGGTCATAATCAGGCCGGCGGTCACCACCCCCAGGAAAATGGAGGGCAGGGCCTTGCGCAGGGGCATGTCCAGAAAAGCCGCCGCCAGCGCCCCCGTCCAGGCGCCGGTGCCGGGCAGGGGGATGGCCACGAAAATCCACAGGCCCAGGTACTTGTATTTGCTCACCTTTTCCCCTTTCAGGTGCGCCTTGGTCTCCAGCTTGTCCACCAGGGCGTTGAGCCTGGGAGATTTCTGCCGCATCCACAGAAAGATCCGCCGGATATAGACAATAATAAAGGGGATGGGAATCATGTTGCCGATGATGGCCGCCACCAGGGCTTGTCCCGCCGGCAGGCCCAGGGCAGTGCCGAAGGGAACGCCCCCCCGCAGCTCAATCACCGGCACCATGGAGACCAGCATGGTAAAAAGCATCTCACCCAAATTTGTGGCTGTCAGCCAGTTCAATAGCTCCAAACAGAACACCTCTCATCCGAAATCCTTTGTATTGTACCATATCCCCCGGGGAGATTGCATTAAATTGCATTAATTTTTTATAAAAAAAGGATTTTTCCTCTCCGGTCCCGGCCTTGTCCCCGCCTGGAAATAGTGATATAATGATTCGACCATTTTGGAAAAGAGAGGCTGACCGACATGACTTATAAAGAAGAATTCATCACCTTCATGGTGCGCTCCGGCGTGCTCACCTTCGGGGACTTCACCACCAAGTCCGGCCGGAAAACCCCCTACTTCATCAACACCGGCAACTACAAAACCGGCGCCCAGGCCGCCAAGCTGGGGGATTATTACGCCGCCTGCATCCAGGAGAATCTGCCCGACTCCGTCACCTGCCTGTTCGGCCCCGCCTACAAGGGTATCCCCCTGGCGGTCACCGCCGCCGCCTCCCTGTACCGGATATATGGCCGGGACCTGCCCTACTGCTTCAACCGCAAGGAGGCTAAGGATCACGGAGAGGGGGGCTCTATGGTTGGCTATAAGCCCCAGAACGGGGATGACGTGGTGATTGTGGAGGATGTGGTCACCGCCGGCACCGCCGTACGGGAGACCATTGAGCTGTTCAAGCATGTGGCCGATGTACACATGAAGGCCCTCATCGTCTCCGTGGACCGGATGGAGCGGGGTACCCGGGACTGCTCCACCCTGGACGAGCTGCGGGAGGATTACGGCATCGCCGTCTTCCCCATCGTCACCGTACGGGAGATCATCGCCTTCCTCCACAACCGGGAGATTGACGGCAACGTGTACATCGACGACGAGATGAAGGGCAGAATGGAGGCCTATCTGAAGGAATACGGCGCCCGGTAAGGATCGGTACGGTGCGGACATCGCCCCTGCCGTCCAATCTGCGAAAGGAGGGTCCGGCCATGGGTACCCACGATGGACACCGTCAGCGGCTGAAAACTGAATTCCTGGCCCGGGCCGACTCCTTTCCCGACCACAAGCTGCTGGAGCTGCTGCTCTTCTACGCCAATCCCCGCAGCGACACCAATCCCCTGGCACACGAGCTGATGGACCATTTCGGCTCCCTGGCGGGGGTGCTGGACGCCACGCCGGAGGAGCTGCGGAAGGTGAAAGGGGTGGGGGAACACGCCGCCGTGCTGTTCAAGGCGGTGAAGGAGCTTTCCGGCCGCTACCTCACCGCCCGTACCCAGACCGACGACATCGCCCGCAGCGCACGGGATTACTATGCCCTGCTGCGCCCCTACTTCTTCGGGGCGCGCAACGAGATGCTGTGTCTGCTGTGTATGGACGGCAAGCACAAGGTATTGGGCATTCGCAGGCTGGGCGAGGGCAGTGTGAACGCCGTCGCCATCATTACCCGGCTGGTGGCCGAGGCCGCCCTGTCCCTCAACGCCTCGGCGGTGGTGGTGGCTCACAACCATGTCTCCGGCATCGCCCTCCCCTCCGACGAGGATGTGGCCTCCACCAATGCCCTGGCCCAGATTCTGAGTACCTTGGGGATACGCCTGGTGGATCACCTGATCTTTGTGGATGACGACATGGTATCCCTCCGGGACAGCGGGTTTTATCAGCCCCGGGAATAAAACTCACAGTTGCAGTAGAACATTTGTTTTGGTACAATGGGAAAGCGAGGTGAGGGTATGCCGAAATTTGAAGTGGTCAGCGAATACACGCCGTCGGGCGATCAGCCCGAGGCCATTGCCGCCCTGGCGGCGGGCATTGAAAACGGCCTGGAGGAGCAGACCCTGCTGGGGGTCACCGGTTCGGGCAAGACCTTCACCATGGCCAAGGTCATCGAGGCGGTGCAGCGGCCCACCCTGGTACTGGCCCACAACAAAACCCTGGCCGCCCAGCTGTGCGCCGAATTCAAGGAATTTTTCCCCCACAACGCGGTGGAGTATTTCGTGTCCTACTACGACTACTATCAGCCGGAGGCCTATATCCCCCACACCGACACCTTTATTGAAAAGGACTCCGCCATCAACGAGGAGATTGACCGGCTGCGGCTGGCGGCCACCGCCTCCCTGATGGAGCGGCGGGACGTAATCGTGGTGTCCTCGGTGTCCTGCATCTACGGACTGGGGGAGCCGGAGGACTTTGCCAAAATGATGGTCTCCCTCCGGGTGGGGGCTACGCTGGAGCGGGATGAGCTGCTGAAAAAGCTGGTGGACATCCGCTACGAGCGCAACGACATCGCCTTTGAGCGCAACATGTTCCGGGTCCGGGGGGACACGGTGGAAATCTTTCCCGCCTACTGGAAAGATTCCGCCATCCGAGTGGAATTTTTCGGAGACGAGATTGACCGGATTTCCGAGATCAACGTGGTCACCGGAACCCCCATCCGGCGGCTGACCACCATCCCCATCTGGCCCGCCACCCACTACGTCACCCCCAAGGAGAAGATGGACGCCGCCGTGCAGGAGATCTACAAGGAGCTGGAGGAGCGGGTGGCCTTCTTCGAGCGGGAAGGCAAGCTGATCGAGGCCCAGCGCATCAAGCAGCGCACCATGTACGACGTGGAGATGATGCAGGAGCTGGGCTACTGCACCGGCATTGAGAACTACTCCCGGGTCATCGAGGGGCGGCCCGCCGGGTCGCCTCCCCACACCCTGCTGGACTACTTCCCCAAGGATTTCGTGCTCTTTATCGACGAGAGCCATGTCACCCTCCCCCAAGTCCGGGCCATGTACAACGGGGACCGGGCTCGGAAAACCAGTCTGGTGGACTACGGCTTCCGCCTCCCCTGCGCCTTCGACAACCGGCCCCTGAAGTTTGAGGAGTTCCAGGGGCGGCTTAACCAGGTGGTATACGTGTCCGCCACCCCCGGGGAATACGAGCGGGAGCGCTCGGGACAGATTGTGGAGCAGGTGATCCGGCCCACCGGCCTGCTGGACCCCCGCATTGAGGTGCGGCCGGTGGAGGGGCAGATTGACGACCTGATCGACGAGATCAACCAGCGCACCCAGCGGCAGGAGCGGATTCTGGTCACCACCCTCACCAAGAAGATGGCGGAGGATTTGACCGCCTACCTCACCAATGCGGGCATCAAGGTGCGGTACATGCACCACGACATCGACACCATTGAACGGATGGAGATCATCCGGGATTTGCGGCTGGGTACCTTCGACGTGCTGGTGGGGATCAATCTGCTGCGGGAGGGTCTGGACTTGCCGGAGGTGTCCCTGGTGGCCATTCTGGACGCCGACAAGGAGGGCTTCCTCCGTTCGGAGACCTCCCTCATCCAAACCATCGGCCGGGCCGCCCGCAACGCCGACGGCCTGGTGATCATGTACGCCGACACCATCACCCCCTCCATGGCCCGGGCCATGGACGAGACCCAGCGGAGGCGGGCCAAGCAGGACGCCTTCAACCAGGCCCACGGCATCGTACCGAAAACCATCATCAAGTCGGTGCGGGACGTCATTGATTTGTCCGAGGATAAGGGGGAACTGCCCCACTCCAAAAAGGCCCTGTCCAAGAAGGAGAAGGAGGCCGCCATCGCCAAGCTGGAGAAAGAAATGCGGGAGGCCTCCAAGAGATTGGAATTCGAGTACGCCGCCGTGCTGCGGGACCGCATCATCGAGCTGCGGGGACAATAGCCTCCCGCAGTTCTTTCGGGGTCCCGCCTCCGGCGGGGCGGCGCTTGCGCCGTACAAGCGTTTTGCCGCAGGCAAAACCTTGGCGCAGGGCCAATTCACTTGGCCCGAGCATGTCAAATCCATTCAGGGCTCCCACACGGCAGGAGCCGTGTGGGACAATGCGGGAGGCCTCCAAGAGATTGGAATTCGAGTACGCCGCCGTGCTGCGGGACCGCATCATCGAGCTGCGGGGACAGGGATGATGGAGTTGCCCCCATGCAGGCCCAACCACCGCAACCAACCGGACTGTATGCAAACTTGGCTGTATGCCTTCGCCCCTCAGTTGGGAGATACAGATATTACGCGCGTCCATTTCCCCAGGCTCTATAAATCTGATAAGCGAGGTTTTTCACATGAATTACGTTACCTTAGGCAAAACTGGTCTCAAGGCCGCCGTCATTTCCTTCGGCGGCATCCCCATCCA
>NZ_CALXFV010000106.1 GCF_944387675.1 uncultured Flavonifractor sp. | reverse complement strand
GCCGGCGGCTTCGTGGCCCGCATGGGCAAGAGTTCCATTCTCAAAGCCGACGACGTGGCCACCACCAGCGAGCTTGGAATTCTCGGAGACCTGCTGACTTTGAGCCTCAGTGTGAGTGATGTGTTCGGCTCCCACATTGAGGATTCCTCCCTGACCGGTACCGAGGGGGCTACTCCGTGCTGGCCCGGGGGGGCTACCACGAGATTGCCGGCGGCTTTGTAGGCTACGCCGATGTGTGCAGGATCGAGCGCTGCGGTGCTGACAATCTGCGCCTGGTCATGTCCGACGAGATTGCCGGCGGCTTTATGGGGGCCATGAGCGACGCCATGCTGCTCAGTCTGGATGTGGGCCTTCTGTAAAAGCTTCTGGCGGGGGTTACCGTCGGAGTTGATCTCATCAAAGCCAACCGCTCCAAGATTGAAAACGCTTCCGTGACCGGTGTGGACACCTGGGACGGCTATGATGTGTACGGCGGCGGTTCCAGCGCCACCTCCGACGCCACCACCACCATGGGCTACGCCGGGGCCTTCCTGGGTCTCAACTTCGGCAGCACCGTCACCAACGGACAGGCGGTATACGCCGATACGGTGAAAGGTACGGTGAACCGCATCAACCCCTGCGTAGGGACCGAGGAAAACACCGCCCTGCTGCTGAACCTGGATTTGGATGTGCTGCTGGAGTTGATTGACCTGGACGGCTGGCTCAGCAGGTCGGAGATTGAGAACAGCACCTTCCAGACCCGCACCGGCGATACGCCCTTGCCCTCAGCGGTTGAGCCGGTCAGTCACAGCGGGAAAGAGACCATTTCCGCGCTGACGGCGCCCCACTGCGTGGCGGCCAACGAGGCTGACCTGATGGTGCAGGCGGTGACCCATACCCTGACCGTCGCCAAGGCCCTGGAATATGAGGACGGGGCCATCCCCAACCTGGGGGATTTGGACTACACCTATACCCTTCAGATTTATGACGAGAGCGGCGCCCTTCTTCAAACCGCTGCCCTCCGCCCCGGGGAGAGCGTGGTGCTGAACAACCCCGCCGCCGGGACCTATACCATTAAAGAGGATGCCGCCTCCGTGCTCCCCGGCAATGTGACGCCGGCGGCGGAGGTTGCCGTTACGGTGGAAGAGGGGACAAGCGCCCAGGTCACGGTGGTCAACACGATTACGGCCTCGGGGCAGGCCCCGCCGGTCGGGGCGGGCAATCCGGGCGGCTATGCCGCCTCCGATGGGAAATTCATTGTCAACCGTATTCCTACCGACGGCCAGGAGCCGGAGAAGATCGCAGACCCCTGCGAACTGCTGAACACCTCGGCGGCCAGCCTGTTGGGACTGAACACCCAGACGGACGCCATTGCCCCGGTGGAGCTGGGGAAAAGCGGCGCGGAAGGAGAGGAGGGTGACGGAGATGCTGATTAAACGGACCCCATACCGGGGGAAGCGGGTGCTGCGGCGCAGCTGGCCCCGGCGCTCTGTCGCCGTGGCCGCTGCGGCCCTGTGTCTGCTGGCGGTGGTCTGCGGCAGGACCTATTCCTATTTTTCCGCCAAGGACAAGGTGGTTAACCGCCTGGATCTTTCGGAGCTGGACTTTGTGATTGAGGAACCCTCCTGGGAGGAGCCGGACACCCCGGTGCGGCCGGGGGACGTGCTGACCAAGGACCCGCAGATTGTCAACACCGGTGAGACGGATTTTGTGGTCCGGGTAAAAATCCAGGAGGTCTGGGTTCCCAAAGATCCGGCCAGCACTTTGCAGCAGCTGATCAACCCGGACTATGTCCGCTATTTTGCGGCGGATACCGGCGGGGAGGGGGAGGGCGGCGCCTTCCCCGCCCAGCAGCTCCTGAGCATTCTCCAGGCGGACGGCCAACTGGACGAGGGAGTGAAAAACTTCGCCCTGCGTCTGGACCTGACCCCCAACAAAACCAACCCCAATACGACGTATTGGGCGCAGGACGGCACGGCGGGCTGGTATCGCGGCAGCACCCAGAACTCCGAGTGGCTGTACTATAACCAAATTGTGCCTGCAGACGGCGGGCGCACAGCCCCGGTGTTCCAGGCCGTGACCATCCGCACGGCGGAGGACGTCTGGCCTCTGGACGCGATTACCCTGGCTCCGGGGGAGGATCTGACCCAGGCCCACGCCGAGCAGCTGGCGGAATACAACAAGCTGCTGACCCAGTATGACCTGGAGCTCTATGTGTACGCCGAAACGGTGCAGGCCGACTCCTTTGCCTGGCAGGACGCCTGGGGGACGGACTTGCCCCAGGACTGGGAGGACAGTTGGGGAGGTGCGGCGCCGTGAGCAAGATGGGCAAGCTCGTGGGCGATGTGGTCTTTCTTGTGGTCATTGCGGTCCTGTTGGGAAGCAGCCTCCTCTTCGCCCTGAATCAGGACCCCGACAAGACGGTGTTGGGCTACCGGGCCTATCATATCCTCTCCGGAAGCATGGAGCCGGAGCTGAGCAAAGGTGACCTGGTGATTGTGAAGGCGGTTCCGGCGGAGCAGCTGCAAAACGGCGACATCGTTACCTACTACCCCACCGGCGAGGCGGGAACCACCGTCACCCACCGGGTGGTGAATACCCTGATGAAAAACGGCCAGGTATGGATTGAGACCCGGGGCGACGCCGTGGAACAGTCCAACCCCGTGTTTCCCGGCGAGGCGGTCATCGGCGTGGTGGTGTTCCATATCCCTCTGCTGGAGGCGGCCATCACCTGGATTCAGGGCCACTTGGTCCTGAGTATCGTGGTGGTGGTGCTGGTCCTGGCGGCCTGGGTTGGAATAGACTGGCGGCGCAGAAAGAGAGGGAAGGAGGCGGCAGAGCATTCCGGGGAGGCGTAGCCGCCCCTCCGTGGGACGATTGCTGACACACAGGTGCTGCGTGCTGCAATACAACAAGTTCACAGAGAGAGAAAGGATGAAAGACAGATGAAGAACAAGAGGAAAATCGCAGTCGGCGCGGCGGCGCTGGCTGTGGTGCTGGTGTCGGCTGGTACCTTTGCCTGGTTTTCCACCACGGACAAGACTGAACCCAACATCTTCCAGATGGACAACTTTGATGTGACCGTCACCGAAGACTTCGATACCCCCGATGTACCTCTGAATCCCGGTATGGATGTTACCAAGGAGGTGGGAGTCACCAACGCCGGCAATGTGGATGTGCTGGTCCGGGTGAAGCTGGAGGAGGCCCTGAGCCTGCTGGTGCAGGATGACACCGACGGGGTGGACAAGCTGAAGGTGGAGTATCTGGCGGATAAAGCCGATGCCGCTGGTGCGCAGTACGTGCCGGTTTCCATCAGCGATGCTATGATTACGGCATATACAAAGGCGGGCTATGCTTCCTATTCCACGAATACCCCCACAGACGTTACCGTTTATCGGAAGGAGACCACAAACGGCGACAATACGGTGTACAGCTACTTGGCCTATGTGACCGACACCAAGCAGCTGGTTCAGGTGACGCCGCAGGGAGATAACGCGGCCACCCCAGACAGCTTTAATGTGATGTATGCCTACAACGAAAGGAAGGATGCCGGAAGCGGCCAGTATACCGTTACCGCGACCCATGGCAAGGATGATGAGGTATTGGATACCTACTATGCCGACGGTACCTTCCATGACGTTGTAACCCTGAATTTCGCCGCAAATGTTCAGACCGATGGTGCCGCCCTTGGGACGGATACTGTTTGGTACCTGGCTGACGACGGATATTTCTACTACACCAAGGCCCTGAAGGGCGAGTCCATCTCCGAGCCCCTGCTGCAGTCCGTAAGCATCCGGGAGGCGGCCGGCAATGCCCTCAAGGGCGCTACCTACACCATCACCCCCGTGATGCAGGCCGTTCAGGTGGGCTATGATGCGGCTGCTGCCACTTGAACTGATATGGCTGGCTCTTCTGTTTCCGGCGGTGCTGCTGTAACGTCGGACAATGCCTATCAGCTGGTCTATAACATCGTGAACTACGGTCACGCCAGCAAGATCACCACTGATTAAGCTTTATTACATCACGGCGGCGGATGCCGGGCCACCCGGCATCCGCCCCTTGCAGGGAGGCTGAAGCGTGAACAAGAGAATACGCGTTGGGCTGCTGGCGGCGGTCCTTGGTTTCAGCCTTGCTGCAAGGGGGCTGGGACCCGCCCTGGCGGCCTCCGGCGGCTATACCCGTACCTACGACCCCCAGAACAACACCATCGTCTATACCATTTCCTCCGGCGCGGGGGACTGGGTGACCATCAACTGCAACGACGTGGCCAACAGCCTGATGGCGGGGCTGTCCCTGCCCGGCCAGGCGTCCCAGGTAGCCGTCCGCTTTGTCAACAACAGCAGCCGTACCTATGTGTTTGAGGACTATGCCTTTACCACGGAAAACGGGATTGAGCGGGATGTGCCGGTGGCTTCTCCCGGCCTGCCCACCACCCCCGGCTATACCATCCGCACCCAGCCGCCCCTGCAGGACGGGGCCATCACCAGCCAGCGGGGCTTTGACGGCAATCTGATTCCCTATCCCATGACGGTGCTGCGTTCGGTCACGACCCCCCTCAAGGCGGCCTACGGCATCGCGGACAGTGCCGACGTGACCGTTTTGCAGGTGCTCCACCTGGAAGACAGGCTGGCGGAGCTGGGATACGATTCCTACTCCGAGTACCTGCTGGATTACTACAAGCAGAGCTGCACCGATCCCACCCACCGCTGCCGGCAGGCCGCCAGCCTGCTGGAGCTGGACCCCAGCCACCAGTGCGAGATTCTGGGTTCCAACTCCTTTGGCTATACGGGGCAGTCGGAAATCCGGCAGCCCCGAACTATTTCCATCGCCGAACTGCAGACCAATCCGGCCTATTATGACTTCCGGGTGTACGGTTGGGGTACTCGGGTAACCGGCGCCACCGGGGAGCGGCGGGTGGAGCAGGACTATGAAATCATGGAGACCGATCCGGAAATCATCGCCCTGGGCTACCGCTATCTCTACGCCTACGGCCTGTTCTTCTCCTTTGACGGCACGGGCATTGAGATGCCTGCCTCGCCGGAGGAGCTGGCCCTGGACAACCTGGAAATCTGGAGCTACCTGAACCGGCTGGATTCCGTGGAGAAGCAGGTGGATGTGCTGGAGCGCATCGTCCTGGAGCCGGGGGCCTCCGTTACCCTGCCCAATGTGACCCTGGAGGTGCAGCTGCCCAACAGCTACGATATGCGCTCCATTGACTTCGGCTTTTCCCTGAGCTTTGTGACCGCTGACGGTCCGGGACCCGTTGACCCGCCCGGTCCCACGGATTCCCCGGGTCCCACCGACCCGCCCGGTCCCACGGATTCCCCCGACCCCACCGCACCGCCCGGACCGGACAACCCGGATGGCCCCGTCAATCCCCCCAAAACCGGCGATACATCCCATCTGAACCTCTGGCTGGCCATACTGGGTGCGGCCATTCTCCTGCTGGGCTTTGTCCTCATAAAAATGCGAAATGAGCGGCATCAACCATGAGCGGGCGGAGACGGAGCCTCTATCTCTGTGCCTGCGCCGTGCTGGTGCTGGTAATCGGCGTGGCCGCCTGGAACGTGGCCGCCATCCTGCTGGAGTACCGGGCCGGGGAGCAGACCTACGCCCGAATCTCGGAACTTTCCCGTCTTCCCGCCCACTCGGCGCCCCCGGAGGCGCAGGAGAGTGCGGAGGCGCTGTCCGCAAGGAATTTTGCGGCCCTGGAGGAGGCCATTCCCGATGTGGTGGCCTGGATTTCCATTCCCGGCACGAATATCGACTATCCCGTGGTGCAGGGGGCGGACAACAGCTACTACCTTACCCACCTGGCCACGGGGGAGGAAAACTCCGCCGGCAGCATCTTTTTGGACTACCGGGCCGCCTCCGACTTTTCCCAGCCCTACAGCATTATCTATGGCCATAACCTGCGGAGCGGGACCATGTTTACCGGCCTGAACCAGTATAAGAAGCAGGACTTTTATGAGGAGCATCCTCTGGGGGTGCTGGAGACGCCGGGGGGAGATTATGAGATAGCCTTCTTTTCCGGATTTGTAGCCTGCAAGGATCATGAGGTGTGGGATACGGATATGGCCACAAATGATTTTTCCGCCTGGGCGGAGCGAATGGTGGAGCAGTCCTGGTTCCGGGCAGCCCGTTTTCCCGTGGAGACGGACCGGATTTTGACCCTGTCCACCTGTACTTATGAATTTGACAACGCCCGCTTTGTCCTGCTGGGAATCCTGCGGTAAGCGCTTGACGCAAGAGGGAAAGCGGTCCTTGTACCGTGGAAAGCCCTCGGCAGAGTTTCGCCGCCCGCAGGCGTGCGCGTTTTGCACGTGCGGCGCAGCGGGCTGTATCCTCTCTCAAGCATGCTTGCATGTTTGAGAGATGTGGCGGGCGTTTTCGACACACTGAAAACGGCCCCCGGCAGGGCGCCGAAGGCGCTCCGCCGGGGGCCGTTTCCTCAGGAGTCGCAGCGGGGGCAGAAATAGGAGACAGTCTGGGTTATGATATCAAAACGCTGGCTCATCTGCCGGTGGCAGCTGCCGCAGGTGGGGGGGATGCGGTGGACGCCGTTATCGCTGCAGCCTCCGCCCGCCACGCTGTCCAGTTCCTCGTCCGCCAGAGGGCCGTTCCTGTGGAGCTGGGCGTAGAGCGTTCCGGCCTCCTCCGCTGTCAGCGGCACACTCTGGGCCTGGGCCAGGGCCAGCAGCGCCTCCGGGCTCTCCGCCGCCTTCGCCGCCTCGTACATCTTTTCATCAAAGGTAAGATTCATCTTTCCGCCTCCTTTATAGATTAGGCCGGCGGAACGCGCCGGCCACGTCCGGGAGAAAATCCGCTCTATGTTTTGGTACACCGAAGTCTGCTGACGGGCCATAAAATGTTCTCTGCGGCTGCCCTGCGGACGCGGACAGCTGACGGCCTTTTGCCGCGGGGGGATAAAACGCCGGAGCAAAGCGGACGCTTGCTCCGGCGATGGTGCGCCTGAAGGGACTCGAACCCACACGCATCGCTGCACGAGAACCTAAATCTCGCATGTCTACCAATTCCATCACAGGCGCATATTCTGTTGAAAGAGCCATAGCCGCAGAACACATTC
>NZ_CALXFV010000105.1 GCF_944387675.1 uncultured Flavonifractor sp. | reverse complement strand
TGCGCCTTTAGCTCAGCTGGTAGAGCAACTGACTCTTAATCAGTGGGTCCCCGGTTCGAATCCGTGAAGGCGCACCACTCTCTATGGAGCGTCTGTGTGGCGCTCCATAGAGAGCCCTTTAAAATTAAGACTTGCCTCTTGAGAAAGACGGTAAGGAGAGAAAAGTTTGTTAGAAGTTTTCTTTGCTTACTTTCTTTTTCAAAAGAAAGTAAGTTGGTGTTGATTGCGGTGAGGGTCCACCCGTTCCCATCCCGAACACGGAAGTTAAGCTCACCTGCGCCGAAAATACTTGTCTGGCGACGGACCGGGAAGATAGGTAACGCCAACACAAAAAGCGGACAGCATTTGCTGTCCGCTTTTTGCTGCTTTTTGTGGGATTATAGACAGCTGCGGAGGTAAGCGGCCACGTCAAAACGCTCCAGCCCGCTCTCCTTACGCAGGTAAAGGGGATGGTGGGGATGACCCCTTTTGGAAAACGGTCCGGCGGAGTACCAGCAGGCGCCCAGCTCTTCGCCGATGGCAATCATATCCCGCAGGCAGTCTGTCAGATAGGGCCGCTTTTCAATGATAGCGCCCCACGCAGCCCATACGGCGGGTGAACCGCCCCTGGTCTGTCCCAGCGCCCAGCGGAAGGCAGCCATGTTTTCCCGGTGGAGCTGGGGATTGCACGCCTGTTCCATGTCGTCGGGCCGGGTGGCCCGCTGGGCATAGACGTTGAACATAAGGAAGCTGTCATAGCCGTTGCCCAGGGCGATGCGCTCCACCGATTTCAGGGTATTGTCCAGGGCGTTGGGAGCGGCGGTGGAGGGGTTGATCCCCACGCAGATCAAGGGCCTTTCTCCGGTGGTACCCAGGATGTAACGATAGTCGCAGTAATAATTGGGAACGAACAGCCAACGGGCAACGTCATAGTCCGGATTGGGCTGACGGGCCTGTTCCAGGGCCGGGGCAAAGGACAATATAGACTGTCCGGCGGTGCCGCAGGATGGAATGTGCATGGATGGGGCCTCCTTGCCGGCGGCTTGCGGGGAAGCGCGCCCGGTGTTATACTCACCCTATCAGGATACAGGCAGGAGCGGAACAATGCAATACCAAACTGTAAAACGGGGCCGATTTTTGGCCCGGCCCAACCGGTTTATCGCCCATGTGGAGCTGGAGGGGCGGACGGAGGTTGTCCATGTGAAAAACACCGGCCGCTGCCGGGAGCTGCTGGTACCGGGCGCGACGGTCTATTTGGAAGAGCGCGGGAATCCAGCCCGCAAGACGAACTATGATCTGATTGCCGTGGGAAAGGGGAATCTGCTGGTCAACATGGACGCCCAGGCCCCCAATCAGGTCTTCCGGGAGTGGGCGGAGCAGGGCGGGTTTCTGCAACCCCTCACCTTGCTTCGGCCGGAGACCACCTGGGGCAGCTCCCGGTTTGACTTTTACTGGGAAGCGGGGGCGGAGCGCAGGGGGTTTGTGGAGGTGAAGGGCGTCACCCTGGAGGAAAACGGCCATGCTCGGTTCCCCGACGCCCCCACCCAACGGGGGGTGAAGCACCTGGAGGAGCTGGTCCGCTGCCGGGAGGCAGGCTATGAGGCGGCTGTCTGCTTTGTCATCCAGATGGAAGGTATGACCGACTTTGCCCCCAATGACGCCACCCATCCGGAATTTGGCGCCGCCCTGCGGCGGGCAGCGGCAGCAGGGGTGACGGTTATGGCCCGGGGTTGCGTGGTTGCGCCGAATGGGTTGACTATGGGAGCACCGGTGCCTGTCCGGCTTTGACCAACCAAAAAGGTCCCTGGGCTGAGGACAGTCCGGGGACCTGATGTGTTAGTAGGGATAACTGCTCCAGGTGCGGGCGCCGGACAGGTCGGTGAAGAGAAGACCGGCGGGGGGCAGAAAGGTAAACAGGAGAAGCGCGGCGCCCAGCGCCACCACCAGCAGGACCAGCAGATCCTGTCCCTGTGTCCAGAGGGGAGCGTCCAAGAAATAGGGCAGCAGTAGGCACACTGCCATGGACAGGACATAGAGCAGGATGTCAAACAGCAGGCTCTCTCCGCTCAGGGTGATGTGGTAGAGGTAGCCGCCGGCCAGCATCACCGCCGTACCCAGCAGCAGGGCCAGGCAGCGGGCGCCCAGCCGGCGCTCCCCGCCCTGGGTCAGCAACAGTCCGGTGACCAGGCTGGGCCAGTACAGCAGCTTTGCGTGCTCCCAGAGACTTTCCGACACCGGCGCAAACAGCGCGGTTACAGTCCAGGGCAGCAGCTCGTGGAGGAAATGCAGGCAGGAACCGGCCACCACAGCGGCGGCAAAGAGCAGCAGATTGGAACGGGACAGGCGGCACATGGCGGCAACCCCCTTTTTACTGTTCAGCACAGCTTATGCGCCGGCGGGAGCTGTCATTCCAAAAAATGGCGGACAAACTAGATCATTCCTGCATAAAAGCGCGAAGGCGCATCTCTCATGGACTGGCGCGGCCTTCCAAGCCAAAGCAGCGTTTCATTGGCAGAAAAGACGGCGGCCATTCCGGCCATATTAAGATCAGCGTCACATGACGCGGATTTTGTACGGAAAGGAGATGCCGGTCCTATGAAAGAGGAACAGAAAACGCGGCCCTGGGTGGCCGCGGCCCTGGCGGCGGCGCTGATCTTCACCTCTCTGGCGCTGACACAGCCTGCCAGGGCCGCGGATTCGGCCCGCACGGTGATTCCTGTCGGGCGGGCGGTGGGGATTAAGCTGTTTTCCGACGGCGTGATGGTGGTGGGCTTTTCCGAAGTGGCCTCAGAGCAGGGACGCTCCGTCCCGGCCCGCGACTGCGGCCTGAGGGAAGGGGATATCATCACCCACATCAATCAGGAAGAGGTAGATACAATTGAGCAGGTGCAGCAGGTGCTCCAGGAGGTGGGCGGCCAGGCCATGAGCATCCGCGCCCTGCGGGCGGACGAAACCGTTCAATTCACCGCCCAGGCGGTCCAGTGCAGCAGCGACGGGCAGTATAAGCTGGGTGCATGGATCAGAGACTCCATGGCGGGAATCGGAACCATCACCTATTGGGACCCCGCCTCCGGCGTGTTTGGTGCGCTGGGTCACGGGATCAACGATGTGGAAACGGCCCAGCTGATGCCCTTGCAGTCTGGGTCCATCCTCTATTCTCAGGTGGCAGATGTGAAAAAGGGAGAGAAGGGAGAGCCGGGCGAACTGAAGGGCGCCTTCCAGGTGGACCGGGACCTGGGCAGCCTGTACGCCAACACCCCGGGCGGCGTGTTCGGAGTGCTGAGCGACAGCGGATTTTTCCAGGAAACCCAGCCGGTAGAGGTGGCCAGCCGGAGCGAGGTGCACACCGGCCCCGCCGTCATCCGCTCCAACGTGGCGGGAGAGGCCACGGAGGAGTATGAAATTGAGATCATCCGTATCTTTCCCCAAAATGAGCAGGATACACGCAATCTTATGCTGAAAGTGACGGACGCCCGCCTGCTGGATGCCACCGGCGGCATCGTCCAGGGTATGAGCGGCTCCCCCATTCTACAGGACGGAAAGCTGGTGGGCGCAGTAACCCATGTGCTGATCAATGACCCCACTCAGGGCTACGGTATTTTGGCGGAAAATATGCTCCAGATGTCCGCCGGATAAGGAGCAGAACTGACAGCAGCGGGGCGCGGTTTCCAGCGTTTGGAAGCCGCACCCCGGTTTGTCTTTCTGCCGGCAGAGTGGAACCGGCGGGAAATGTCCCGATTTGACCCGGTACGGGTCGAAGTAAGTCGAAGAGAAATAGCCATAAATTTCCAGTAAAACCCTTGCGCTCGCTGTCTGATTATGGTAAATTATAGGCAACCGGTGAGAAGCCTTGGCCAGGCAGCAAACGCAGAGCAGGAAAATCCTGCGGAAAGGGTGTCAAGATTGGAAACCAGAAAGCGAATTGTGGTGGCGGATGCCAACGAAGAATTTCGCCGCATGCTCACGGCGTGCCTGGGGGAGGAGGCTGATCTGGAGGTTGTCGCGGAGACAGGGGATGGCCCCGAGGCGGTGCGCCTGGCGGAGCGGGAGCGGCCCGACGTGGTGGTGATGGATCTGGTGCTGGCCAGGATGGACGGGCTGGAGGTACTGCAAAAGCTGGCGGAGCTGCAAGACAGACCCAGGGTACTGGTGATTTCCGGCTTTGTGCGGGGCAATGTGGCGGAGCTGGCGGCGGAACGGGGCGCCGATTACTATATGATGAAGCCGTGCAACCTGACGGCGGCGACCGAGCGGGTGCGCCAGCTGGTGAACGGAGCGGGAGAACAGCCGCAGGCCCAGGACAGGAATCTGGAGAGTACCATCACCTCCATTATCCACGAGATCGGCGTGCCGGCCCACATCAAGGGCTACCAATATCTGAGGGAATCCATTCTGATTGCGGTGGGGGATATGGACGTGATCAACGCGGTGACGAAGATCCTCTACCCAGAGGTGGCCAAGCGCTTTGGTACCACCGCCTCCAGGGTGGAGCGGGCCATCCGGCACGCCATCGAGGTGGCCTGGGACCGGGGCGATCTGGAGACGCTGCAAAAGTATTTCGGCTATACCGTCTCCAATGCCAAGGGCAAGCCCACCAATTCCGAGTTCATTGCCATGATTGCTGACCGTCTCCAGCTGCAGCAGAAGGAAAAATGACTGGACAGGCAGATCCCCCGCGGCAGAGAAAATTCCGCCGCGGGGGATCTGATGGTGTTTGAGCTCAGGCGCCGGGTGTGGAAAACCGCTCCGCCGCACGGCGGATCTCAGGCTCCAACAGACGGCTTACCCGGTCGGCCAGCACGTCCGGGTCCTCCTTCATATCCTCCGAGATCCACCGGACCAGAATCCCGGAGAGAGCATACATGTAAAAGTCGGTCAAAAATGCCCGGTCAGCCTCCGCCAGAGACAGGTCCCCGGCATAGCGGGTCAACAGCGTGGTGATCAGGACGCGGGACAGAGAAAAGAATTGGCAGTCCAGGTGGTCCCGCCCGCTGGAGCGAAAGACATGATAGATGGTCAGGTGATTTTCCTGTACGTAGCGGAAGGCCTGCATCAGCCCCTCATGCCAGTCCCGGGCATCCCGGAGGGCCAGCTCGGTCTCATGGTCCAGGAACCAGCGGAGCAGGTCGTAGATATCCTGAAAATGGTAGTAAAAGGTCTGGCGGTTTACTTCACAGTCCTCCACAATCTCCTTCACCGTGATATCGTCCAGGAATTTTTTTTGCAGCAGCTTCTTCAGGGAATTCGCCAAAGCCAGCTTGGTACTGGGGGCCAATGCACTCACCTCCTTGGCGGCGCGGACATGGGTAGAAAACGGTTCAAATATCATTATAGCACATGGAACGAAGAAATTGCAATCCCGCGGGGAATGTGCTATGATGAAGCCCGACAAAGAAGAAAGGCGGTTGCGGTATGACGAGGTTTGAATTTCAGCCGAAGGGGGTCTGCTCCCAGCGCATGGAGGTCCAGGTGGAGGACGGAATCCTCCGCAGCCTGAAGGTGGCGGGCGGGTGCAGCGGCAATCTCCAGGGGATCTCCCGCCTGGTGGAGGGGATGCCGGTGGAGGAGGTCATCCGGCGGCTGGACGGGATTCGGTGCGGCCATAAGAGTACCTCTTGCCCGGATCAGCTGGCCCAGGCCCTGAAGCGGCAGATGCAGGCATAAAAAACCGGGACGCTGGAGGCGCCCCGATTTTTTATGTATCCGGCAGGCAGGTGAGCAGCAGGCGGGCATTTTGCAGATAGCGCTCCAGCATACTCCGCAGCTCCCCCGGGGGCAGCTCGTCCTCCCGCAGGTCGGCCAGGCCGGGCTGGGGCGGGGAGAGCCGGGTGCGGATCTGATTGGCCAGCTGGTCCATAGGCGGATACTCCGCTTGGGTGAGCGTGCCGGTCTGGATCAGGCACTCCACCTGTTCCAGCTCGGAAAACATATTCCACAGGGTCAGCTGTACGGTGCGATAGCGGGCGGCCTGCTCCGGAGGGAGCTGGGCCAGGTAGCCGGATACCTCGTGATACACCATATGAAACTCGGACAGCAGTTCCCCAAACAGGGCGGGGTCCACCGGCTCCCGCAGGCTGCGCCGGATGACGCCCCAATAGACCGACTGGAGATAGAACAGGGAGCGGAGGTTGCGGCGGAATTGCAGGTCGTTCCGGCTGGGCAGCAGGAATCGGTTGACCAGCAGCACCAGCACCACCGCCATACCCAGGTAGAGCAGACGCAGCTGAATGGCCTCGGTCTCCTCCACGGTGAGGGTGGCCATAGTGAGGGCGAAGGCGGTGGAGAAGATGGGATGGACCCAGGTGCCGGGGGTACAGCAGTACATCAGGGCGATCATCACCAGGGAGAAGAGGAACACCCCGGGCAGGCCGGGCAGGTGGGGATAGACCAGATGGACCAGCACGCAGCCGATGGCGGTCCCCACCGGGCGGGTGACCATGCGGTGGGCGCTCTCCTCATAGCTGGGCTGGAGCAGCAGAAAGGCGTGGAGCGGGAACCAGTAAGTGTGCTCAAACTCCCACAGGAAGCTGACGGTGCAGCTTACCGTCAGCACCACCGCCAGGCGCAGGGCGAAGCGGAATTCAAAGCTGTCCGGCGACAGGCGCTGGCGAAGCTCCGCCCACCACTCCCGCCAGGGATGGGTGCGGAAGGGGAGGCGGCGGCCGGGGTCCAGCGGCTCCTGGCAAAGCAGCAGCAGCATGTGCAGCACGCTGCGGGCAAAGATCCGCAGGCGGCCCTGGGGCAAGAAATCCTGACCCAGCAGGAACTGGATCTCCTTTGCCAGCTGCACCAGCTCGGCGGGATGTCCTGCCTCATGGAGGCGGCGGACCAGCTCGGACAGGCGGAGCATCACCTGAGAAAAGGCGGGGGTGGCTCTGGCCTCCTCCCAGGCGCCCTCGTCCGACACCAGGTAGGAGGCCCGCTGAAACAGCAGTGCGAACAGGTGGTAATACCGATTCTGCCGGTCCGGCAGATGGAACAGGCGGCGCCGGTCATAACCCAGGCGGTGGAATTTTTGGGCGGTATCCCGCAGCTCCTCCCGGGCGTCCTCATCCCCGTCCCCCTGGGCCAGACGCTCCAGCAGCTGGGACAGGCGGACCAGCGCCCCGTCAATCTGGCTGGACGGGTCGGGGGCCTGGTGGAGGAGCCGGCCGTACAGTTCCA
>NZ_CALXFV010000104.1 GCF_944387675.1 uncultured Flavonifractor sp. | reverse complement strand
CGTGTTCAGATCGGCGGACATGGAGGCCAGCTGGGAGATGATCTGGCTGTACTGGGTGGTGACGGCCGTCATGCCACGCTCCAGCTCTCCCAGCCGGTCATAGATCTTTTCATGGGCGCGGGAGCGCTCCGCCTTTTCGGTCTGCAGCTGCCGCTCCAGCGTTTCCACCCGCGCCGCCGCGGAGCAGGTCCCCACGGTTATGGAGCATTCCCGCTCTCCCATGGGCTACTCCCCCTTGCCGGTCGCAGCCTTCTGGCTCTGGGTGCCGAAATAGAAGGCAATGATTACGGTAAAGACCGTCAGGAACTGATCCACCTGTACCTTCCCGGCGGCGGCCAGGTAGGCAAATACCCAGGTGAGGGAAATGGTCACAATGCTTTTCACGTCTATCAATTTTGCCAGCCGTTGCAGCAAGAACTCACACCCCCTTGTCAAACAGGCCCAGCCGGTCCAACAGCACAATGGTCTGTAAATTGGGCTCGTACACGTTTACCTGTCCGTCGCCGGACTGCTGAATCACCCCCAGGGCCACCGCCTTCTCCACGCTGGCCCGCGCCCAGTCGGGCATTTCCTTGATCTGATGATAGATAAGCATGTCGTCCTCCTCCTCTTGGTTTTCTTCCTGCTGGGGTGCTTGGCCGCTCCCTGACGGAGCATACAGCGGCATAGCGGGCGGATACTGCCCCGCTCTTACCATGGCGCTGGTGTATTTCCCGCCGGCGCTCCACTGGAGGTGGGGCCGGTCGGGGAAGGATTTCCAGTCCCCGCCCCACTCGAAGCCCATCTTCTTGGCGATGGCGGCCGCTTTTTGGAAGAAGCTCAAATCGTCGTATTCATGGCCTTTCACGTTTTTGCAGAAGTCGAAGGCCAGGCCCGCCTTCACGCCGTGGAAGCTGGGCGTTTTGGACTGGCTGGTGCCGTTTTTATAGCAGTAGAGCTGATACTCGTCGTCCCGGACAGTTCCGGTGACCAACACTGCCAACTCCTCCTCCTGGCACAGCTGCTGCCAGACCCGGCAGTTGGCGGCCACATCAGGCCGGAGGTCGTCAATGTTTCGGCTATTCAGCATGGGTAAACACCTCCCACCCATCAGGATATGCGTCAGGCGACCAGACATTTCCATTCAGCAGGGAGCGATAAAGGGTGCCGCCATAGTTGACGATATCCCCTATGCTGTAGGCGTCGTGGGCGCCGGCAGGCTGCACCCAAAGCGGGTAGCCGCCCTCGTCCAATCCCAGGGGGGTATAGAGCGCGGGGGTGGCGTTGGGCGGCCACTGGGCTGCGCTGGTGTGAGCCTGGACCACCCGGTAGAGCTGGGGGTCCCCGGTGCGGTTGATCCCGCAGGTCACGTACTCTCCGGCGGCGTAGTCCCTTCCCACCTGGTAGACGGGGAAAACGGTGGCAACCTCCAGGGCCTGGGCCTCCTCCAGAGAGGCGGCAAACAGCTGCAGAACACGGCGCAGCTGCTCCGCCCGCTGTAACCGGTCATCCATTCTCCGTCACCCCCAGCAGCGTATTGAGTACCGTGGCGGTGTCTGGTCCGGCCTCCGGCGGAGCGGGGGGCTGGCCCGGTACCACTCCGGTGAGAACACCGTCCTGGATCTCCAGCTGGCAGTAGCCCCGGCAGTCCCACACGGCCTGCTCCAGCTGGGGCGGTACCTCGATCCACCCCTCCAGCCAGCATGCCGTCCGGTGGCTCTGGCTTTGCAGGCCGTGGCCCCCGTCTGGCCGGGCTGCGATCTCGATGATAGTCAGCATAATCTGTCTCCTCCTTGTCTCGGCACCGGAAGGCCGGGCCGTCTTATCCCTGGCGGGCGGGGGGAGAATTTTGTATGTTTCTGTGCAACAAGGGAAAAAACAGCAGCGGACCCGTCCAAAGACGGGTCCGCTGCTGTTGTGTGTGTGAACAGAGAGGTAAAAGAGAGAGTAGAGAGGAGGTTGGTTGTCATTTCTTCCTGACACCCTCATCATACACGAGGACCCTCTCCCAATGGTGAACGGACTGTGAACAGAATATGAAAGTATTTTAACAAAAGCCTTACATCCCCATATAGGAGAAGTGCATGTAGTCGTGATAGCCCTGGGAGGCATCGCTGCTCCCGGCCCAGGCGTCTCCGCCCCAGCTCCAGCCGTGCTCTGCAAAGATACGCACCACCGAACTGTCGGGGGCGATGGAGTAGGGATTGCTGCCCGGCTGCCACAGGCTGCCCACCAGCGCCTGGCCATCCCGGACCTGATAATTCTCGTTGGCGTTGATGTCAATGGCGGTGCCGCAGTTGTGCTCGCCGGTGGCGGAGTCTCCCCGCCAGGAGTAACCGCCGATGTCGTGGATGGGGAATTGCTCCGGATCGTTGTAGATCTCAGTAAAGATGGCCTTTACATCCTCGGCGATGGCGCTGTGGATGCTCAGAGAGAGGGTGGAACTGACCTTGGTGCCGTTTGAGAGTTTCCACACCGGGATGGTGATGGTGGTCATGGCGGCGCTGGCCTCCTCCTGGCTGGAGAAGCGGCGTTTGGTGGCGTCGCCGAAGAGCAGCTCATACTTGCGCTCGTTCTCCCCCTGGAATTTCAGCCAGAAATCCTGCTTCCAGTAGTCCTCATAACTGGCCAGTCCCTGATCCACCCGCTCCCAGAAGTCGGTCTCCTCCCGCTGGGCCTGGGTCATGGGGGTGTAATACAGGGTATAGGTGGAGCAGGCGGAGGAGACCTGGCTCACCTGGCTGGCGGACCAGTTGTAGTTGTAGTACTTCAGCGCGTCCTGCTCCAGCTGGTAGGGCAGGCTGGACAGGTACTCTCCCACCCGGGAGGACATCTGCTGGTCGGGCAAAATGGCCTGACCGCTCTGGGCATCTAAAATACGAACGGTAATATCTTTTTCTTCATATCGCAGGCAGGAATCAACCACCTCCAACACCCGCATCACCAGCACCGTGCCGTCACAGCGCTGAATGGAGTCGGTGCAGCCGAAAGAGCCGTCGCTCTTGCCGTTGATGATGCCCAGTTCCGCCAGGCCGGAGACTGCCTGCTGATGGAGGGGGTCCATGTCATTCCAATCGGAGAGGGCGGAGGGGTCCTGGGTCTCTCCCCAGACGTAGTAGTGTTCCCAGGCGTCCTCCGGCAGGGCGTTGTACAGCAGCACCGCCGCGTCCTGCCGGGAGATATCCCCGCCCAGGCTCTCCGGCGACACCGGCAGGGTGTCCTCCTCCCGCAGCAGGCCGGACTCCACCGCCGCGGCGTAGCCCGCCTGATCCCAGGCCAGACCGTCGCCGGTGGCGCTCTGGTAGGCCTCCGCGGCGAAGGTGCGGGTGAGCATGGTCAAAAATTGGCCCCAGCTCATGGTGGCGGAGGGGGCCATCTGCCCGTTGCCCACTCCCTGAATGATACCCAGCTGGGAGGCCTCCATCAGGTCGGAATAGGCCCAGTGGCTCTCGGGCAGGTCGCTGTACCCGCTGGCTGCGGCGGGCAGGGCCAGAGACAGTGCCAGCGCTCCGGCCAGAATCAGGCTTTGAATACGACGTTTCATGGACATGGAATTTATTCACGCTCCTTCTTCTCGTCTTCCTAAGGATATTTTAGTACGAGCAGCGAAAAAAAGCAAGAAAACGGAAGAAATTGGGGAGAATTTGGAGAAAGGAGGAGCGGCCTTCTTTACAAGAGCGGAAAAGGACCGTATAATCGGAGCAAATCAATGCAAAATTCGGGGAGGAAATGGGTATGAAGGGAGACGACAGCCTGTTGTGCTGCCCCATTTGCGGCGGAGCGCTGCGGCGGGAGCCGGGGCGGTATCTCTGTCCCGGCGGCCACAGCTACGACCGGGCCAGGGAGGGCTATGTCCACCTTCTGCCCGCCAACCGGAAGCACGCCCGGGAGCCGGGGGACGACAAGGGAATGACCGCCGCCCGGCACCGGTTTTTGTCCGGGGGATACTATCAGCCGCTGCGCGCCGCGCTGTGCGATCTGGCCCTGGAGGGGGCGGGGGATGGAAGCGCGGTGCTGGACTCCGGCTGTGGAGAGGGGTACTACACCCAGGGGGTGTGGCAGGCTCTGACCGGGGCGGGCCGGTCCGTCCGGCTGGTGGGCATCGACCTGTCCAAGCCCTCGGTGCGTCTGGCGGCCAAACGGCTGGAGTCGGGGGAGCTGGCGGTGGCCTCGGCCTACCGACTGCCGGTGGCTGCGGACCGGGTGGATCTGCTGCTCAACTGCTTTTCCCCCCTGGCTCTGGCGGAATTCCGGCGAGTGCTCCGCCCCGGCGGGTGGTTTTTGTATGTGGTGCCGGGGGCGGACCACCTGTGGGAGCTGAAGCAGGTGCTGTATGATACGCCCTACCGCAACCGGGAGGAGGATATCCCCTATGATGGCTTTTCTTATGAGGCGGTGGTGCCTGTAAAATACCGCATGGCGGTATCCGGGCCGGACCTGCGGGACCTGTTCCAGATGACCCCCTATTATTGGAAGACCCCCAGAGAGGGAAAGATCCGCCTGGAGGGTCTGGACGGCCTGGAGGTAACCGCCGAATTCCGCATCCATGTCTTCCGCCGTCTTCCCCCCCTTGCACAACAGGCCGGGCTATGATATAGTAGGTGGGCAAAATCCGCCGGAAACAGGTCCGGCGGCTGGATTTGAGGTCGCGCCCCGGGGAAAGAGGGCGTTTTGGGTACGAAAGGGAGTTTCGATGCCTGTGGGGACCTTGAATCAGGCAATCTGAAACGAAAGGAAGGTTGTACCCATGGAAATCAACGGCGAGCAGGTCAATGAGGTGGTGAACTATGCCGATTTGGGCCTGTCCCCGGAGGTCATGAAGGCCATCGATAAAAAAGGTTATGTCCAGGCAACCCCGGTGCAGGCCGGGGCCATCCCCTACTTTATGGAGTGGAAAGATGTGATTGCCAAGGCCCCCACCGGCACCGGCAAGACCTTTGCCTTCGGCATCCCCATGGTGGAGCACATTGATCCCTCCAGTGAGGAGGTCCAGGCGCTGGTGTTGGCGCCCACCCGGGAGCTGGCGGTGCAGATCCAGGAGGAGCTGCGGGACCTGTGCGAATTTAAGGAGGGGGTGCGCACCGTCTGCCTGTACGGCGGCGCCCCCATTGACAAGCAGATCAGCACCCTGAAGAAGCGGCCCCAGATTGTGGTGGCCACCCCCGGCCGGCTGATGGACCACATGAAGCGGCGCACCGTCCGCCTGGACAAGGTGGTGACGGTGGTGCTGGACGAGGCGGACCGGATGCTGGATATGGGCTTTGTCCGGGACGTGACCCGAATTCTGGACCAGCTGAAGCACCGGCGGAACATGGGTATGTTTTCCGCCACCATCAGCCGGGAGGTAATGGATATCTCCTGGGTGTACCAGCGGGACCCGGTGGAGATCACCGTCCGTCCGGTGGAGGAGTCCAAGCCGGATATCACCCAGTACCGCATCGACCTGGACGGCCGGGAGCGGAAGCTGGACACCATTGCGGCCCTCATCACCCACGGGGAATACGAGCGGGCCATCGCTTTCTGCAACACCAAGAACATGACCGACCGGCTTGCCGGTCTGTTGAAAATGCGGGGCATCTCCTGCGAGGCCATCCACGGGGATATCCAGCAGCGCATCCGGGAAAAGACCCTGGAGAAGTTCAAGAAGGGGGAGATCCGGGTGTTGGTTGCCACCGATGTGGCGGCCCGGGGACTGGACATTGACGACGTGGACGCGGTGTTTAATTACGACGTACCAGACGAGCTGGAAAACTACACCCACCGCATCGGCCGGACGGGCCGGGCCAAGCGCCACGGAGTGGCGTACACCCTTGTGGCCACAGTGACCGAGGGTATCCGTATGGACGACATCATCCGCAACACCCGGGCGGAGGTGCAGCGCCTGAGATATGATGAGGATGGCTGCCTGATGCTGGTGGAGGGCTGAGCTGGAGCGGGCCGGACCTTTGTCCGGCCCGCTGTTTTTCTTGCCATGGCCGGTATAGGCGTGATATCATACCGGTATACTAGAACGGAGTAAGGAGATCTGAATTTGTATGATTGACTTTCACACGCCGGTGCCGGCGGACAAGCCCTGGGTGGATGAACTGCTGGCCCGGTGCAGCTACCGGGGCTGTGATTACAATTTCACCAACATGTTTGTCTGGAAGAAGGCCTACGGCCTGGAGATCGGCCGGGTGGGCGGATTTGTGGTGACCCATCTGTGCGGGCGGATGGGATGCAGCTATATGTACCCCGCCGGCGCCGGGGATATTGCCGGGGCCATCCGGGCGCTGGAGGAGGATGCAGCCCGCCGGGGCCGGCCGCTGTGCCTGGTGTGCGTGACCCGGCGGCAGATGGCGGAGCTGGAGGAGTTCTTCCCCGGCCGGTTTGACTATATTTCCGACCGGGACGGCTACGACTACCTGTATGAAATCGACCGCCTGGCGGACCTGGGCGGCAAGAAGCTCCACGCCAAGCGCAACCACATCAACCGGTTTGTGGAGAACAATCCCACCTGGGTGTACGAGCCCATCACCCCGGCCAGCCTGCCGGAGTGTCTGGAGATGGATAAGCAGTGGTATCTCCGCTCCCTTCAGCGGGAGGGGGAGGCGGAGGAGCGGGACCTGGGAGATGAGGGAATCGCTCTGCGCACCGCCATGGAGCACTACCATCAGCTGGGGCTGGAGGGCGGCCTGATCCGGGTGTACGGGGAGGTGGTGGCCTTCACCATGGGGGACCACCTGACAGCGGACACCTTTGACGTACACTTTGAAAAGGCATACAGCGAGCTCCAGGGCGCCTACGCCATGATCAACCGGGAATTTGCCCGCTGGGTGCGGACACAGCATCCCCAGGTGAAATACCTGAACCGGGAGGACGACATGGGCGTGGAAGGCCTGCGAAAGGCCAAGGAGTCCTATTATCCCGACTTGATGGTGGAGAAGTACGCGGCTGTGATGCGGACGTGACAAAGCAGGCCTTCCACCGGGACCCGCAAAGCGGGACGCGCATAGCGCGTACAAGCTGTCTGAAAGACGGCTTGCCGCAGGGCGGATTTACTCCGCCCGAGGAAGAGAAATACGGGGACCCGCCGGACCCCTGGTCCGGTGGGCGGGCCTGCGAAAGGCCAAGGAGTCCTATTATCCCGACTTGATGGTGGAGAAGTACGCGGCTGTGATGCGGACGTGACA
>NZ_CALXFV010000103.1 GCF_944387675.1 uncultured Flavonifractor sp. | reverse complement strand
GGGCATCAGCCGCCTGCTGACCATCAATTTAAATGACGTGGAAAAAGAGCTGAATATCAAATGAGGAGCGTTGGAAATGGAACAAGCGTATAAAGCCCGCAGGATTATGGAGCGCATGTCCATTGTAGCGGCACTGCTGATCTGCCTGTCGCTGGTTATCCAATTTATTCTGCTGTTTGTGGCGGGTCTGGTGCTCATCGCCGTGGCTATTGCCATTTTGCACCGCTACTGGCGCTGCCCGGACTGCGGGAGCTTTTTGGGGGTCAACAAAACGGACAAGTGTCCCAACTGCAAGCGGCCGATTGAATAGGAAAGGAATTTGGAGCACATGGGCTTTTTTGAAAAAATCAAAGCGGGTCTTACCCGCACCAGGGAAAACATCGGCCACTCCTTTGACCAGCTGTTTGCCGGGGAGCTGGACGATGACTTCTACGACGAGCTGGAGGAGACCCTCATCCTGGGGGACATGGGAGTGGACACCACCCTGAAGGCGGTGGAGGAGCTTCGCCGCCGGGTGAGGGAGGAGAAAATCAAGGAGATGGATGCCGCCCGGGTCTGCCTGCGGGACATCCTTGCCGGGATGCTCCAGGTGGGCCAGCCGGAGCTCCAACTGGCCACTACCCCCTCTGTGGCCCTGTTCATCGGGGTGAACGGGGTGGGTAAGACCACCACCATCGGTAAGCTGGCCGCCCGGCTGAAGGGGGAGGGCAAGCGGGTGCTGCTGGCCGCCGCCGACACCTTCCGGGCCGCCGCCGCCGACCAGCTGGAGATCTGGAGCGGTCGGGCGGGGGTGGATCTGGTGCGGCAGCACGAGGGGGCCGACCCCGCTGCCGTGGTGTTTGACGCCCTCACCGCCGCCAAGGCCAGGGGGTCCGATGTGATTTTGATTGACACCGCCGGGCGGCTGCACAACAAGCAGAACCTGATGAACGAGCTGAAGAAAATCAGCCGGGTGGTGGACCGGGAGCTGCCCGGCTGCGACCGGGAGACCCTGCTGGTGCTGGACGCCACCACCGGCCAGAACGGCCTTATCCAGGCCAAGCAGTTTAAGGAGGCCGCCGGCATTACCGGCATCGTGCTCACCAAGCTGGACGGCTCGGCCAAGGGGGGCATTGTCATCGCCATCGCCCAGGAGCTCCAGGTGCCGGTGAAATACATCGGCGTGGGGGAGGGTATTGACGATTTGATGCCCTTCGAGGCCCAGAGCTTTGTGGAGGCGCTGATTTAATCGCAGGGGCCGATGTCCGCATCGGCCCCCATTGGGAGGTTTTTGTCATGGCAAGAATAGACGGCCGGGCCAACGACCAGCTGCGGTCTGTGGAAATCATACCCCATTTCAGCCGCTTTGCGGAGGGCTCCTGCCTGATCCGCTGCGGCAACACTCAGGTGCTGTGCTGCGCCAGCGTGGAGGAGGGCGCCCCCCGCCATGTCCCCGAGGGGGAGGGATGGGTGACGGCGGAGTACTCCATGCTCCCCCGGGCCAACCGGGAGCGGTCCAAGCGGGACATCGCCAAGTTGAAGCTCTCCCCCCGCTCGGCGGAGATCCAGCGGCTGGTGGGCCGCTCCCTCCGCGCCTGCGTGGACAGGAAAAAACTGGGGGAGCGGACGGTCACTGTGGACTGCGATGTGCTCCAGGGAGACGGGGGAACCCGCACCGCCTCCGTCACCGGGGGCTATGTGGCCCTGGCCCTGGCTCTGCGAAAGATCGGGGCGGCGAATGCCCTGACAGGCTCGGTGGCGGCGGTGTCCGCAGGCATTGTGGGGGACGAGCTGCTGCTGGACTTGTGCTACGAGGAGGACTCTGCCGCCCAGGTGGATTTAAACTGCGTGATGACAGGGGCGGGGGAGCTGGTGGAGCTTCAGGGGACCGGTGAGGGCCGGAGCTTTACCATCGCTGAGCAGCGGGCCTTGGTGGAGCTGTGTGCCAAGGGTATCGGACAGCTGCGGAACATCCAGAAAGATGTGCTGGAGGGATAGAACATGAAACTGGTATTGGCCAGCAAGAATGCCCATAAGCTGGTGGAGCTGAGGGATATCCTCTCTCAGCTGGGGGTAGAGGTGGTGCTGGAGTCCGACGTGGGGGTAGACGTGGAGGTGGAGGAGACCGGAGCCACCTTTGAAGAGAACGCCTATTTGAAGGCCCACGCGGTGTGTGAGGCCGCCGGCCTGCCCGCCATCGCAGATGATTCCGGCCTGTGCGTGGACGCCCTGAACGGCGCCCCGGGGGTGTATTCCGCCCGGTACGGCGGCCCCGGCTTGGACGATGAGGGCCGCTACCGGCTGCTGCTGGAGAACCTGCGGGGCCAGCTGGACCGGCGGGGCAAGTTTGTCTCCGCCATCTGCTGCTGCTTCCCCAACGGGGACAAGGTGGAGGCCAGAGGGGAGTGTCCCGGCACCATTGCCTATGCCCCCAGAGGGGAGGGCGGATTCGGATATGATCCGGTGTTCTTCGTGCCGGAGCTGAAAAAGACCTTTGCCCAGCTGACGGCGGAGGAGAAGAACGCCATCTCCCACCGGGGCAAGGCCCTGAACAAATTCAAGACGGAATTGGAGAAGTATTTCAATGGAACTGACCAGTAAACAGCGCGCCCAGCTCCGGGGCTTGGCCAACGGCATCGACACCATTCTCCACGTGGGCAAGGACGGTATCGGGGCCAACCTCATCAAGCAGGCAGACGACGCCCTGGAGGCCCGGGAGCTCATCAAGGGCAGGGTGCTGGAGAACAGCCTGCTCACCAGCCGGGAGGCTGCCGAGGAGCTGGCAAAGGCCACCCGCAGCGAAGTGGTGCAGGTGATTGGAACAAAATTTGTTTTGTATCGTCCAACCCATAACAAGGAGAAAAAGGACAGGATCATTCTGACGGCATCCAGGAAACGGGATTAAACCGGAGGAGGTCTTTGCATGAAGCTGGGTATTTATGGCGGAACCTTTAACCCCCCTCATCTGGGACATCTGGCGGCGGCTCGGTTTGCGCTGGAGGCCCTGGAGCTGGAGCGGCTGCGCTTCATTCCGGCGGCAGAGCCCCCCCACAAAGCCATGGAGGAGAACAGTCCCAGCCCGCGGCAGCGCCTGGCTATGACGGCCCTGGCGGCGGACAGCCTGCTCCAGCCCGGCCGGGTGGAGGTCAGCGGAATGGAGCTGGAGCGCTCGGGCAAGAGCTATACGGTGGATACCCTGGAACAGCTGAAACAGGCAAACCCCGAGGCGGAACTCTGGCTGCTGATGGGAACGGATATGTTCCTCACGCTGCAAACCTGGCGGGAGCCGGAGGTGATTACCCGCCTGGCGGGAATCTGTACCTTCGCCCGCGCCCAGTCGGACAGCATACGTACCCTGACCGCCCAGGCGGAGGAGCTGCGCCGGCGCTTTGGAGCCTCTACCCGGGTGCTCCAGCTGCCCCGTATTGTGGAGGTATCCTCCACCCAGCTGCGCCGGATGCTGGCGGACGGGGACGGACAGGAGTACCTGCCCCCGGCAGTGTACGGCTACATCATCCGCCACGGGCTGTACGGCGTTCGGTATGACCTCAGGCACCTGCCCGACCGGGAGCTGCGGGCCTGCTCCTACTCCATGATCCAGGCCAAGCGGATCGCCCACGTGCGTGGAACGGAGGAGGAAGCGGTGCGCCTGGCCCGGCGCTGGGGGGCTGATGAGGAGAAGGCACGCCGGGGCGCCATCCTCCATGACTGCACCAAGTACCTGAACATGGAGGAGCAGTTGCAGCTGTGCAAAAAATATGGTATTGTATTGGATGACTTGGAGCGGCAGGCGGTGAAGCTCCTCCATGCCAAGACGGGGGCGTGTGTGGCCCGGGACGTGTATGGGGTGAGCGACGACGTGTATGAGGCCATCTTCTGGCATACCACCGGAAGGGCGGACATGAGCCTGCTGGAAAAAATCCTCTATATCGCCGACTATATGGAACCCAACCGGGACTTTCCCGGCGTGGAGCGCCTGCGGGAGCTGGCCTATCGGGATTTGGACCAGGCGGTGCTGGCGGGAAACGAAATGAGCATCCAGGAAATGAAGGAGAGGGGACTGCCCGTGCATCCCAATACGGTGCGGTCCAGGGATTGGCTGAGGAGCAAATGAAACGGAAAGGAACCATAAAAGCATGAATCCGGAACACAGAAAGAGCACCCAGGGCGGCGCCCGGCTGGAGAAGAAACCAACGGCGTCCCGCCGACGGGAGAAGAAACCCAGACCTCAGCTTACCCGAAAGCAAAAGACGCTGCGCATCCTGTTCCTTGTCCTGACGGTGATTGCGGCCGTCATTGTGGTGGCGGCCATCGCTTATAGACTCCTGGTGGTCAAGCCGGAGCCTCCCGGCATCACCCCGCCGGCCATGGAGAGCAGCGGCGAGATTGGAGATTATGGTGATGGTCCCCGCCTGTATGGGGACCGGAAGGAAGATTTCTTTACCTTCATGCTGCTGGGCCGGGATACCGGAGGCGGCGGCAACACGGACACCATTATTGTAATGTCCTACGACATTCCCAACCAGAAGCTTAATGTTATCAGTATTCCCCGGGACACCATGGTGAATGTGCCATGGGATGTGAAAAAGATCAACTCGGTCTACAACTATGCCCCTTACTATGATAAGGACGGGGTGGAATTTGTGCGGGAAGAGGTGTCCTACCTCATCGGTTTCCAGCCCGACTACACCTTCGTCGTGGAATGGGAGGCGGTAGGCGAACTTGTGGACGCAGTGGGGCCTGTTACCTTTGATGTGCCAGTGAAGATGGACTATGAGGACCCGGATCAGGATTTGTATATCCACTTGGATGCAGGTGTGCAAGAGATTGACGGGGACAAGGCGATGCAGCTGCTACGCTGGCGGAAAAACAACAAGATTGTGGATGGAAAGCTGGTTATTTACGGCGGATATCCCAATGGCGACCTGGGCCGAATCGAGACCCAGCAGGCATTTTTGAAGGTACTTTTTGAAAAATGCCTCACCAGCATCGGGTTAGATACCATTCCTCAAATGGCCAAGATTTTTGTGGATAATGTGGACATCAGTGATAATCTGACCATGAACAACATCGCCTGGTTTGCCCAGGAGGCTGTGCTGGGTGGCTTGTCGGTGGAGGATATTAACTTTGTCACTCTGCCGATTACCAGCGCCTATGCTTACAGCCGGACCTACGGACAGGACCTGGATTATGTGGTTCCCATTGCTGATGAGATGCTGGAGATCATCAACCAGTACTTCAATCCCTATCTAGAGGATCTAGAGTTGAACGAGCTGGATATTATGTCAGTAAATGCGGATGGCACCCTGTCCTCCACACGGGGTGTGGTGGAGGATACCAAGGCCAATGCTGCCGTTCAGAGTAGTAAGCCCAGTAGCAATCCGGAACCGGTGGAAACGGTTGAGCCTGTGACGGAGGTAAGCGAGACACCCGCTTCTAGTCCGGAGGCTGCCGAGAGTCCGGCGGTCTCCCCCAGTATCCAGCCCGCTGAGAGTCCCGCAGCCAGTATCACCCCGGAGGCGACGCCTACGCCGCCGTCCGAGCCGGCCGCCACCCCTACGCCGGCAGTTACCCCCACGTCGGCTGCCACCCCTGCGCCGGTTTCCACGCCTGCCGCTACGGAAGAGATTGAATACGGCCCGGGTATGGAGCCCGTGGCATAAAGGAGAGTTATAAATGACGCCTAAGGAAATTGCCTTCGCTGCGGTAAAAGCCCTGGACAGCAAGAAGGGACAGGATATCAAGGTGCTGGAGACCGCCAGTCTGACCACCCTGGCCGACTACTTCGTGCTGTGCTCCGCCACCTCCACCACCCAGATCAAGGCTCTAGCCGATGTGTGCGAGCATGTGCTTAAGGAAGCGGGAGAGCCTCCCCATCACATTGAGGGCCACCGGGGCGGCACCTGGATTCTGCTGGACTTCTCCTCCGTAGTGGTCCACATCTTCAATGACGAGGCCCGGAAGTTCTACGATCTGGAGCGGCTGTGGAGCGACGCCACTCCTGTGGATTTGAGCGATGTGCTGACAGAAAACTGAACCTGTGTGTGGAAGCGCGTCCGCCTATTTTGGGCGGACGCGCTTTTTCCGGTGGAATACTTGCAATCAGGACGCATTTCCAGTATAATATTACAGATTGCATCCGGCCTGAGGCCGCAGCCAGAGTTCATAGGAAAGCGTGAGAGATTTGAAGTACGATTTTGCCGCCATTGAACCCAAGTGGCAGAAAAAGTGGGCGGAAGAAAAGACCTTCCGCTGCGAGAACCACAGTGACAAGCCCAAGTTCTACGCCCTGGTGGAGTTCCCCTACCCCTCCGGACAGGGCCTGCATGTGGGCCACACCCGCCCCTATACCGCCATGGACGTGGTGGCCCGGAAGCGCCGGATGGATGGGTACAATGTGCTCTTCCCCATGGGGTATGACGCCTTCGGCCTGCCCACGGAGAACTATGCCATCAAAAACCACATCCACCCCGCCAAGGTGACCCACGACAACATTGAGAACTTCACCCGGCAGCTGCACATGCTGGGCTATTCCTTCGACTGGGACCGGGTCATCAACACCACCGACCCCAGCTACTACAAGTGGACCCAGTGGATTTTCCTCCAGCTCTGGAAGCACGGCTTGGCCTACAAGACCACCATGCCGGTGAACTGGTGTACCTCCTGCAAGTGCGTGCTGGCCAACGAGGAAGTGGTGGAGGGCGTGTGTGAGCGCTGCGGCTCTCCTGTTATCCGCAAGGAGAAGAGCCAGTGGATGCTGAAGATCACCGAGTACGCCCAGCGGCTCATTGACGATCTGGACGAGCTGGATTTCATCGAACGGGTGAAGATTCAGCAGAAGAACTGGATTGGCCGCTCCACCGGCGCGGAGGTCACCTTCAAGGCCACCACCGGGGAGGACATCGTGGTATTCACCACCCGGCCCGACACCCTCTTCGGCGCCACCTATATGGTTCTCTCTCCCGAGCACGCTCTGGTGAAGGGCTGGCTGGAGGGGGGCAAGCTGGCCAATGCCGACGAGGTACGTGCCTATCAGGCCGCCGCCGCCTCCAAGTCCGATTTGGAGCGCACCGAGCTGAACAAGGAAAAAACCGGCGTGTGCCTGGACGGGGTGAAGGGAATCAACCCCGTCAACGGCAGGGAGATTCCCATCTTCATCTCCGACTACGTGCTGGCCACCTACGGTACCGGCGCCATCATGGCCGTCCCCGCCCACGACGACCGGGACTGGGAGTTTGCCAAGAAATTTGGCTGCGAGATTATTGAGGTTGTCTCCGGCGGGGAGGACGTGCAGAAGGCCGCCTTCACTGCCAAGGACGAGACCGGGATTCTGGTCAACTCCGACTTCCTCAACGGCCTGACGGTGAAGGATGCCATCCCCGTCATCACCAAGTGGCTGGAGGAGAAGGGCATCGGCGAGGCCAAGGTGAACTACAAGCTGCGGGACTGGGTGTTCTCCCGCCAGCGGTACTGGGGTGAGCCCATCCCCATGGTGTGGTGCGACAAGTGCGGCTGGCAGCCCCTGCCCGAGGACCAGCTGCCCCTGCTGCTGCCCGACGTGGATTCCTACGAGCCTACCGACGACGGCGAATCCCCCCTCTCCAAGATGACAAGCTGGGTGAATACCACCTGCCCCTGCTGCGGCGGCCCCGCCAAGCGGGAGACCGACACCATGCCCCAGTGGGCCGGCTCCAGCTGGTA
>NZ_CALXFV010000102.1 GCF_944387675.1 uncultured Flavonifractor sp. | reverse complement strand
CCGCCGGTGGAGTCATCTCCGGTGGAGCCGTTTCCGCCGCTGTCCTCGTTGCCGGGAAGCTGGTCGGAGGAGGCATCCACCATGAGCAGGCCGGAGAAGCCGGTGACAGTAAAGACGGAGCCGTCCGCCGAGGTAAGGGTACCCAGGGTAAGGGTACCCTCCTCGGCCAGCACGCCGTTTTTGGCAGTGAGGTAGAGGGTTACCTGGCTTCCGCTCTGCTTGGAAGTGGCATAGATGCCGTTCCGGTTTAGGCCGCTGTCGGGCTGATAGGTGTAGGTGGTGTCGCCGCCGGAGAGGGAGAGGGTGAGCTGCAGGCTCTGGCACGCGGGGGAGAGGCCGGTAAGGGTGACCGCCTGACTGGCGGCGGCCGTGCCGGAGGTCACCAGCTGGATGCCGGCGGCGGCCGCTGTGGTAAGCAGCAAGCCCGCCGTCAGAACCAGCGCGGAGATCAGGGAGAAAATCGGTCGTTTCACAATGCGCTCCTCATCTTTCAAGAACTGGTGCCGGTCAGCCGGATTACGGGGAAGTCGGACCCGTCCGCCCCGCCCTCGGGGAAGCTGATCCACAGGGTCTGGCTGGTGACCCGCTGGCTGTCGGCGCTGGTGGGATCATCGGTGCGGTAGAACACCGCCCGGATGGACAGGGGATAGGCGTCGGTGACGCCGTCTCCGGCGTTGAGGTCGGCCTCGGCCTTCAAATCGGGGACAAAGAGGAATAAGCCGTCGCTGGTGTCGCTCACCGCCCCGTCGTCGGGCAGCTCGGCGAACAGCAGGCCGTAGCCGCTCATGGCCCGGGTGATGGTGGTGATCTCCTGATCCTCCCAGGCCTCGCCGGTGGTGTTGTACTCCGCCTCAATGGATACGTAGTTGTACACGGGGTCGCCCCGGTAGGTACCCAGAATCACCAGGGTACCGGCGGGGATCACGTCCTCCTGGCCGCTGCCATACACGTAGTCCGCCTCCAGTACGCCCACGGAGGCATCCGGGTAGAAGTCCACCCGGTCGCCGGGGTAGTCCAGCAGATCCACCCGGGCGTCCTGGGGAATGCCGGTGAGCGTCAGCACCGCCGCGTCGTAAGTCCAGATGCGGGTATCGGAGGGGGCGGCGCCGGGTTTGTTGAAGTAGGCCACTGTCTGATCTCCGGAGAGCTGGCCGGTTTTGGCGGTGGTCCAGGCTTCATCCCCGGCGGCGGCCTTGACCTTTACGGTGTAGCCGCCGGTGAGGCCGCTGCCCGTTACCTTGATGCCGGTGACAGGGACGGCGGAGCCGTCCTTCATGGTGATGGTGACCGTCTCGCCGTCGCGTTCCAGGGTGTACAAATCGGGGGAGATGGTCTTGTCATAGGCCACCCGCACCTCGCTGCTCCTGGCCGCATCGCCCGGATTGCCCAGCCTGTCCACGGGTACCGCCGTATAGGTGTAGGTCAGATTGTTGGCCGCCCCCAGATCGTCCACATAGATGGATTCGGTGGTAAAGGCGATGGGAATGCCGTTGCGGCGGATTTCATAGCCCAGAATGCTGTCGCTGTCGGTGTGGGTGAGAATCAGCGTTACGCTGGACTCCTCCACCTGGGCCAGCACCGCGGCGGAGCCCTCAGCGGCGCCGCCGCCCGCCAGACGGTAGGTGCGGGATGCGTCATTGAGATACCAGATGGCCCGCTCCTCGGTGGGGTAAGCGGCCAGAAGGTCCTTTACTTCCTGGCTGAGGGTCATGCCCCAGCGGGTGAAAAACTCCGTCAGATTCCGGTTGGCCGTCTGGGAGGCGATGAGGGCCACCCGCTCGTCGTAGGAGTAACTGCTGTAGGTCCCCGACTTCCAGGCCCGGAAGAAGGCGTTGAAGAAGGCCAGGGGCTGGTCCGCCCCGTCATAGGCCAGGTGGAGCTGCCAGTACATGCCCAGCTGGACAAACACGTTGTTGGCTGCGCCGGGGCGGCCCTGGGCCGCTTTGTTGAAAATGTCCTCCCAACGGCCGTCGTCGGTGAGCCGGGTGTCCAGCATCATGGAGGAGCCGTCCCAGGCCTGGAGGGCCAGGGAGTAGATGTTGTTGGTGATTTCGGTTTTGCCCAGCTTGTCCATATTGTGGCCAATCTCATGGGCAATGCCCCAGCCGAACAGGCCGTTGTCCGCTCCCGCGCCGGTGACAGAGGTGGGCCTGCCCTGCACCAGGGCGGCGGTGGAGCCATACTCCACCCCCACGTGGCTGCCGGCGGCGTACATGAAGGCGCCGGCAAACATGCGCATGTAGCGGATATTCTGGCGGGTGGTCATGGGGTATTGATAGCCGCTCAGGCCGGTGTCGGCGGCCAGGATACCCTGGACCTTATTGGCCACAAACAGCTCCTCCTCCCAGGCCAGCACGTTCTGGTACAGTATTTCGGCCATGGCGCTCTCATCGTTGCCCACGCCCTTCAGGCCGGAGAGCACCTGGTCGGCGGGGAGGGAGAGCAGCACGCTGGGGGTGGAGAGTTCAGTGGCGTTGCGGATGTCGGTGGTCAGGCTGGTCCCGGACAGGCCGGAGACATAGTTCTCCAGCGCCTGGATATAGGCGGCAATGGCTTCCCGGCGGGCGGCCTCCTCCATGGTGTACCAGGCGGAGAGCTCCAGCACCGGCATCTGGTACACACCACTGCCGCTGCGGATTTGCAGCCGGATTTGCTCCGGGTGGTCTCCGGCGTAGGTCAGGTAGAGGACGCCTCCTCTGGTATCGGCCAGGGAGCCGATTTTCTCAATGGACAGGTAATTGCGTCCGTTGTGCAGGGCCACAGGGGCTCCCTTCCACACGCCGGATTCCCCATAGAACTGGGTGGGTACCACGTATACCGGCTTGTCGTCCGGCAGCTGGGCATAGATGGCCAGGGTGCTGCCCGCTTTGGCGGAAACGCCCAGGGGCTGCAAGTCGCTGGCGGTCTGGCCGGCGGCGGCGTCGGCCGGGGCGGCGGCGGAGCGGCTCTGGAAGTCCTCCTTCACCAGACCTAGGGCGTCGGTCTTCTGCTCCAGCAGGGCCTGGGCCAGAGTCAGCTCGTCCTCCAGACGGGTCTTGTCCAGGTAGAAACTGCCCAGAGCCGTAAGACGCTCCCGGAGGGCGGCAATCTGCCGGGTGTCCGCCCCGCCGGCCAGCCGGGTGAAGGCCCCGTCGGCGAAGAGGGCCGCAATGTCATCGGCCAGGGTGTCGCTGTTGTAGAAAGCGATCTCCGAAATGCTCACCCGGGGACCGCCGGTCTTTTCACCCAGGCCCAGGGTGACGCTTTTTACCCCCTTGGTCTCAGGAAAGGTCAAAATGTAATAGCCCCCGGCGGTGATGTTCATGCCGTCCCGGTAATAGGTGGACAGAGTCTCCCCATCCTCACCCTTCAGGGTGACGGTAAAGTTGGCGATGCGGTTTTGGTAGGCGCCGTCCAGATAAGGGACCAGCAGCAGGTAGTTCATGTTGTGGGTGCTCTGGAAGGTGTAGGTGATGTTGCTGTTGTACCAGTAGTTGGCGGCAATCCAGTAAGTGTTGGGGTCGTTGTCGATCAGGTGGTCCACAGTAAAGTTGGGGCAGAGGTTCTTGTTGACGTTGCCGGAATCGGCCATGACAATGGAGGTGATCTCGTGGGCGGGAATGCGGCCGTCGGCAGGCAGCTCGGGCATCTCAAAGGCATCCCGCTTGGGAGTACCCAGAGCGGCAGCGGAGTAGGGGCCGAAGCCGATCTGGTTGCCGGCCTTCACCGCCACTTCGTAGACGGTGCCGTTGGTCAGGCCGGTGATGGTGGTGCTGGTGCCGGTGATGGCGTCCCCCCAGGGGATCCATGTCTCCGCGCCCTGCACCCTGTAGTAAGCCTGATAGCAGGTGGCATCCTTGGTTTTCCCCCAGCTGACCCGCAGGGCGGTGTCGGCGCTCTCCACCAGAAGGTTGGAGGGGGTTCCGGGTACGACTGCCGGGAGGGGTACGGCGGAGAGTATGGCGGAGGGGGTGCCGCGCCAATCTCCGCTGACGGCGGTGACCTGAAAATAATAGGTGGTATTGTTGCTCAGACCGGAGAGGATTGCCCGGTTGGTGCTGACAGATGTGCTCTGATTCAAACTGTCCCGACCGGTGCCGTAGGCCACGGTGTAGCCGGTGACGTTTTTCACGCTGTCCCAGACCAGGGTGATCTCCCCGTCTCCGGCGGTGGCCGCCAGGTTCTTTACTTGGGTGTCCGCCTCCATGGCGTCGGAGACAATGTCCTGCAGGAAGGTGATTTGGGAGACGGTGGCGTAGTCAGGAGCCTGGCCGGTCTGTCCCTCCACCTTGGTGACGGTAATGGTGACCTTTTTCACCGCCACCTTGGCGCCCAGATTAATGGTCACCACCGTCTGGCCGGCAGTGCGGCCGGTGGCGTGGATGCCGGCGGGGGCGGACACGTCAAAGGGCAGTTCCAACACCTGCCCGTCCTCGGTCTCCACCCGGGCGACGCCCGCCTGGATGGCACCGTCGGTGCTGGGAGAGGCGATAGAGATCTCCTGCATGGTGACGGGACGCTCAAATTCCATGGGAATAGCCAGGGACGCTCCCTGAACGGCGGGAGCCAGAGTGACCTCGGAATCACCGGAGGTAAAGAGATCCTCCAAGCTGCCGCCGGTGACAGTCACCCCGGAATCGTCCACCGCCGGCGCTGTAATGGCGGCGGTAGCCAGGATGGTGGGGGCGGCGGACAGGTCCATCATTTTGTTGACATAAGACAGATCAATTACATTGATCCTCCCATCTCCGTTTAGGTCGTAGACGGCCAGCGCCTGGGGGCTGCCGTCGGCCAGGTGAGCGTCCATGGCCGCCCGGTCGGCGTGGTCCACGGTGCCGCTGCCGTCCACATCTCCCAGGGAGAAGGTGCCGTCCCCGGTGCTCAGCAGCACATGCTGGGAGTAATCCTCCAGGGTGACGGGGACGGTGCAGGGGGTGTACCCCCTGCCGGTAACGGTCATCTGGTAGCTGCCAAGCGCCAGGCCGGAGAGGGTGGCGCGGTAATAGCCCAGCTGCTGCTCGGTGGTCAGGGCCGTCCCTTGGGAATTCAGGGCCTCCACCGAGACGGCCAGGCCGTCGGCGTCAGCGCTGCCGTCCCACAGGCGGACGACGGCGGATGTGCCGTCCGAATGGGTAAGGGTAAGCTGGATCTGGCGCTCCTTCACCTCGTCTACCCGCTGGGGCAGAGGAAAGGCCAGAGTCAGGGCGATGGAACCGGTGGCCTGAGCGGTCTGCTCCGTGGCAGGGTCCGGGACGTCTGCCGCGGAGGCGGCAGGCAGCCACGGGGCGCATGCGCTGGCCAGTGTGGCCAGACAGAGCAGGCCGGAAATGGCGCGACGGGGATGCATCAAGGGGGTCAACCTTCCTTTCTTCTTTTGATGCGTTGCTGCTGTCAAGTCATCCAGGATGACATAACGTGGGGATTATACGCGATGCGCAGCCCGGATGCAAGCTCCGGCAGGGGGATTTTTCTATTTTTGTAGGAGATGGTAAAAAAACATGGAAAACCTATTTATTTTGTATGATTTTAGACGAACCAAAATGCGTGGGCGGCGGTGCCGCAACGCACCGCCGCCCACGTTCAACTTGTCAAAAAGCCTGCTGGTCATCGTCCCTGCTGAGTTCGTCCGCCGCTTCAGCCGCCTGGCGCTCCAGCTCGTCCAGCTCCGCCAGGCGCCGGCGAAGGGCCTCCCGCTGGCCGGCGTCCATCTGGCACACCTGCCGGTCAAACTGCTCCTCCCGGCGGCGCTGGGCGTCCTGCTGATACTTCTCCTGGAGCTCGGCGCCGTACTTCCGGCCCTCCTCCATGGCGGCAGCGCCCTTTTCCACCAAGAGCTTGCCGGCCTTGCCCGCCTGCTCTGCGGCGATGGCGGCCAGGCCCACCCCGGCCAGACCGATGTTGGCCAAGGTCTTCCCAAAATCTTCTAACATAACCATTGCTCCTTCCTGTCTGCGGTGCGGCTCTCCCGCACCGCCTGGCATCTGCGTTTAGTATATACAAAAAAGCGAAATTTGTCTTTGTAATTCTATGAACAATGAATTAAAAATGGATGAAAGACCGGGGCGCTTTCCTCTTGTGGCGAGCGGTCGGACGTAGTATAATCAGACACGTGAGTGCAAGCGTGGAAAAGAGGATGAAACAGCCATATGGAACAGACACGGACAAGAACCTGGGCGGAGATCAATCTGTCCAATCTGGAGCATAATTATCATACCCTGCGGGCCATGCTGCCCCCCGGCTGCCGCTTTTTGGGGGTGGTGAAGGCGGACGCCTATGGACACGGAGCGGTGCCGGTGGCCCGCCGGCTGGAGGCGCTGGGGGCGGAATATCTGGCGGTAGCCTGCCTGGATGAGGCGCTGGAGCTGCGCCGGGCGGGGATTCAGGCCCCCCTTCTGATCCTGGGCCATACCCCCCCGGAGCGGGGCGGGGAGCTGCTGGCCCACCAGATTACCCAGACGGTCTACGACCTGGAGACTGCCCGGGCTCTGTCCGCCCTGGCGGTGGGGGCCGGAAAAAGGCTGAATATCCATATTAAGGCGGATACCGGTATGTCCCGGCTGGGCTGGCTGTGCGACCAGGCCCATCTGGAGGAGACGGTTCGAACCATAGCCCAGGTGTGCGCCCTGCCAGGCCTGGCGGCGGAGGGAATTTTTACCCATTTTGCCAATGCCGACGGGGATGAGGCCTACACCATGCTTCAATTCACCCGGTTTCTGGACCTGCTGGACGCCCTGAAGGCCCGCGGAGTGACCTTTGCCATCCGCCATTGCGCCGCCAGCGCGGCTGTGTTACGCTATCCCTGCACTCATCTGGATATGGTGCGTCCCGGTATTGCCCTCTACGGCCACTATCCCGACCCATCCTGTGAGGGGCTGGACGGGCCGGGGCTGCGCCCGGTGATGAGCTTGAAGACCCGGGTGGCGTCGGTGAAGACGGTTCCGGCCGGTACCCCGGTGAGCTACGGCTGCACCCACGTGCTGGAGCGGGAGACCCGTCTGGCGGCACTGACCATCGGCTATGCCGACGGACTGCCCCGGCTGTGTTCCGACCGCTGGCAGGTGGAGCTCCACGGCTGCCGGGCGCCTCTGGTGGGCCGGGTATGCATGGATATGTGCATGGTGGATGTCACCGGTCTGGAGGTAAGGCCGGGGGACGAGGCGGAGGTGTTTGGGGAGTCCCTGCCGGTGGAGGAGCTGGCCGGTCTGGCCGGCACCATCCAGTATGAGCTGCTGTGCGCGGTATCTCCCCGGGTCCGCCGGACATACCGGGGCTGAGAGACACCGGCGGCAGGCAGCCGGCATACAATGGGCCGGGGAGGAAGCGCCGGCACGGCGGCGGAGCGCCGTCCGCCCGCCTGTTTTTTACAGGCAGCGGGTATAAATCCCGCCGCCCCGTGGGAAAATCATAGTGACCGCGTTACATAGGCCGCTGGCCGTGTGACGCAGGTGACTATTTTCCGGCGGAGTGTGAGCTTTTGTGGATAACAGCGTAAAACGCGGAGACATTTTCTATGCCGACCTGAGTCCGGTGGTGGGCAGCGAGCAGGGAGGCGTGCGCCCGGTTCTCATCGTGCAGAACGACACCGGCAACCGCCACAGCCCCACGGTGATTGCCGCCGCCATCACCTCGCAGACCGGCAAGGCCCGATTGCCCACCCACATTGAGCTCTCGGCAAACACCTACGGACTGCCCAAGGAGTCGGTGGTGCTGCTGGAACAGATCCGG